>JAJFBF010000087.1 GCA_020697295.1 Moraxellaceae bacterium | reverse complement strand
CACCACCTGGGCCTGGTAGGTCTTGAACTCGGGCGCCATCGCTTCCTTGAAGGCCACGGCCTTGGCGGCGATGACGTGCTCGAGCGGGCCGCCCTGGATGCCGGGGAACACGGCGCTCTGCAGCTTCTTTTCGATTTCTTCGTTCTTCCTGGCCAGGATCAGGCCGGAACGCGGGCCGCGCAGGGTCTTGTGCGTGGTGGTGGTGGTGACGTCGGCGATCTGCACCGGGTTGGGGTACACGCCGGCGGCGACGAGGCCGGCCACGTGCGCCATGTCCACCATCAGGTAGGCACCGACCTTGTCGGCGATGTCACGGAAACGCTGCCAGTCCATCACGCGGGAATAAGCGGAGAAGCCGGCGACGATCATGCGCGGCTTGTGCTCCAGCGCCAGGCGCTCGACTTCGTCGTAATCGACTTCGCCGGTCTCGGTGTTGAGGCCGTACTGCACGGCGTTGTATGTCTTGCCGGAGAAATTCACCTTGGCGCCGTGGGTGAGGTGGCCGCCATGGGCCAGGCTCATGCCGAGCACGGTATCGCCGGCATTCAGCAGCGCAAGATAGACGGCGCCGTTGGCCTGGGAGCCGGCATGCGGCTGCACGTTGGCGTAGTCGGCGCCGAACAGGGCCTTGGCGCGGTCGATGGCGAGCTGCTCGACAATGTCGACGTACTCGCAGCCGCCGTAGTAGCGCTTGCCAGGATAGCCTTCCGCGTACTTGTTGGTGAGCTTGCTGCCCTGGGCTTCCATGACGGCCGGGGAGCAGTAGTTCTCGGAGGCGATGAGCTCGATATGGTCTTCCTGGCGGGCCTCTTCCTGGGCGATGGCCTGGGCCAGTTCGGGATCAAAGCCGGCAAGGGTCACGTTGCTGAACATCACTACCTCAACAAGGATATGGGAAAGGCGGGGGGCCGCATTCTAGCGGATTCGGGGCCAAAAGGCAGGGGAAAGCCGTGCCGGCGGGCGCTTTGGGCCGGGTACATGCGGGGGGAGGTCCGGAGAATCGGGGAGGGACGCCGCCCGGCCAGAAGGGGGCTTGCCGCCGCCTGCTCCCGGCGAAAGGGGCCGAATCCCTCTGCGCCCCTGCAGTCCGGCGGCTGAACGCTGCCCCTCGTGCCAGGCGAAGGGCCCCTTTGTGGCCGGGCATCGCCTGCCGACCCGGAAAAGAGCCCAGGCCATGCCTTGCAGTCCGGGGGCTCCAGCCGGCCCTATTCTCCCGTCGCCGGCTCAACAGTGTCCGGAACCCCGTAGTAGCCCCGCACTTCCGCGGCCGGCAGCAGGCAGGTGTTCAGCAGGAAAAACTGGAGTTTTTCAACGTCATTGATATCGCGAGCCGCCATGGCCGGCTCTGCCAGCTTCGCAACCAGCCCGGGAGGATAGTGCCACCCCTGGAGCCCCTGCTCGACCTTGGCCACAGCCTCCGGCACCGGCACCCCGGCCTGCTTCATCATGTAAAAATAGAAGGGGATATCGATTCGGGTCAGGCAAACAAACATCTGCAGGTCTGTTACCTCCAGATTCACTTTTTGATCGCGCAGGCAGGACTTGAAGCGGTCCTGTGCAAAGTGAATATAGCTCGGGAACTTGCCGGCCTCCTGAGCACGAAAAAAATCGTTCGCCAGGCGCCGCGCAAAGGGCGAGATGTCCGGACTGGCCTCGATCTGGGCGCGAGTCTCCTTGAACACCAGGATCAGGCGCCCGACCGTCGAGGCATCCTTGGCCTCGCGCGCGCACAGGGCATACCCCGCGTTCTCGATCACCGGGACTTCCACGCCGTAGGCTCCCGTCGCCCAGACCGCCGCCACCAGCGCCCACCACCGCCACACAAATCCCACTTGCCTGCTCCCGCTGCGTCCACTGGACGCCAGCTCTGTAAATTTGGTCACGGTAATGCGACCCCGTCTCACCCGACCGCCTCGTCCATTCTCGACGAGACCGGCGCCCCTGCCCAGCTATCCAGTCCGTCCGGCAACGGCGGCCCGGATGGCTGCCACCGCCGCCCCAGGCAAGCTCTGCCTGCCTTTGCGCGCCCGCCAGTCGACACCCTGCACGAATGCAGAGGCAAAAGCCCTGGCAAATCGGCCCGCCCGGCTGGCTCAGGCGCCGGAAGGACGTCGCGCCAGCGCCCTCCGGCTCCCCACCACGAACGTCGCTCCGCCGAGGAGGAGCAACGTATAGATAAACAAGCAGAACAACGCCGGGGCCAGCGGCCGGGCGCCCGCCGCCACCATCAGCGTGGACAGCAGGTAGGCCACGCCGATGACCGCCCGGAAGGGTCGCACCCGGTCCCGGAAAAAGGCCAGGGCCGCCCCCGGCAGCACTCCGGCCAGGACCACGATCACCACGCCGACCAGCAGGCTCAACCCGGAGGCCGGCACCACCGTATCCGCGACCAGGGGCATCAGCAGCATGCCCGCCACCGTCTGCAGGTTGGCGAAAACCGCCAGCACCACAACGAACACCAAAATTTGCCGGATAACACTCATTTCAAATCCTGTCGCCGGAGTCCGGAACGCCCATGGCAGCCCCTTCGGCCGGGCCGCAGGTCAGTGCGGAAGGGGAATGCCACGACGCCTGGCCCACCGCCCCGAAAGGCCATGACCCATCTTGTGAAGGGAAGGAGGCGATACTCGCAGGGGCCGCCGGAATGACGCAAGGCTTCCGTCCCGCAATGTGCCGGCAGCGAGGCCTGTCCACAGGGCGCCTGTGCCGCCCGGGCTTGATGCCCCGGCCGCTCAAGCCCGGCCTGTTGTCCGGCGACCTTGCGATTCAGGGCGGAGAGGGAGGCCACTGCCGCCCCGGCAACGGTGAGCCGCTGCCGGGGCGCAGCGGCTCACTTCCCGGCCGGGGCCGGGATGCCCTCGGACACGCGCGAGAACGAGGCCAGCGCCTGCACGGCACTGGTCACGCTGGGAGAGGTGGTCAGCGCAAACAGGAAGGAGCCCGCTTCGCCGGGAATGCCGAACTGGAAGGCCTGGTAGTGGGTGGCGACCCCGTCGTGGGTCTTGCGCTCGTCGGCGGTCCTGACCATCCGGAACGGCGGCTTGGCCGGCAACTCCCGGATGAAGTCGGCAAAGGTCTTGTCCAGCGCCACCGCGTTGGTGCGCTGCGCGAAAATGGCACAGGTGCCGTCCGCCTGCTGCGCCACGCGGTAGACGCCAGAGGCATCCTGCACCGGCCAGACAGTGCCCGGCTTGTCGCGCAGGAAGAAGCGGGCCTCCTCCGCCGGCAAGGCCTGGATGCCGGACTGGGCCATGGCCTCGGCCACGATCTCCGGCCGTCCCCCGGCCTGCACGCACAGGCTCGCATAGAGCTTCATGAACACGCCGGCGCCGTCCACCGGGCGCGTTTCCGCCAGCACCGGCAGGGCCAGGATCGCCAGCACCAGAAGCCCCCTTGCCACTGTCTTCGCTCTCATCTGATTCCCCTGCTTGGCATTGGCTGCACCGGACGGGCGCAGCGACCGCTACTCTTCCAGGCTCCACCTGAGCTGGAACTCGATTTCTTCCTCATCCCCGGAACGTTCGTGCTCGACGGTGAACACGGCGCGCACCGGCACATAAATGCGCTCGCCGGCGATCTGGATCTCAAAGCGCTCGTCCGCCTCGAGGGCATCCGCCAGGCGCCGGAGCTTGGCCACGAACTCGGCCCGGGAGTATTCCTTTTCCACGTCACGACCGCGGGTCGTCGCCATACACTCTCTCCTTGATGACTTCCGGCCCCATGCCGGAAGCGCCCTGCCAGTGTGCCGTCCCGCGCCCCTTCAGGCGAGGAACTGCGTCACGATGAAGCCCCAGACAATCGCGCCGATGCCGCCCAGCTCGCCCACGATCAGCAGCGCCATGCCCCAGGTGGTGTTGAAGTTGCGCTCGCGGAACTGGTTGGTGGGGCCGCCCAGCAGGCCGAGCCGGAAATACTGGCCGATGGCGGTGGCGAAAAAGAACAGGGGCACGCCCGTGATCACCAGCTGCACGGACACCGGATACGGGCTGTAGCGCAGCAGCTCCGCCATCACCAGCGCGGCGAAGCTGTACATCAGCGCCGCCCGGTGCGCGACATCGATATACGGGTGCGCCCGGTGCGAGGGGCTGGTCATGATGCCGCGGTATTTCAGCACGCCGCCAATCAGGCCGACGAAGAGAAAGAGCCCGGCGGCGGCGAGGGTCAGCTTGATGGCAAGGTTCATTCGGCAGTGGCTTCCGGCGGGGTGGAAAAATCGGGAGATAAGATGGTTACGGCCTCACTCCGGCAAGCTTCCGTGGCCAGCCCGGGGGGACCTGGAAGGCCACCTGGACTGGCGTGAGCAGCCGTCTTCACTCAGGCGCGCGGCATGAAGGCGGAAAAATGGTTGGCCAGGTGCAGGGCATGGGCGAGCTCGTATTCCGCCTTGCTCAGCTCGCCATAGGCAAAGTGCGGACGCAGCGGCCCCGTGGCCTGCCGGAAGGCCTGCAGCGCGCCTTGCAGCCGCGCCGTGGCGATCGCCACATCCTGGGCGGGGGCCAGCGCCGGGGCGCCGGGGATGGGCTCGGCGAGGTCATGTGACATGCGCCCGCGCCAGGCAAAGGCCCGGAAGGCGGCAGGTCCCACGGTGCGCCGGAACAAGGCCGGCTTCATGACCGGAAAGCCGGCCAGCGAATACTCGATGCTCTGCGCGCAATGCACCAGCGTCTGCGCCCAGCTCCAGCCCGGGGCGGCGTCCAGCGCCGGGGCCTGCGCCATGCGCGCCAGCTCGCCCGCGGCCTCGTCCAGCGAGGCGAAGGCCAGCGTGCGCGGCAGCGCATCCCGCGCCTGGCAGCCGCCGGCCCCGAGCAGGGCAATGCCGGCGACGGCAGTGGCGCCAAGCAGGCGGCGGCGGTCGTGATCGATTCCGGTGGTCATGAAGCATCCTTCAGTCAGGCCGCGGCCCGGGGGAAGCGCCGATGCGGGGCTCGTCGCCCTGTTCGCGCGCCTGGATCTCGAAATAATTGTCGCGATGCGGATTTTTACCCCGCAGCCACTGGTAAAGGCCAGCGCCCAGATAGGCCGGGATAAACAGCGGGCCCCAGCGCTCGTATTGCCGCACATGCACGAACTCGTGGGCGCGCAATTGCGCCAGCGCCACCGGGTCGGTGCCGACGATCACATGCCCCAGGGTGATGGCATGGAAGCGCAGCCGGCCGCGGTAGGGCGCGGGCCCCAGCGCCAGCTCCAGCACGCCCGAGACCACCTGCGCCGAGCCGTGGCGCCAGCATAGCGGCGCCAGCAGCAGTCCCAGCGCCGAACAGGGAGCGGCCCAGGCGTAACGCAGCAGGCTGCGCCGGTTTTTCATTGGTCCTCCCTCAGCGTGACGACGACTGCAGGCGGGTGGTGTTGACCAGCTCCACAGCCCGTGCGCGCAACTGGCCACAGCCGCCCGCCACATCCTGGCCGGCGCTGTTGCGCACCTTGGTCAGCACGCCCCGGCTGTGCAGGTAGTGCACCATCTCGACGATGCGGGCGCCGTCGGGACGCTGATAATTGTCGTCGTCCGCGCCACCGCCCTCGAGACTGTTGAACGGAATCAGGTTCAGCACGGCGTACTTGCCCTTGAGCAGGCGCAGGATCCCGTCCAGCTCGTCCTGGCCATCGTTGATGCCCTTGAGCAGCGTCCACTGGTACTGGATCGGGTAGCCCACCTGGCGCGCATACACTTCGCCCAGTTCCACCAGCTCGGCCGGATCGATGCGCGGCGCCTTCGGCAGCAGGTGCTCGCGCAGCGCCGCCTTCGTGGTGTGCAGCGACAGCGCCAGCGCCGGCTTCACCCGCAGTTGCGGCAGTCGCTCGAACACGCGCAGATCGCCCACCGTCGAGAACACCAGGTTCTTGTGGCCGATGCCACCATCGGTGCCCAGCACGTCGATGGCCTCCAGCACATTGTCGAGGTTGTGCCCGGGCTCGCCCATGCCCATGAACACCACTTTTTTCACCGGGCGGCGGCGGCGCGCCAGCACCACCTGGGCGATGATTTCCAGACTCGACACCTGGCGCAGCAGGCCGCTCTTGCCGGTCATGCAGAAGCGGCAAGCCACGGCGCAGCCCACCTGCGAAGACACACAGACGCCGTCGCGCGGCAGCAGCACGCTTTCCACCATCTGCCCGTCGGCGAGGTCGACGAGCAGGCGCGCGGAGCCGTCGGCGCCCGGATGCTCGGCGGACACTCGCGCCAGGCCGTCCAGCATCTCCTGCAAGTGTGGCAGGCCCTGGCGCAGTGACAGCGGCAGCACATTCTCGGCCGGCTGGCGCCGTGTGCCGGCGTCCAGCGGCTTGCCTTGCAGCCAGGCGCGCAGCATCCGGTCGCGATGGACAGGCAGGGCGCCGAGGGCGGCGAGGTGTTGGTGAAGGTCAGCGAGGCGCATGGGCGCGAATGCTACCACTGCCCCGGGGCCCCGGCACGGTGCCGCCCTACAGCCCCCCGCCGCCCACAGGTCGCCTGTAGGTCGGGCTTCAGCCGGGGGCGCCCAGCCCGACACACCAGCGCACGTCTGCTACGCCATTCCGTTCGCCCGCACCGCCCGCCACAACGCCGCGCCCGGCATCAGCCCGCCGAGACTGACGCCCTTGCCGCCAAGGCGTACACTGATTTCCTTCGCAGATAATGACCGGGAGAACGCTATGGGATTCCTTGACGAGATGGGCAAGCAGTTGGGCGGTGTTCTGGGCGGCGCCGGTGGCGGCCAGCCGGACATCATGCAGATCGTGCAGGGCCTGCTGACGCAGAGCGGCGGCCTTGACGGTCTCCTGGCCAAACTGAAGGCAGGGGGCTTGGGCGACATCGTCCAGAGCTGGATGGGCAACGGCCCGAACCTGCCGGTCAGCGCCGAACAGATCACGCAGGCGCTGGGCAATCCGCAAGTGGCGGCTCTTGCCCAACAGTTCGGCATCGACCCGCAGCAACTGTCGGGCCTGGTGGCGCAGCATCTGCCCGGCCTGGTCGACAAGCTGTCACCGGGCGGCACGCTGTCGGCCAACCCTCAGGACCTGCTGGCGCAGGGCGCCTCCCTGCTCAAGGGCTTCCTGAAATAAGAAAGCCTCCACCAAAAGAAAAAGGGCGCAATGCGCCCTTTTCTATTGTCTTCCGCGCCAGTCGCGGCCACGCCCTCAAGGCGCCGGCGGCACATCCTCGACGGGATTCTCGGCGGGCGGCGTCGGCTCCCCGGCCGCAGGCGCCTTGCGCTTCTCTTTCTCGGCCTTTTTCTTCTTCTTTTCCAGCTCGCGCTGCCGTTTTTCGAACTGGTAATTAGGCTTGGCCATGGCAAGTTTCCTTTGTTAATGGGTACACGATACCTCATCCGGGGCAGGAAAGTGCGCCCGGCGCCCGAAAGCCGCGCAATTCCAGCGTCCGCGCTCCCGCAGGCCCGGGCCGACGGATTCACACGCCGCCATGCCCGCGACGACCGACCGGCGCCGGCCAAACCAGCAGGCTAGTGGTGGCCGCCTTGCAGCCAGCGCAGGCGCGCCTTGAAGTCTTCCATGCGCTCGTCCTTGTCGCGCTGGGCGTTATTGACCGTGATGAGCTCGGTCGAGGACCAGGTGCCGTTGGGTGCGCGCCCGATGGCTTCGACGAAGAAGCGCTTGCTGCAGCAGGCCGTATAAATCCTGAACACATTCGGCAGGTGAACCGCCGCCAGGGCCTCTGCCTCCAGGCGACCGTCACCTTCCGCCAGCTGGTCAACCGGCGAACGCACCCCCTGCTTCCAGACAAGCAGGGCCTTGGGGCCACCCGTTCCCTGCCAGTCGGCCAGGGGGGCGGTACAGGCCGGGCAACGCAATGCGGGCTCGGGAATGTAGTAGTCAAACAGGCTCATGCTATTCAGCTCAATGACACGTTGGTTTGAGTCGGGGCGGCGTCCCGCCAGCGAGACAAGACTCCCGGATGAAAGCGCCGGCCCTGACCAATCAAGCAGGCTCCACCTTGCCCATGCCCCGGCAAGCCAGACGTCGACTCGGGCCGTCACTTTAATACAGGCACGCCAGGGCGGACATCCGCAGTCATCGCGACTTCTCCTTCCGCAAGGTGAGCCGACTGCCCGTCGTCCGCCTTTGCCCGCTGGCCGTGATCAAAGGATCCGGCTTGCAGGAAGCGGATGGTTTGCCGGATCACTTCCCTGTCCTTCATCAGGAAGGGATGGCTGACCGGCACGATCAGGAAATCGCGCATGCCGGCAAGCTTGGCATTTTCAATCGACACCTTGCCGTCATCGACCCCGGGAATGAGCAGGGACAACACCCGGTTGATCGAGCGCCGCCCGGCGATGATGCCCACGTCGAGGTCGGTCGCGCCCAGTGCACGGGGCACCGAGCCCGGCCCCGTGCCGAGCTGCAGGCCCGCCGGTCCGTTGATCCAGGCAAAGGGCGGCAATCCGCCCAGCTTGTCGACCACTTCACTGCCGCCATTCGGCGGACCCAGCATCACGACACGGCCGAAGTCGAGCTGGCCGGCCGACGCCTTCAACTGGCGCACCAGGATGCCGCCCATGGAATGACTGACAAAGCTGACCCGGCGGGGCACCGCCCCGGTGCAGGCCTGGATGGCGGGCAAGACCTCGCCGACCGCCAGGGACTCGATCGGTGACGCGGTGGAGGGATAGTCCACATTGCACACCTCGAAGCCTGCCGCCGCCAGCGAGTCCGCCATTGTCTCCATCGAGCCCGCCGATCGCGCCAGGCCGTGCAGCAACACCACCAGTTCGGCCGTACCAGCCTGTGCTATCGAACTCAGGAGCAGCCAGCCCAGCGCCGTCCCGGCAAGGATTTTTCTCATCATGATTTTCCGCCTGTTCCCTGGGCCAGGGCCGGACACAGCCGGCGAGCAACACCGGTGCAACCGCACCCCTGCCAGGATTGGCGGCCGGCCATTCGCGATGAAAAAACATTCATTATTCCGAGCATAAAAATCCGCGCCCGCCTGCCTCAGCCACGGTCAAAGCCGATGCCGCGCAGGAAGCGCGCCATTTCCTTGAGGTAGCGGCCCTGGTCGAGATGGATCAGGTGATTGCCCGGAAACCAGTGCAGGCGCGGGTGGTCCCAGTGATCCCAGATCAGGCGCGTGTGCTTGGGCGGGGCAAAGCGGTCACCGGCGCCGCCGACAATCATGAGGCGGTTCTTGGGCAGCAGCGGCTTGTAGGTGAGCGGACTGCACATGGCCGTCACATGCCGCGCCTCCTGGACGCTGGTGCCGGTGGCGCGCAGCGCCGCCTTCACCACCGGCGCCACCGGAAACCACTCCAGCACGAGATCGATAAGGCTGGCGAGCGGGACGTTGGGCACGGCAAAGGCCAGGCGATCCTCGACCGCGGCCAGCAGCGAGGTGGTGTAGCCGCCCAGCGAGATGCCGGTCACGCCGAACTGCGGCACCCCCGTGCCCTCGAGATAATCGAGGAAGAGGCGGAAGTCGTGCACGGCATGCGCGATGGTTTCATTGATATGGCAGAGGCCATAGGAAAACACGCCATGCCCGCTCACCGGCGCAAACCATTCCTTGCGCCGGCCGTGGAAGGGCAAGGTGTACAGCAACACGTTGAAGCCCATCTTGTAGAACCAGGGCAGCGCCATGAAGCGGCTGTTCACCCAGTAAGGATCGGCGACATAGCCGTGGATGAGGCAGATGGTCGGACGCGGCGGGCCGTCGTGGCGCCAGTGCTCGGCCCAGGCGATGCGGTTGCGCCGGAAGCGCGCGTAATGCTCGCGCATGCCGGGATTGAGCGGCTGGAACTGGCTCTCGAACGACAGCACCTCGACGCTGCCATCCTCGGGCCGGTACTCGAGCAGCGGCGGCTTGTGCTTGCGCACGTTGACCGCCTGGCGCGGCCGCGGAAACGACTTTTTGGCGTCATGGCCGTCGGCCAGGGCCTTGTAGTGGTCCCATTGCGCGTGGTCGTGCCGCAGCAGGGACGGGCTCAGGGTGGTCGGCAGCGCCATGGTCAGGGCCAGCGTGGCGGCGGCGGTGCGAATGCCGACGTCGACAGCGGCGGTGGCCTCGACCATGGCCTGCGTCCGGAGGTCGAGATAGAAATCGTCCGGGTACTTGTGGAAGGCCGGATCGAGATTGTTCCACCAGGGCTGCTCGGGCAGGAGGCGGCGCGAGTGGCCGTAGGTTTCGTTGGCGACGCGGGAAACGTAGCGGGCCTGGGCTGAAGTCATCGGGAATCTCTGCTGGACGACCGGCAATTGGCGAATGACCGGCCGGTTCCGTGATTCAAGCAGAGCCCGGCGGCAGGGAGAAGCGAAAAGGGGCCCTGCGTGCCCGCTTCTCCGACCAGCGCCCGGCGCGCCCTGACGCCGTCACGGCCGGCGCGGCTTATTTACAGGGCGGCGTGCGCGTGGTGCGGATGCCTTCCTTGCGGAATCTGGCGAAGCTGTTGCAGGTCGCCTCCATGAACAGGCGCTTGCCGGCTTCCTGACCCACCTTCATGCCCTCGCCCTGCAGCCGCGGCAATTCCTGCATGAGCTTGTTGCCAGTGGGCGTGTTGTAGAAGGCCAGCAGCTCCTTCAGCTCCGCCACGGTGAAGGTATTGGCATAGGAGTCCGCCGTCACATCCAGAATGATCGTGGTCATCTGGCCCTGCAGCGCACCGAGATTGGCGCGCAGGATGCCGCTCGCCTTCTCGCGCTGCGCCGCGGGCACGCCGGCGTCAGCCACCATCTTGGGCACCTGGCCCTGGATCATCGCCATCATCCCGGCCATCTGCATCTCGGACACCCGCTTCAGGTTGACCTTCTGCATGATCTGGGCGATCAACTTGCGCTTTTCCGGCTCGTCCGGGCTTGCCGCCGCGGCCGGCAGGGCGAGAAGCAGTCCGAGGCCTGCCGCTATCAGGAAGTTTTTCATGGCGCCGCGTCCTTGGGGCCACAGGCCCGGTGCAGGTAACAGGGCTGGCGAGTATCACTCGCCCGGCCGGGCGAGGGAAACCCTTGCCGGCGGGCAAGCGGCAGAGACATCGAGCACAGGCGGTGGTGGCTGTGGCGGCGATGGTGGCTGTGGCTGTGGCTGTGGCTGTGGCTGTGGCGGTGGCGGTGGCGGTGGCGGTGGCGGTGGCGGTGGCGGTGGCGGTGGCGGTGGCGGTGGCGGTGGCGGTGGCGGTGGCGGTGGCGGTGGCGGTG
>JAJFBF010000135.1 GCA_020697295.1 Moraxellaceae bacterium | reverse complement strand
GCTGCTGTCGGACTGAAGTCCGACCTACGAAAACCCTGGGTCTGTGCAAGGAACACGTTATCGCCGGAGTGTACCCCATCTGCGATGTTCGCCTTAGCCGACCCTCGTTATACTGCCGCCCTTTGAATTTCCCCGCGGAGCCCTCCATGCGTCCTTCCGGCCGTGCCCTTGACCAGCTGCGTCCTGTCACCATCACCCGCCACTACACCCGTCATGCCGAAGGATCGGTGCTGGTGGAGTTCGGCGACACCAAGGTGCTGTGCACCGCCAGCGTTGACAACAGCGTGCCGCGTTTCCTCAAGGGCAAGGGCGAGGGCTGGATCACCGCCGAATACGGCATGCTGCCGCGTTCCACCCATACCCGCTCCGACCGCGAGGCCGCCCGCGGCAAACAGGGCGGGCGCACGCTGGAGATCCAGCGCCTGATCGGCCGCAGCCTGCGCGCCTGCGTCGACCTGAAGAAACTCGGCGAGAACACCATCACCATCGACTGCGACGTCATCCAGGCCGATGGCGGCACCCGCACGGCCAGCATCACCGGCGGTTGCGTGGCGCTGGTCGACGCGCTCTCCTTCATGCTGGAGAAGAAGACCATCAAGAACGACCCGCTCACCGGCCTGATTGCCGCGGTGTCGGTGGGCATGTACGAGGGCCATCCGGTGCTGGACCTCGACTATCCGGAAGACTCCGCCTGCGAAACCGACATGAACGTGGTGATGACGCAGCAGGGAGGCTTCGTGGAAGTGCAGGGCACCGCCGAGGGCAAACCGTTCAGCCGCGCCGAAACCGACGCCATGCTGGCGCTGGCGGAGAAGGGCATCGGTGACCTGATCAAGGCGCAACAGAAGGCCCTGAACTGGTAAACGCGTGTTCCGAATAAAAAAGCCGGCTGCAGCCGGCTTTTTTATTGCCTGAAACGGCTCAGCTTTCCGAGGAGAGCCGTTCCGCGAATTTCCAGGTGCGGATGATCTGCAGGATATCGGTGTCGCGGCGGATCGCCGCCGGGAAAGGCTGGAAGGGCGCGGCTAGGCGCACGCTCTGTTTGGCCGCCTCGTCCAGGATGGAGTGGCCGGAGGACTTCAGCACCTTCACTTCCCTGACCTCGCCGGTGGCGAGGATGGACACCATGAGACGCACATTGCCGTAGATCTTCCGGTCGCGCGCACGCTGCGGGTAGTTCTTGTTGCCGACTTCCTCGACGCGCGAGCGAAAGGCATCGACATAGGCGGCATCACGATCGAATTTGGTGGAGATGGTGGAGACGGCGCGCACGCGCGGGCGTTTGGCATAGGCCTGTTTCTTGGCCGCCAGCCGGGCTTCCAGGCTGGAGATATCCTCGGACTGCCAGGCCATGGCGAGCTGGGCTTCACGCAGCTCGCTCTGCTCCTTGCGCAACTGCTGGGCCTTGCGGTTGTTGTACCGGCGGTCGGTGTTGGCGGTGGTGGTCAGCACCTGCTTCTGCTCGGCCATGGAGGCCTCGCGGCGGGCGAGCTGCTCTTCCGGCTGGATTTCGTTGATGGTGTCGGCGTGGAAGCGCGACTGCTGCGGGCTGGTGATGAGCTCCGCCTTCTCGCGGGTGCCGCTGCCCTGCTGGTTGGCGTCGGCGAGGAAGTCGGCGTTCTTATCGGCCTTCCTGCTCTTGTGCTGGGCCAGGGTGACTTCCATCACATGCGGCATTTCCACCTGCGGTGCCGTGAACACCACGCCGAAAATCAGAATGACGTGCAGCACCACGGCCATGAAGATCGTGAAGCTCAGTCGGTCTGAGGTGGAAACGGCGGCGGAAGCGGACATGCGTTTTTAGTGTTATGGGCAGGCCATCAGTCGAAAGTCTGCCTGCGGCCCCGGGGCTTGTCCATGCAGGGCGCACATTCTTTACATAAAGCCGGGGCTTATTGATGAGCTTGTGCAGCGGAAGTGTCGGTCGCCGAGAAGTCAGCGCTGGCCGTGATAGAAGCGCACGCGGCGGAACTCGTCGAACTCGTTGAGGTCGGGCAGGGTTTCGGCATCTTCCGCGCCGACCAGGGCGTAACGCGGCACGGACAGGTTCTTCACGCGCGAATCGGCCACCAGCACCTCGGGAGCCCGCTCCAGGAAGGCATCGAGAAAATGGTGGTTGGCGCGGTCGTAGAGCACGTCGGCCGCCAGCACCAGGTCGAAGTCTTCGGCAAGGGCGAAAAAATCACCGGCCAGGCGCAGGGTCACGCCGTTGAGCGCGGCATTGGCGGCGGTGGCGGTGAGCGAGGCGGGATCGATGTCGCAGGCGACGACTTCACGGGCACCGGCGAGCGCCGCGGCGCAGGCGACGACGCCGGAGCCGGTGCCGAAATCCAGCACCTTGCGGCCGCGCACGAGCTCCGGCTCGCGCAGGATGCGGCGCGCCAGCGCCAGGCCCGAGGCCCAGCAGAAGATCCAGTAGGCCGGCTCGTGCAGGGCGGCGTGCATTTCCGCGGGCGAGAGCGCTTCCTGCGGGAAGTCGGCGGCGAGCAGGTAGAGCTGCAGGCCAGCGCAGTCGGGCAGCGGCGTCGGCACGATGCGGGCTTGTGACAACGTACGGCGTATGTCGGCGGTGAGCTGGTCCTGCAGGGAATCTTGCGAGGTCGGCATTGTCGGAGAGGTCACCAAGGTGCGGTTTGTGGGTCAGGCTTCAGCCCGACGACGGCGCTGGCGCAATCACGGCAGTCAGGCTGAAGCCTGACCCACAAAAGCAGCTCAGCCCCGGCGCAGCTGCTCGATGGTGGCGATCAGGTGGTCGCCGATGCCGGTGTGGTACTGCGCGTCGATCTCGCGCACGCAGGTCGGGCTGGTGACATTGATCTCGGTCAGGTAGTCCCCGATCACGTCGAGACCGACAAAGACCAGGCCGCGCTTCTTCAGCTCGGGGCCGACGCGTGCCGCGATACGGCGGTCGCTCTCGGAGAGCGGGCGCGGTTCACCACGGCCGCCGGCGGCGATGTTGCCGCGGATCTCGTCGCCCTGCGGGATGCGCGCCAGCACATAGGGCACGGGCTCGCCGTTGACCATGAGGATGCGCTTGTCGCCGTCCCGGATCTCGGGGATGTAGCGCTGCGCCATCACCGGGCGCGTGCCGTGCAGCGTCATGGTCTCCAGCGTCGCGCCGATGTTGGGGCCGCCGGCCTGCAGGCGGAAGATGCCGCTGCCGCCCATGCCGTCCAGCGGCTTGAC
>JAJFBF010000134.1 GCA_020697295.1 Moraxellaceae bacterium | reverse complement strand
CCACCGATACGCTGCGCTATGCGGTGGAGCACCGGGACATCATCGAGCGGTTCCAGCGGTTTCCGCATCGCAATGCGGTCCTGGGGCGCGCGACGTCGGCCGAGGAGCAGCGGTTCCTCGATGAGGGCGGGTTCGGCGGGTAGCGAGGCACCCCGGCGCGCTACGATGCGCCCATGAACCTGCGCTTCCTGGAAACCTTCGTCTGGCTGGCCAAGCTGCGCAATTTCCGGATGACGGCGGAGAAGCTGCACACCACCCAGGCCGCCGTGTCCAGCCGCCTCGCCACGCTCGAGCAGGAGCTTGGCGTGCGCCTGTTCGACCGCGGCGACCGCGAGGTGACGCTGACACACGAAGGTGGCAAGGCGCTGGTCTTCGCCGACCGCATCGTGCGGACCGCGCACGAGATGGTGGACAGCCTGAAGGACCGCGCGCTCTTCACCGGCGTGGTCCGCATCGGCGTCATCGAGTCGATCATCCACTCTTGGTTTCCGGACCTCATGACCCGGATCCACCGGACCTGGCCTCAACTGGAGGTGGAGCTGGCCGGCGACACCACCATCAAGCTCATCGAGCAGTTCGGCAAGGGCAACCTGGACCTGATCCTGCAGACCGACAACGTGCTTGGCGCCAACGTGCAGAACATCGCGCTGTGCGACTTCCCCATGCGCTGGGTGGGCGCGACCTCACTTAACCTGCATGGCGAACTGCTGACCCTGGCTGACCTGGCGAATTTTCCCGTGCTGAGCTTCTCGCGCAATTCCGGCCCGCATCGTTTCCTCGAGCGGCTGCTCGACGAGCAGGTGGGCCGACGGGTGCATGTGAACTGCATGACATCCGTGTCGGCCATGGTCCGGCTCGTGGTGGACGGCTTCGGGCTGGCCATGATCCCGCCGGCCATCATCCAGCGCGAACTGGCCAACGGAGACGTGCAGATGCTCAAGCTCGACATGGAGATGCCGGACATGCCGCTGGTTTGTTCCTACCGGGCAGGACCGGAAACTCCGCTGTTCCAGCAGATCGCCGCGCAGGCGCAGCAGACGGCGCAGGATTTCGCGCGCAGCCTGCCGGCGCACGTAGCGCGCCTGCCCAGCGCAACCGCTGTGCCAGACCCCTGGTCGCCGATCAGCGCCAGTTCCTGAGTCGGCCGACCCGGGATTACCCGGATCATCAGATTAGTTGATGGCCGCGCGCCATTTTTCTTTGTTGGACGGGCCGGCCGCCCGCAACCGCTGGTACGACCGCGAGCACATGCAGGAGCGCGTGGCCATTCCGGGCTTCCAGAGCGCGCGCCGCTTTGCCGCCGTCGGGGACTGCCCCCGGCCATACCTGGCCCTGTACTACACCGACACCCTGGGCGTGTTCCAGTCCGAGCCCTACGCGCGCGCCTTCGCCAACCAGACGCCGTGGTCGCTGGAGAATTTCAAGCGCATGCGCGGTACCCAGCGACGGGTCGGCAAGCTGACGCTGGAGACGGGCGAGGGCGAGGGCGGCGCACTGGCCCTGTTCGTGGTCCCGCAGGCCAAGCTGGCGGAGCCCGGCGCGCTGCCGCTGCTGACGAAGCGCGCCGCCGCGACCACGCAGGAAGAATTCATGGTGCGGGCCAGCGTCCTGCAGACCGACGCCCACCTGTCGACGCCCGTCACCGCCGACGCGGTACCGGCGCCCGCCGACGCCCTGGTCATGCTCGAAGCCTCGCGGCCCGAAGCAGCGCGCACGCAGGCGCGGCTGCTGGCCGAAACGCTTGGCGTGCCCGCCGCCGATGTCTACACCTTCCAGCTGCTGTGGCGGCTGGGCTGACCCCTCTTTATTAGGAGAGCTGAAATGATCTTGAATCGACGCCACCTTCTGTCCACCGTCGCCGTGCTTTGCATGGGAATGACGTCCGCGCATGCCGCGGAGAAGTGGAACATGTCCGCCGAACAGCCGGACGGCAACTACATCACCGGCGTGGCCAAGGAGTTCGCCGCCGACGTCGCCAAGGCCACCAAGGGCGAACTGGAGATCAAGGTCCACTCCAACTCGGTGCTGTTCAAGCGCCCGGACCTCAAGCGCGCGGTGCAGACCGGCCAGGTGCCGGTGGGCGACGTGCTGATCTCGGTGCTGGGCAACGAGGACGCGATGTTCGAGGCCGACGCCGTGCCGCTGATGGCGCGCGACTTCGACAGCGCATGGAAGCTGTGGCAGGCCAGCAAGCCCGGCATCGAACAGCGCCTGGCCAAGCAGGGCATCAAGCTGCTGTACAGCGTGCCGTGGCCGCCCCAGGGCATCTACACCAAGGTGCCGGTCAAGTCGATGGCCGACTTCAAGGGCATGAAGTTCCGCGCCTACAACGCCGCCACGTCGCGCATGGTGGAGCTGATGGGCGCGTCGCCCACCACGGTGAACTCGGGCGATGTGCCGCAAGCCTTCGGCACCGGCCTGATCGAGGCGATGATCACCTCGCCGGCGACCGGCGTCGACTCGCAGGCCTGGGACTTCTCCAAGTACTACTACGACGTGCAGGCCTTCATCCCGAAGAACGTGACGATGGTGAATGCGCGCGCGTTCGCCAAGCTGTCGCCCGCCTCGCAGAAGGCCGTGATGGACGCCGCGGCCGCCGCCGAAAAGCGCGGCTGGGACGAAGCCCGCAAGCAGACGTCGACGCTGACGCAGACGCTGGCCAAGAACGGCATGACCGTCGGCCCGATGCCGGCGGCCATGGCGCCCGACCTGGCCAAGATCGGCGCCACCATGGCCGACGAGTGGGTCAAGAAGGCCGGCGCCGACGGCAAGGCCCTCGTCGACAAGCTGAAGTAAGCCGATGCGCGCGCTGCACCGCCTGTACCTGGCCTCGGGCCTGCTGTCCGCGGCCTCGCTGGTCCTGATCTGCGGGCTGATCCTGGCGCAGGTGGTCGCGCGCAACCTTGGCACCACCGTGCGGGATGCCGAGGAGTTCGCCGCCTGGGCCATGGCGGCGGCCGGCTTCTTCGGCCTTCCCTACGCGCTGCACTGCGGCGCGCACATCCGGGTGCAGGTCTTCACCCGCTTCCTCTCCGCATCAGCGCAGCACGTGCTGGAAGTCGTGGCCAGCGTCATCGGCCTCGCCCTGGCCGCCTTCCTGGCCTGGTACTGCGTCGCCTTCGTGCTGGAGAGCTACAACTTCAAGGAAGTTTCGCAGGGGCTGGTGCCGGTGCCGCTGTGGCTGCCGCAACTGCCCATGGCGTTGGGCTCGATCCTGCTGGTCGTGGCCTTTGCCGAACGGCTGGTGTGCGTGCTGCAGCACCGCCGGTTCGAGCTGAGCGACAACGCCGAAATGAGCGAATGATGGAACTGCAACTGATCTCCGCCGTCCTGGTCTTCGCGCTGTTCCTGCTGCTCGGGCTCGGCGTCTGGATCGCCCCCGCGCTGCTGGCCGTCGGCATCGTCGGCATGCTGTTCGCCGACGCGCCCGTCGGCTCCATCCTGGCGACGACGTCGTGGGCGTCCAGCGCGAGCTGGACCATGACGGCGCTGCCGCTGTTCATCTGGATGGGCGAGATCCTGTTTCGCACGCGCCTGTCCGACGACATGTTCGCCGGCCTCGCGCCCTGGGTGGAGCGGCTGCCCGGCCGCCTGCTGCACGTCAACGTGCTGGGTTGCGGGATCTTCGCGGCCGTCAGCGGCTCGTCCGCGGCCACCGCCGCGACCATCGGCCGCATCTCGCTGCCGGAGCTGAAGTCCCGGGGCTATCCGGAAGGCATTTCCCTCGGCTCCCTGGCCGGCTCCGGCACGCTCGGCCTGCTGATCCCGCCCTCGATCATCATGATCGTCTACGGCGTGGCGGCCCAGGTGTCAGTGGCGCGCCTGTTCATCGCCGGCGTGCTGCCCGGGCTGATGCTGATGGCCCTGTTCTCCGGCTACGTGATGGTGTGGTCCCTGCTGCACAAGGACCGGATTCCCGCGAGCGGCATCACCACCACCTTCGCGCAGAAGATGAAAGCGTCCTCCCGGCTGGTGCCGGTGGTGCTGCTGATCGTCGGCGTGATCGGCTCCATCTATGCCGGCTACGCCACGGCCACCGAAGCGGCCGCCATCGGCGTCGTCGGCGCGCTGATCATCGCGGCCTTCTCGGGCCTGCTGAACCGCGCCACCTTCATCGACAGCTTGCTGGGCGCGGTGCGCACCTCCACGATGATCTTCTTCATCCTGCTGGGCGCCGCCTTCCTGACCTCCGCGATGAGCTTCACCGGCCTGCCGGCGGCGCTGGCCGAATGGATCGCCGGCGAAAAGCTGCCGGCCTGGGGCCTGATCACGGCGCTGACCGTGCTGTTCATCATCCTGGGCTGCTTCCTCGACGGCATCTCGATCGTGCTGCTCACCACCTCGGTGATCATGCCGGCGGTGCAGGCAGCCGGCATCGATTTGCTCTGGTTCGGCATCTTCATCGTGCTCGTGGTCGAGATGGC
>JAJFBF010000086.1 GCA_020697295.1 Moraxellaceae bacterium | reverse complement strand
CAATCCCTACTGCGAGTGGAAGTGCCCGGTCCACAACTACATTCCCAACTGGCTGAAGCTGGTCTCGGAAGGCAACCTGTTCCAGGCCGCCGAGCTCTGCCACCAGACCAACACCCTGCCGGAAGTTTGCGGTCGCGTCTGCCCGCAGGACCGTCTTTGCGAGGGCGCCTGCACGCTGAATGACGGCTTCGGCGCGGTCACCATCGGCAGCACCGAGAAGTACATCGTCGACACCGCCTTTGCCATGGGCTGGCGTCCCGACATGTCGCAGGTGACGTGGACGGACAAGCGCGTCGCCATCATCGGCGCCGGCCCCGCCGGCCTCGGCTGCGCCGACGTGCTGGTGCGCAACGGCGTCAAGCCGGTGGTCTTCGACAAGTACCCGGAAATCGGTGGCCTGCTGACCTTCGGCATCCCCGAGTTCAAGATGGAAAAGAGCGTGATGTCCCGCCGCCGCGAGATCTTCGAGGGTATGGGCATCGAGTTCCGCTTGAATACCGAGATCGGCAAGGACATCTCTTTCGAGCAGCTCCTGTCCGAGTTCGATGCCGTGTTCCTCGGCATGGGCACTTACACCTACATGTCCGGCGGCTTTCCCGGCGAGGACCTGCCGGGCGTGCATGACGCGCTGGATTTCCTGATCTCCAACGTCAACCGCTGCCTGGGCTTCGAGAAGAACGCGGCTGATTACGTGAGCATGGAAGGCAAGCGCGTGGTGGTCCTGGGCGGCGGTGACACCGCCATGGACTGCAACCGCACCTCCATCCGCCAGGGCGCGGCCAGCGTGAGCTGCGCCTACCGCCGCGACGAGGAGAACATGCCGGGTTCGCGCCGCGAGGTGAAGAATGCGCGTGAGGAAGGCGTGGAGTTCCTGTTCAACCGCCAGCCGGTGGCCATCGTCGGCGACGGGAAGGGCGTGACGGGCGTGAAAGTGGTCGAGACTCGTCTTGGCGAGCCGGATGCGCGTGGCCGCCGTTCGCCCGAGCCCATCCCCGGCTCCGAGCAGGTGCTGCCGGCTGATGCCGTCATCCTGGCCTTCGGCTTCCGTCCGAGCCCGGCGCCCTGGTTCGAGCAGCACGCCATCAAGACTGACGGCAGCGGTCGCGTGACAGCGCCCGAGCAGCAGCAGTACAAGTTCCAGACTGCCAATGCCAAGGTCTTTGCCGGCGGCGACATGGTGCGTGGCTCGGATCTTGTGGTGACGGCCATCTGGGAAGGTCGGCAGGCTGCCGAGGGCATCCTGGATTATCTCGAGGTCTGATTGTTGCGTTGATCTGACGTCGTAAAAAAGCCCGCTTGCCGCGGGCTTTTTCTTTGCGGCAGAGTGGGGGTAGCGGGTCAGGTGTTTGGGGGCATGGGCCAGGGCATGGGCGGCTCCTGTCTTTTGTGGTGTTTCGGGCGCTGGCTGTGGCTCCTGATTTGGATCTTCGTGTGGTTTCGGACGCTGGGTTTGTTCCTGCACTGACCTTCTGTGATGTTTCGGGCGCTGGGCGGGACGTGTCCTCGCCTCCGGCAAGAACACATCCCACCCATCGCCCAAGACTTTTCGTGGGCCCCGGCAGGGCCATTGGTCTGTGGCCGGCGGCTTCGCCTCGGTAGGTGGGGTGATTGGCTGTCGGGCTGCCCCGGTTTTGGCAAGCAGGGCAAGCAGGGCAAGGCAGGTAGGGTAATTAGGGTAAGTTGGGTGAGGAGGGAGTGATTGATGCGGTGGTGTTCTAGGGTGTTGGGGGTGTTGGGGGTCTTGCTGTTACCGCTGTGGCTGGCGGGTTGCGCCAACGGGCTTTTCTACTATCCCGATCGCAAGGATTACGAGGCGCAGGTTGGCTACTCGATCCCGCATGAGGATGTCTGGATCGCGAGTACGGACGGCCTGCGCCTGCACGGCTGGTTCCTGAAGGCCGAGGGCGAGGCCAGGGGCACGGTGGTGTTCCTGCACGGCAATGCGCAGAACCTCACCTCGCATGTGCTGTATGTGAGCTGGCTGCCGGCGGCCGGCTACAACGTGTTGATCGCCGACTATCGCGGCTATGGCCTGTCCCTGGGGTCGCCTTCGCGCCGGGGCGTGTATGAGGATGCGCAGGCCATGTGGCGCTACGCGCGCTCGCGCCCGGACGTGGACCCGGAGCGGATGATCCTCTTCGGGCAAAGCCTGGGCGGGGCCAATGCGCTCGCCCTGGCGGGACGCGAGAAGCTGCCTGGCCTGCGCGCCGTGGTCGCCGACTCCGCCTTCAGCAGCTATGCCCGCATCGGCCGCGAGAAAATCCTGCAAGTGCCGGTGCTGGGTTATTTGCTATGGCCCTTCAGTCCGCTGATCGTGAGCCCGGGACTCGGTCCGGTGCCGGAGGCCATCGCGCCGGTGCCGCTGCTGCTCATCCATGGTGACCGTGACACGGTGGTGCCAGCCACGCACAGCGACCGCCTCTATGCGGCGGCAGGCGCGCCCAAGCTGCTGTGGACCCTGGGCGGCGGCGGGCACACCGAGGCCTTCGGCCGCTTTCGCCCTACGGCCGCGCCCCGCCTGCTGAAGTTTTTCGACTACGCCCTGAGTGGGGATGCGCAGCGGCTGGATCCTGCGGATCGCCTCGCGCTGGGTGAGGCAGGCGCCGCAACTACCGACTCGGCGGCCCTTGAGGTCTCGTCACAGGTTCCGCAATAGCTGCAGCTGCGGCAGGAGGGCGTGCAGGAAGCGCGGTGGGCCGGCATCCTTTTGCATGCTGGTCCCGGCGCGCTCCCGCCAAGCGGGCCTGGCGCCCGCGGCGGCGGAGAGCGGCGGCAGTCATCCCCCCTTGCCGCCAGGCTTGTCAGGCCAGCGCTTTCCAGAGGTTGAAGCTGCTGATGACGGAAATCAGCACGCCCACCAGGATCAGCAGGGTGCGGGCCTTCAGGTGGCGGCAGAGCCAGGCGGCGAAGGGCGCCGCAAACAGCCCGCCCACCACGAGGCCGGCGATGACTTCCCAGTAGGTGAAGCCGATCAGGAAGGCAAAGGAAATGCCGCCGGCCAGCGACAGGAAGAATTCCGCCGCGTTCACCGAGCCGATGGTGGTGCGGGGATCATGGCCGGTGCCGATCAGCGAGGTTGTCACCACCGGCCCCCAGCCGCCGCCGCCCACAGAGTCCACGAAGCCGCCGGTGAGGGCCAGGGCGGCAATGTGCTTGGGCGGCTCCTTGCGCTTCTTGATCGTACGGAAGGCCTTGCTCAGTACATAGAGGCCCATGATCACGAGGTAGGCCGAGATCCAGGGCTTGATGGCCTTGCCATCGATGCTGGTGATGACGAAGGCGCCAACGACCACGCCCACGATGCCGGGGATGAGCAGGCGCTTGAACAGCGCCTTGTCGACGTTGCCGAAGCGCCAGTGCGAGAGTCCCGAGAAGCCGGTCGTGAAGATTTCCGCCATGTGCACCGAGGCCGAGGCCGCCGCCGGGGGCACCCCGGTGGTGAGCAGGAAGGTGGTGGCGGTGATGCCGTAGGCCATGCCGAGCGCGCCATCGATGATCTGCGCGAACAGGCCGACGGCGACGGCCAGCCAGAAGGCCTCCTGGCCGAGGCTGTGCGCCACCTGGTCGACCACGGGCTGCCAGCCGGCCGGCAGCAGCTGGTGGCCGAGGCCATAGGCCACCAGGGCAAGCAGCGGCAGCCCGACCAGCAGGAGCAGGTCACGGCGAAAGGGGTGGGGCCCCGGATGGGTGACGCTGACTTCCAGTGGCGGAATGCCAAGGCGGTCATGTTCGGCGGCCTGGGTGGCTTCAAGGTCGAGACGACGGGGTTTCATGCGGGGCTCCTTGGGGCAGGCGCTACCGTACGCAAACTGGAGCCAATGCCAAAATAGGCATTCGAGATATCCTTGCTCCGTTTCGTTATAAGCCTGGCGTGGGGCGCCCGGCCGGGAGAGGGGGGAAAGTTGGCCGCCACGTCGCTACAATGCGCCCTTCGCTTTTCCGGACCCTGTCATGACCGAACTCAAGAACGACCGCTTCCTGCGCGCCCTGCTGCGCCAGCCCGTGGATGTCACGCCTGTCTGGATGATGCGCCAGGCCGGCCGCTACCTGCCGGAATACCGTGCCACGCGCGCCGAGGCGGGCGATTTCCTGGCCCTGTGCAAGAGCCCCGAGCTGGCCTGCGAGGTCACGCTGCAGCCGCTGCGCCGCTATGCCCTGGATGCGGCCATCCTGTTCTCCGACATCCTGACCATTCCGGACGCGATGGGTCTTGGCCTGTATTTTGAGGCGGGCGAAGGGCCGCGCTTTCGCAAGACGGTACGCACCGAGGCCGAGATCGCGGCGCTACCGGTGCCCGACTCCGCACGCGACCTCGACTACGTGATGGCGGCGGTGAAAACGATCCGCGCCGCGCTGGGTGGCAGCGTGCCCCTGATCGGCTTTTCCGGCAGTCCCTGGACATTGGCCACCTATATGGTCGAGGGGGGCTCCTCGCGTGATTTCCATCATCTCAAGCGCATGGTCTACGACACGCCGGAACTCGCGCATGCATTGCTCGACAAGATCGCGCTCTCGGTCATCGACTACCTGAATGCGCAGATCCGTGCCGGCGCCCAGGCCGTGCAGATCTTCGATACCTGGGGCGGCGTGCTGCCGGGCCCGCATTACCGCGAGTTCTCGCTGGCCTATATGCAGAAGATCGTCGCCGGGCTGATACGGGAAAATGAAGGCCGGCGCGTGCCGGTGATCCTGTTCACCAAGGGTGGCGGGCAGTGGGTCGCCGACATCGCGAATGCCGGCGCGGACGCCATGGGCCTCGACTGGACTGCCGATATTGGCCAGGTGCGCGCACAGGTGGGCGACAAGGTGGCGCTGCAGGGCAATATGGATCCCAGCTTCCTGTTTGCGCGCCCGGAAAAGATCCGTGCCGAGGTGGGGCGTATCCTGGCCTCCTTCGGCGCCGGCAACGGCCATGTCTTCAACCTGGGCCACGGCATCGACCAGAAGGTGGACCCGGCAAATGCCGGCGCTTTTATCGATGCCGTGCACGAGCTCTCCGGGCAGTATCACGCCTGAGTCGACCTGCCGCCCGAAGCGCTGCTGTAATATAAAAAAAAACCGGCCCAGGCCGGTTTTTTTATGGGCTTTCCTGTCCACTTGCAGGAAGCCGGGGAAGGCGCAGGTGCCGGCGATGCGGGGTAAACCGCTGGCTGCCGGTCTTGCGGCATGTTCATCACAGCTTCAAGGGCTCACTCGCCGTACAGGTACTCATCGCAGGCGGCCGCCATGCGTACGTCATTGGCGTGCAGGCCGCCCAGGCGAGTGGTCCACCAGCGCACGGTGCAGCGGCCCCAGGCCAGGGTGATCTCGGGGTGGTGCTGCTCGGCCTCGGCCAGGCGCGCAATGCGCTCGGCCAGCGCCAGGGATTGCCGGAAATCGGCAGTGACGTAGGTCTTCTCCAGCAGCCAGATGTTGTCGCGGCGCCGCAACTGCCAGCCCTCGAGGTGGCGCATCTCGGTACGGGCTTCCGCCTCGAGCAGGGCGCGCGCATCGGGCGGAAGGGGCTGGCAGATGCTCATCGGTCTCCGGGACGCCGTCTACTGGCAGGCCTGGCTGCCATCATCGACGGCGGCCACCGGACGCAGCACGCCCGGGACGAGCATGTCCTGGCGCAAGCCGGACAGCACGGTCTTCATGTTGTCGGGCTGGTAGGTGTCGGCGCGATGCTGCACCACGTAGACCATGTCGCCACGAGGGAAGACCAGGAAGCCGTAGTAGAAGCGCGGATTGCTGACGCCCTCGGGCAGGGCGCTGCGCTTCATCTTCAGGCTGACCACGGCGAACATGGCGTTGCCGCGACCGGTATCCACGAACTCCTGGAGCATGGGCTGGGCATCGTCGATGTTGGGCATGTCCGGCAGCACGTCGCGCAGGTAGTTGCTCAGCACCTGCTCGGCGATGGTGCGCTCGGAAGCGAAGCTCGGCACATCCGCCATGGGGTGTTCGCCGGTCTTCAGGTAGTCGATGCGGAAGAAGCGGTTGGCGGTGTCCCAGATGTTGAGGGAGCCGCCATTCTTGTCGCATTGCTCGGTCAGCGTGACCTCACCACGGAAGGCGGCACTGTCGAGGGACAGCGAGTAGGCGCGCGCGGGGGCGTGATAAAGGCCGCCGGCCTGGGGCCCGGGTGTGCTGGAGCAGCCTGCAAGCAGCAGGGTGGACAGGGCAAGACCGGTAAGCTGACGACGCATGTCACTCTCCTGTGGCGGCCGGATTCTTGTTTTATGGGCGCAGGCGCCGCGGCCGCGGCCGCCCGATGATACCCGCCTGCCTGCCGGACTGAAACCGTGGCGACCGGGCCGCCGCCCTGGCAGCTGCGGCTCCCGTGGCCCCGGCGCCGGCGGCCTGCGACTTTGGAGGGAGGGCTGGCCGCCCTGGGCCTGCCCTGGCCTGCTGCCTGGGCAGAGGGCCGGGCCTACTGGTTTTCCAGTGCGTCCCAGCGCTCCAGCAGCCCGAGCAGCTCGGCGTCGATGAGGGCGAGGCGGTGCACGGCGGCGGCGGCTTCTTCCGGAGCGCGGGCAAAGACGGTGGCATCGCTCAGCTGCGCCTGCAGCCGGGCTTGCTCGGCCTCGAGGGCGGCGATGCTTTCCGGCAGCGCCTCGAGCTCGCGCTGCTCCTTGTAGCTCAACTTCTTGCGCGGCTTGGCGGCAGCGGCCGGGCGGGCCTCGGCGCCGGACTTGTCGGCGCGGACCGGTTCCTTGCCCCGCGGGGTGCGCTGGCGCAGCCAGTCGTCGTAGCCACCCACGTACTCGCGGATGCAGCCCTCGCCCTCGAAGGCCCAGGTACTGCTCACCACGTTGTTGAGGAAGGCACGGTCATGGCTGATCAGCAGCAGGGTGCCGCCGTAGTTCACCAGCAGCTCCTCGAGCAGCTCCAGGGTTTCCACGTCGAGGTCATTGGTAGGTTCGTCCATCACCAGCAGGTTGGCGGGACGGGTGAAGAGGCGGGCCAGCAGCAGGCGGTTGCGCTCGCCGCCGGACAGGGCCTTCACCGGCGTGCGGGCGCGCTGCGGCGAGAACAGGAAGTCCTGCAGATAGGACAGCGCATGCTTGCGCTCACCCTTGATCTCGATGAAGTCGGAGCCCTGGGCGACGTTCTCGAGCACGGATTTCTCCTCGTCGAGCTGGGCGCGCAGCTGGTCGAAGTAGGCGACCTCGAGCTTGGTGCCATGGCGGACCTGGCCGGCATCGACTGGGATTTCATGGAGCAGGGCGCGCACCAGCGTGGTCTTGCCGACGCCGTTGTCGCCGATAAGGCCGATCTTGTCGCCACGCATCACGCTCACCGAGAAATTGTCGATGAGCTTCTTGCCGCCCAGGCTGAGGGAGATGTTCTCGGCTTCCAGCACCAGCTTGCCGGACTTCTCGCCTTCTCCCACCGAGAGCTGGACGTTGCCGCTGCGCTCGCGGCGGGCGGCGCGCTCTTCGCGCAGCGCCTTGAGGGCGCGCACGCGGCCTTCGTTGCGGGTGCGGCGGGCCTTGATGCCCTGGCGGATCCACACCTCTTCCTGGGCAAGCTTCTTGTCGAAAAGGGCGCTGGCCTGCGCCTCGGCATCGAGCTGCTGCTGCTTGCGCTCGAGGTAGAGCAGGTAGGTGCAGGGAAAATCGCGCAGCATGCCGCGGTCGATCTCGATGATGCGCGTGGCCACGGCCTGCAGGAAGCTGCGGTCGTGGGTAATGAAGAGCACGGTGCCCGGATACGTGCGGAAGAATTCTTCCATCCAGGTGATGCTGCCGACATCGAGGTGGTTGGTAGGCTCGTCCAGCAACAGGATGTCGGGTTCGCCGGCCAGGGCGCGCGCGAGCAGCACCCGGCGCTTGCGCCCGCCGGAAAGGCTGGCGAAGTCGGCCTCGCCGTCAAGGGCCAGGCGCGACAGCACCTGCTCGACGCGGTTGCTGAGCTGCCAGCCGTTGCCGTCGTCGAGGCGTTCCTGGGCCTTTGCCAGCTCGTCCTGCACGCTGAAGTCGCCATGGGCAAAGCGCTCGCTGAGATCGTGGTAGCGCGTCAGGACGTCGGCAATCTCGCCAAGGCCGGAGGCGACCACGGAAAACACCGACCCGCCCAGGCCGGTGGGCACTTCCTGGGGCATGCTGGCGATGCTGAGGCCGTTCTGGCGGACCACCTCGCCGCTGTCCGGCAGCAGCAGGCCCTCCACGACCTTGAGCAGCGTAGACTTGCCCTCGCCATTGCGGCCCACCACGCAGACGCGTTCGCCGCGTTCCAGCGTGAAGTTCGCATGATCCAGCAGCGGGGCGGCGCCGAAGCTGAGGGTGACATCGCGGAGGGTGAACAGGGACATGGAGACGGCCGTGGCTGTGGCGAGGGGGCGGATGGTACTAGAATTCAGGCATTCCGGCAGAGGCCGGTGAAGGCGGGGAGCAAACCATGGATGCGAGACTGACAAACCTGGAAACCAAGGTGGCCTTCCAGGACGATCTGGTGGAGTCCCTGAATGGCATTGTCGCTGCGCAGCAGCAGCAGATCGAGCTGTTGCAGCAGCAGGTGCAGATTCTTTATGACCAGTTGCGCTCGCTGTCGCCTTCCAATATCGAGAGTGCGGGCGGGGAAGAGGAAAGGCCGCCGCACTACTGAGGCCCCGGCCGCCGGAAAGCTGGCGATGGCCTGCTTTCCGGCGTCCAGGCCCCGGGCCGGGAGGCCGGCCCCGGTTCGCTCAGCGCTTGGACACCCAGGCCCAGAGCATTTCGCAGCGGATGGGCTCTGCGCCGGACTCGTCGGTGACCATGACCGGAACCAGCACCTCGCCCTTGGGGGTACTGCGGATGAGCTCGACCTGTTCGCGTGTCAGCGTGGCCACGGCGCGCATGTCGCCCTGGGTGCGCTTCAGGTAGTCCACCTTGAGGCTCTTGATCAGGGGCAGCTTGTCGTCCGGCAGGTTCATGCCGACGACAAAGCCGGTGGCGGTTTCGGCCAGCAGGGCCATGGCGGCGGCATGAACGCCCTTGATATGGTTCTGCACCGGGCGGCGATTGCGGATCGATACCACGACCCGTTCCGGGGTCAGCTCCTCGTAGCGCAGGCCCGACGTGCCCACGAAGGGCACGACGCGCCCGAAAATGCCGGACACGACCGTGGCGCGCAGCGCGGGGGGCAGGAACTGGAACTTGGCGATGACGCGGCTGAGGTTGTTGCTAAAGCTCATGGGGGACTCCTGCAAAAAGCCCCGCCATGACACCCGCATTTGCCGGAGGGGTCAATGCTCCATTGCCTCACCTTTTCGGCAGTACGGCCAAGGCGGCGGAACAGTGGCCGTGGATTGCGCTTTGCCGCCGTCCCGGCCAATCTGGCGCCTGTCTGCCGGGGTGAGACTGGGCCCCCTGCCGCGCGTGGCCGCGGGCGCCAACAAAAATGCCAATAGAGAGTCATGCCGTGCCGAAGAACGCCCTTGCCGCTGTCCCGTCTCCGGGTCGATTCCTGACCTTCGGGGCCTATGCGCGCAAATACGTCGAATTGCTGGAGGAGGGCTGGGGTATCCCGCCCGAGCGTGTGCTGGCGCGCACCGGCCTGGATGCCGGGACCCTGGCTTCGCCCGACCTCATGGTTCCCTTCGCCGATGTGGTGACGCTGTTCAACAATGGCTATCGCCTTTGCGGCGCGCCGGACCTCGGCCTGCGCTATGCCGCACGCCTGCGCACCAGTTCGCATGGCATCCTGGGCGCGGCCATTCTCACCAGCCATGACCTGCAATCGGTCATCGACCTGTTCTACGATTATCTGGGACTGATTGCGCCTTTCCTGCTCGTGCACCAGGAGGACCGCGGCAGCAACCGCATGCTGGTGCTGGAGATCATCAGCGACGTGCCGGGGGTGGATCCTGTCCTGCTTTACGACATCGCGCTGCTCAGCGCCTTCAATGTCATGAAGCTTATCCTGGGCGAGCGCACCCGCGAGCTGGTCCTGCACTTTGCCAATCCGGCGCCGAGTCACGCAGCCGTCTATGTCGACTATTTCGATTGTCATGTGATCTTCAATGCGAGCAGCTATGGCGTGTCCATTCCCGTCGACCTGCTGGGCTGCCGCGTGCCCAGCGCCGACCCTGACACCCATCGCATGCTGATCAGCCAGATCAGCGAGAGCATGGGGCGGGTGCTGGCCAAGACGGCCTTCGTGGATTCAGTGCGACGCACGCTCAAGAACGGCGACGGTCCCTTGCCGCGCATGTGTGACGTGGCGGAGGCCTTTGGCATGTCGGAGCGAACCTTGCGCAACCGCCTGCGCCGGCACGACACGTCCTTCCAGGAATTGCTCGATGTCGAGCGCGAGGAGCGCGCCATCCACTTCCTGCGCCATACGGACAAATCGATCAAGGAGATCGCCTATATCCTGGGCTTCCAGGAAAGCAGCAATTTCTCGCGCGTGTTCAAGAAGTGGACCGGCATGACGCCGCTCAACTTCCGCCACGGCGAGAGTTGAGCGGGCGTGGTGGCGAAAATGCCAGAAAACTCATGCGTGGCGCCGGCCGGCGATCATGCCCGGGCTTGATATCATCAGCGCCTATCCCGCCGCCCTGCAGCAGCAGGTCCGGCGCTTGCTGGACAGTGACCAGCTCGGCAGCTATTTGCAGCTGCGTTATCCGGGGAGGCACGAGGTGCAGACCGACAAGGCGCTGTACCACTATGTCGCCGAGCTCCGGCAGGAGTACTTGTGCCGCGCCCCCGCGATCGACAAGGTGTGCTACGACAGCCGCCTGGATGTGGTCAGGAAAGCGCTGGGCCTGCACACCTCGGTGTCACGACCCCATGGCGGGAGATTGGTAGCCAGTCGCGAGATTCGTGTCGCTTCCCTTTTCAGGGAGATGCCGCCGGAATTGCTGCGCATGATTGTCGTGCATGAGCTCGCTCATCTGCGCGAGACGGAACACAACCGCGCCTTTTACCAGCTTTGCGAGCATATGCAGCCGGGCTATGCCCAGCTGGAATTCGACCTGCGCCTGTTCCTGATCTGGCGGGCGCGGGCCCCCGCCCTCGGCGACAGCAGGTAGGTCGGGCTGAGGCCTGACTTGAAGCGGTGGAGCGGCAGGTCGGGCCTCAGCCAGAATTGAGGCTGATGAAGGATCGGGCGGGGCGCTCCCGGCTGAAGCCCAGCCTGCGACTGCAGGGAGTTCCCTCCTGGGGACAGCCCGGCCAGCAGCTCAATCCTTGAAATTATTGAACTGCAGCGGCACGCCGAACTTCTGTTCGCGCAGCAGGGCCATGACGTCCTGCAGGGTGTCGCGCTTCTTGTCGGTGACGCGCACCTTGTCGCCCTGGATCGCGGCCTGGGCCTTGATGCCGGCTTCCTTGATGGCCTTGACGATCTTCTTGGCGATGTCGGACTCGAGCCCGTCCATGAGCTTGATGGTCTGGTGCATTTCCTTGCCCGAGGCTTCCATCTTCTGCGGGTCCATGCACTGCGGATCGATCTTGCGCTTGATGAAGTGGTTT
>JAJFBF010000133.1 GCA_020697295.1 Moraxellaceae bacterium | reverse complement strand
CACCATCGAGTACTGCCGCCAGCGCACCACCTTTGGTTTGCCGCTGATCGACAACCAGGTCGTGCATTTCCGCATGGCGGAACTGCAGACCGAGATCGAATGCCTGCGCGCCCTGGTCTACCAGGCCACCGAGGCGCATATCGCCGGTGAGGACGTGACCAAGCTCGCCTCCATGGCCAAGCTCAAGGCCGGCCGCCTGATCCGCGAAGTGTCCGACTCCTGCCTGCAGTACTGGGGCGGCATGGGCTTCATGTGGGACAACCCCGCCGGCCAGCTCTACCGCGACGGCCGCCTGGCCTCCATCGGCGGCGGCGCCGACGAGATCATGCTGGGCATCATCTGCAAGCTGATGAACATCCTGCCGGGCAAGAAGAAAAAGGCCGAGTGATCTGACGCCCGCTCCCCGTCAGCGGGGAGTGGGAATGGAGTCCTGAAATGAATCTACCTACAGTCGAGACCCTGCAGCTGCGTGAGGACGGCTTCGTCCTCCACGTCACGCTGAACCGTCCGGAATCGCGCAACGCCATGAGCCTGCAGATGACGCAGGAGCTGCGCGCCGTGTTCACCGCCATCCATGACAGCGAGAGCATCCGCGCGGTGGTGCTGCGTGGCGCCGGCGGGCATTTCTGCGCCGGCGGCGACATCAAGGACATGGCCGGCGCCCGCATGCGCGCCATGGAAAGCGGCAACGACGAGGCCTATGCCGAGCTCAACCGCGCCTTCGGCCACATGATCACGCAGGTGGACCACGCGCCGCAGGTGGTGATCGCCGTGCTGGAAGGCGCCGTCATGGGCGGCGGCTTCGGCCTCGCCTGCGTCAGCGACGTGGCCATCGCCCGGCAGGACGCGAAGTTTGCGCTGCCGGAAACCGGCCTTGGCATTCTCCCTGCCCAGATCGCGCCCTTCGTGGTGCAGCGCGTGGGCTTCACCCAGGCGCGCCGGCTGGCGCTGCTGGGTGCGCGTTTTGACGGCCGTGAAGCGGTGCAAATCGGCATCGCGCACCACCAGGCCGCCGACAGCGCTGAAATCGATGCCCTGCTCGCCACCACGCTGGAGCAGGTGAAGCGCTGCGCACCGCAGGCCAACCGTTCCACCAAGGCCCTGCTGCACCGGGTGGGCAAGGAGCCGCTGGAGGGCTTGCTGGACGATGCGGCCCGGCAGTTTGCGCGGGCCGTGGCCGGCGCCGAGGGCGCCGAGGGCACCCTGGCTTTCGTGCAGAAGCGCCCGGCGAAATGGGCCGAGTGATCCACCGCCTCCGGCCGTCCATGGCCAGAGGGCAACAGCGAGAAAAGGCAAAATGGCATTTTCCAAGGTACTGATTGCGAATCGCGGGGAAATCGCCGTTCGCGTCATCCGCACCGCGAAGGCGATGGGCTACCGCACCGTGGCCGTGTTCTCCGATGCCGATGCGAAGTCGCTGCATGTGCAACTGGCCGATGAAGCCGTGCATATCGGCCCGGCGCGCGTGTCCGATTCCTATCTGCGCATCGAGGCCATCATCGAGGCTTGCCGGAAGAGCGGCGCCGATGCCGTGCACCCCGGCTACGGCTTCCTCTCCGAGAACGAGGCCTTTGCCCGCGCCTGCGCCGACAACGGCATCACCTTCATCGGGCCGACGCCCAAAGCCATCGAGCTCATGGGCTCCAAGCGCCTGTCCAAGATCGCCATGATCGAGGCCGGCGTGCCCTGCGTGCCGGGCTATGAAGGCGCCGACCAGTCCGACGCCAGCTTTGTCGAGCATGCGCGCCGCATCGGCTTTCCGGTCATGGTCAAGGCCTCCGCCGGCGGCGGGGGCCGCGGCATGCGCCTGGTGGCGCATGAGACCGAGCTGGTCGCCGCCCTCGCCACCGCGCGCAGCGAAGCGCAAAACGCCTTCGGCTCCGGCGAGCTCATCCTCGAGAAGGCGGTGATCGCGCCGCGTCATGTCGAAATCCAGGTGTTTGGCGACACCCATGGCAACTGCGTCTACCTGGGCGAGCGCGACTGCTCCATCCAGCGCCGCCACCAGAAGGTCGTGGAAGAAGCGCCCTGCCCCGTGATGACGCCCGAGCTGCGCCGGAAGATGGGCGAAGCCGCCGTCGCCGCCGCGAAGAGCGTCGCTTATGTGGGCGCCGGCACCGTGGAATTCCTGCTTGATGCGCAGGGCCATTTCTATTTCCTGGAAATGAACACCCGCCTGCAGGTCGAGCACCCGGTCACCGAGCTCGTCACCGGCCAGGACCTCGTGGAGTGGCAGCTGCGCGTCGCCAATGGCGAACACCTGCCCCTGGCGCAGGATGAAATTGAGCTGACCGGCGCCGCCATTGAAGTGCGCCTCTATGCCGAGGATCCCGGCCACCAGTTCCTGCCCCAGACCGGCCCCGTGCTGCGCTGGCACCCGGCCAAGCTGCCCGGCGTGCGCATCGACCATGGCATGGTCGGCGGCGGCGAAGTCAGCCCGCATTATGATCCCATGGTGGCCAAGGTCATCGCCTACGGCCGCACCCGCACCGACGCCGCCCGCCTGCTGGCGCGCGCCCTCGAGGACACCGTCCTGCTCGGCGTGAACAGCAACAAGCAGTTCCTCATCAATCTGTTGCGCACGCCCCAGTTCATCGCCGGCGATACCTCCACCGCCTTTATCGACCAGTACTTCAGCGCCGACCCCAGCCTTCAGCCGGCCACGGCCGACGCCGAATCGCTGGCCATCGCCACCGCGCTCATCCTGCACCGCCGCCATGGCACCGGCTTCCATACCGGCCTCGCCGGCGCCACGCCGGTGAAGCTGATGCTGGGCGAAAAACTGTTCAGCCTCGCCGCCCACCTGAAGGGAGATGCCCTGACCGTGCTGCAGGGCGATACGCACAGCCAGCTGACCGTGCTGAAGGCCGACGAGCATGCGCTGCACTATGAATGGGCCGGTGTGCGTCGCCGCTGCGCCTGCGCCTGGCACGGCGATACGCTGCACCTGGACCGCGCCAACGGCAACCTCATGCTCACCGACATCACGCATGCGCCGGCCGTGACCGCCGATGCCGAGGGCGACGGCCTGCTGCGCGCGCCCATGGACGGCGCCATCGTCACGCTCCTGGTCAAGGAAGGCGACTCCGTGCAGAAAGGGCAAACGCTTGCCGTCATGGAGGCCATGAAGATCGAGCACCAGCTCAAGGCCAACCGCGACGGTCGGGTTGCCAGCGTGAGTGTCAGCGAAAAGCAACAGGTGAAAAAACGCCAGCAGTTGCTGCTGGTCCAGGATTAGCCGCACCAGTAGGTCGGGCCTCAGCCCGGCAACAGAGATAGCGTCGGGCAGAAGCCCGACC
>JAJFBF010000015.1 GCA_020697295.1 Moraxellaceae bacterium | reverse complement strand
CCCACCAGCGTCAAGACCAAGCAGCGGTAGTTCAGTCGGTTAGAATACCGGCCTGTCACGCCGGGGGTCGCGGGTTCGAGTCCCGTCCGCTGCGCCATATTGATTTCCAGGGTTCGCCCGGGAAGTCCGGAAAGCCTCAAGTCCTCTGGATTTGGGGCTTTTTTGTTTTCCGGGCCCAGGCGCCCGTTCCGGCGGCTTCGCAGGGGCGCTTCCGCGGCATCTCTCCCACTGGAGTGCGCCTCCCCACCCGCTCGCCCGGGCGGCTGGGCAAGGCCGTCTCCGCGCAACCTCTCCCCCCGCTTTCGCGCCTGAGCCCCGGTGACCGGGCTCTCTGCCCTTTCGATGCCCGGTTGGCGACGGCGCGGCCGGACCTCGCAGGACGTGGAGGAGGGATGCTGTCAGCTGTCCTTTCTACCGGCCCCGGCCTCATCTCCCGGGAGGACTGCCTGCCGGCTGCGGAACGTGCTGGGGGCCTCACCCGTCTGGTCCGTAAACCACCGACTGAAAGACTGTGGATCCTGGAAGCCGATCTGGCTGGCGATAAACGCCAGAGGGGCCATGGGCTGCATCAGGTAGTGCCGGGCCAGGTCCAGGCGCACTTCGTGGCAGAGCTCGCGATAGGTGGTGCCAGCGGCCTGCAGTTTCCGGTGCAGGGTGCGCGGGTTCATGTCCAGGCATTCCGCCAGCGCTTCCTTCGATACGTGTCCGCCGGCGATCAGCGTGCGCAGGTGGCGTCGGGCGCTATCGGCAAAGTCTTCCTTCTTCTGGTGATAGGTCGCCAGCTGGTCACGCGCGTGTTGCTCCAGCGTATTCCGCAGCAGCGCGTCGGCGGTGACCAGGGGCAGGCTCAGCGCGGCGATGGGCAGCCGCAGCAGGTTCTCGGTCGCGCCAAAATGGATGGGGCAGTTGAACTCGGCCCGGTAGCGCGCCAGCAGCTCGGGGGTTTCCGGCGCCGCGTGCTGGAAGTGCACGCAGTCGGTGACGCCGAGCGCCTCTCCGGTGCAGTGCTTGACGAACTTGTCGAGCTGGATCAGGTAGAAGTCCACCGCATGGGCGGATGCTGCGGGACTCTTGAAGCGCGGCGTCACGACGATGTCCAGGTAGCCCGGACTGTGCCGCCGCTCGGCATCCAGGGTGGAGGCATGCAGCTTCTGGTAAAGGCCCGCCACTTCAATGGCCTTGCCCAGCGTATCCGACTTCTCGGCAATGAATCCCCACAATCCCATGAAGCTGTTGCCCAGGCCGAGGGCCGCTTCCAGGCCGGCCAGGGGGTCGCCGGCACGTTGCCGCCATTCCGCGCCGATGAGGATCATCATTTCCAGGATGTGCCCGGGGACATAGCCGGGCTTGTGGGTGTCCCGCCGCAATTCGATGCCATAGAACCCGAGCAGGCCGTCGACGGGGATGCCGAGGTTCTTGGCATAGGCGAGCAGGCGCACCACGGTTTCCAGCGAGGTGTAGCTGCGCTTGTATGCTCCCGGCGACGTGAGATCGGCGTTATGACCCATGGTCTTGCGCTCTTGTTCTGGTTTGCCGCTTTCGAGGTGGCGTCCACTCCCCTTGCCGATCACCGGGAACCTGGACGGGCTGCAAAGCAGCCGTAGCCGGAATGCAGGGGTGGCCTGCGGGCAGGAGACTTGTGCAATTGGCTTAGCGCGCTGTCTCGTTCGGCGCTGTCTCCGGTCCGGACCGGGACACTACCATAGGTCAAATAATACACCATGAGCAGGGACTCCCGGATGACGGGGCAAACCCTGCCCCAGCCGCTGAGCGGCCTGTCTCCCGGAGAGTCAATCCCATGCGCAAGAGCTCGATCCTGCACCTCGTCGGCGGCCTGCCGCTGCTGTTCGTCATCTCCGGCGTCACCCACGCCGTCACTCTCCAGGAAGCAGCGGTCTACTCGCTGGCGCAACGCTGCGTGGTCGTACAGTCTCCCGGCAACGGAGAGCTGGTGAACCGGTACAACGATATGCTGGGCATCACCCGCTACCACTTTGGCACGAGTAATATCGCCGCCGCCTCCCGTTTCTACCTGAAGCCGGCATCACTGGGACAGTTCCTGATGCTGGATCGCGACGCACGCTTCATGTCCAGCCGCGTCTCCTCTCTGGAGATCGCCACCTCGGGTCCTGAAACCGGCAGCGAATGGCGGATTTCGGCCTCGGCCGCTGGCAGTGGCTATCGCTACGGCCTCAGGAATGTGGGGACGTCCGCCCCCCTGTCGCACAACTTCGGCTTCTTGGGATTGCAGACGGAAACACAGTTCAACCTCCTGACCAGGCCCGCCTCGGAGTGCGCGACCTTTCCGGAAGTCCAGCTCAATGTGGAGGCGCCAGGCTACGCCAATCCCGCGGACGCCTTGAAAACGCGGGCCTATGGCATCCGCGGATATATCGACGGACACACGCACCTGACGGCAGAGGAATCCTTTGGCGGCAATTCCATCGCGGGACACACCTTCCATCGCTGGGGAGCTCCTCACGCATTGAAAGATTGCCGGGAGATCCATGGCGAGGGGGGCAAGCAGGACCTGATGGGGACTGCGGTAGGCGGATATCCATCGCACAATACCGCAGGCTGGCCGCAGTTCACGGCCTGGCCCGCCTGGAACACGTCGGTCACGCACACGGGCTATTACCACAAGTGGGTGGAGCGGGCACATCTCTCGGGCCTGCGGCTGATGGTGGTCTACACCGTGGAAAACGAGGTGCTCTGCAGGCTCGGCAGCTTGCTGGGAGAAGGGGGCAAGAGCTGCGACACGCTCGACAGCGTGCGCCGCCAGGTGGATGACCTCTACGCCCTGCAGAACTATGTGGACGCCCAGAGCGGCGGCCCGGGCAAGGGATTCTTCCGGATTGTCCTGGACCCGGCGGCGGCGCGACAGGTGATCGCGGACGGCAAGCTGGCCGTGGTCATCGGCATCGAGGCCTCGGAAACCTTCAACTGCAGCGACCTGGATTCCTGCAGTGCCGACAAGCTGAAAGGTCGCCTGGACACGTACAAGGCCTTCGGCGTCCGCTCGATTTTTCCGGTCCACAAATTCGACACGCAAGTGGGCGGGGCGACGATCAACACCCCGTCCCTGGACATGATGAATATCGGGAACGTCATGGACAACGGGCATTACTTCGGCGTGGAGGCCTGCGACGCCGCAACCGCGGGCGCGACGATCAACAGCGACCTGGTGAATGTGGACCCGGCGAAAATATTTCCCGGCTACGACAGCATGGCCCCTGTCCTCAAGACTGCCGTCACGGTGGCCGCCGGCACAGTGAATGCGCTGACGGCTCCCCTGGAGCCGCACTATGATTCCGCGGTGGCCAACGGCAATGCCTGCAACAGCCGCGGCCTGACCCAGCTGGGCGGCGAGCTGATCAATGCCATGATCGACCGGAAGATCCTGATCGATACGGATCATGAGAGCACGAAGATGACGTCCGCAGTCCTGGATATCGCCGAGCGCCGGGGCTATTCGGGCATCGTCGCCAGCCACGGCGATACGGATGAGAACAAGATGGATCCGTCAGCGCCCCACTACAACTACATCCGCATCGCGCGTCTTGGCGGGCATATTTCCGTGATTGGCCGTACCACGCGGCGGTTCCCGGAAGTGGCGACACCGGGATTCAAGGCCATGAAGCAGGCCGCGGAAGAAAAGGGCTACGTCGCTGGCATCGGCATCGGCACGGACGTGAACGGGTTGATCCGGATGCCCGGTCCGCTTAAAGACGACCCGCTCGTGCCTGTCCTCAATTACCCGTTTACCACTGAGTTCGGGACGAAATTCTACCCGCAGGTTTCCGGTAACCGCACTTTCAACCTCAACGACCACGGCATGGCGCATTACGGCCTGCTGCCGGACCTGATGGCGAACTATGCGCAGTGGATGCGTAGCAGCGGCCAGCAGGAGATGTACGAGAGCATGATGAACTCGGCGGAGTCCTACCTGCAGATGTGGGAGCGGGCGGTTCGCTGAGCTCCCGTTCCCGGGTGCCGGAAGAAGCCGCTCGCCTTTGGCTCGTGCCTCCCGAGGCCCGCCGCCAGGGGCACAAGGGGCGGGCTGCCGGGGCAGAAAGGATGGGTCGCCCTCGCGATCCGCACGCCCGGCCTGAGGGACAAGGCGCGCTCGCCGGAAGGCCGGCGCGTTTTGTTTTTCCGGGGTTCCGCCTGTACCGGATTCCTGTACCGGCGCCTGCGCCAAGAGCTTGTATGCGCTAGGCTTTTCCGTTCAACTATCCCTTCCGACAAGAAAAAGGCTGCCCGCAAGGAAGACGGCCTGCAAGGAAGACGGTATGGCGGAACAAACCGACGCTGGTACTCGCGCCGAGCAGCGCACGGCCGCACGCCTGCCGCTGCAGAAGAATGCCCTGCTGATTGCGCGCGGCATGAAGCAGCGTGCCTGCCAGATGCGGGACGTGTGTTCGGGGGGCGCCCTGCTGGAGCTGCTCGACGGCGCCGACGAGGGACGCGGCTTCCGCCGGGGCGAGGTGATCCTCATGCGCGTGCTGCTGGGCGAGGGCGAGAACGCCCGCCCGCATGAGCTGCGGGCGCGCATTGCCCATGCCGATGGCCACCTGTTTGGCGTTTCTTTCTTCAATCCCGATCCGGACGCCGTGGCCAACCTGCTGGCCGCGGCGGGCGTCGCGCCTGTCCCGGTGCCGGCCCTGACCGCGGAAACCCAGCAACTCATCGAGGAGCGCCTCGGGCAGCAGTTGCTGAACTATTGCGCGCATTCCCTGGGTCCGCTCTTCCAGGCCTCCGACGAGGCCCTGCTGGCCGCCGCCGAGCATGCCCACAGTGCGAGCGAGCAACGCCTGTTCTTCGAGGCCGCGACGCTGCTGCGCAAGCGTCGTGACGACCTGCGCACCCGCTTCATCAAGGAGCTCAAGCGCTCCCTGGCGCAACCGTCCGCGAGCGACGATGTCGCGGGACTGGCCCATGCCGACCGCGAGCAGTTCGAGGCCTGGCTGGTGGTCAAGGTGATGGCGGCCCGCGTCGAGGAGACCTGCCGGCTGCCGCTGCAGGACTTGCAGGCCCGGCTCGACGCCCTCGGCCACAGCGGTCCCGATCGCCAGTTCCGGCCCTTCGCCCCCGCCGCCCTCTGTGTCGTCTTCCAGCAGGTGATTGCCGACCTGCGCTTTGCGCCGGTGATCGAGAAAGTGCTGTACCGGGCGCTGGAGGAAACCCTCCTCGCCAATCTCTGCGGTATTTACGAGCTCCTCAACAAGACCCTGGTCGAGCACCACGTGCTGCCCCGGCTCGAAGCCGCCCCCGAGGTCCGGGCGCCGGCCGCCGCGCGCCCCGCGACGGCGGTGTCCACCGCGGTCGCGAATACACAGCCGCCGCGCACCGCCGCTGATTTCCTGGCCCGGGCTGGAGGCGAGGCGGTGCCTGCAGGGCCGCGGCCCGGACCCGGGCTGGCCGCCCTGCGCGAGCTGCTGGCGCTGGAGCGCGGCCAGGGGGAGGCGGCCGCCTTCGACGGCATCGAGCTGCGCCGGGTATTCGCCCTGCTCAAGGGCGCCCATGACGGCTGGCGCCCCGCCCTGGCCAAGTTCGTGGAGCATGCCGGCGCCAGTGGCGTCGCCGGCGAGCTGCTGGCCTTGCTGCCCTTCGCAGAAGCGCTGCTCGAGGCCCTGGCGCCGGAGGAGGGCGCGGCGCGGTCCTGGCTGGGCCAGCTTGAATTGCCGCTGCTGCACGCGCTGGTCAGTGACGACACCTTTTTCAGTTCGGCCGTGCACCCCTTGCGTCATGTGCTGGAGGCCCTGGCCCGACTCGGCGCCCGCGAAACGCCGTTGGCCGCGGCGCAGCGCAGCGCCATTGATGCCCTGGTGCTGCGCCTGGCCCGCGATTTCGACAGTGAGCCCGGGGTCGTCGCGACAATCCTGCCGGAGCTTGAGCCCCTGGTGGCGGCCCAGGCGCAGGCCGGCTCGCGCAATCGCGAGCGGGTCTGCCTGGCGGCCGAGGGCGAGCAGCGCCTGACCGATGCCCGGCGGCATGTGCAGGAGGTGCTGGACACCCGCCTGGCGGGCCGCAAGGTGCCGCAGCCGGTCCTGACCCTGCTCGATGCCGGTTGGCGCGACCTGCTGGTGAATACCCTGCTGCGCCAGGGCGGCCGGGGCGGCAACTGGGATGCCTATCTCGGGCTGGTCGACGAGTTGCTCGCCATCGGCGCCGACCCGCGCCGCAGCTTTGACCTGCGCGCCGTGCTGCAATTGCTCAAGCAGGGCCTGGCCGAAGGCGGCGAACTCAACCCGCGCCGTCAGCAGCAAGCCATTGCAGAACTCAAGCCATTACTTGCCGGGGCGCCGCGCCTGCTGGAGGACACGGTGACCTGGGTGGTGCTGCCGGCGCGCAAGGATGGCGTCGACCGGGGCGAGCGCTGGCTGGAGAAGTGGCTGGAGCGCGCGCAGCGCCTGCAGGCGGGCGACTGGCTGGAATTGCAGCACCGCGGCGGCGCCGCGACCGAGCGCCTTGCCCTGGCCTGGCGTGACGAGGCGGGAGAGCGCTTTGTATTCGTGAATCGCCAGGGTCTCAAGGCCGGGGATTTCAGTCGCCAGGAGCTGGCCAGTCTCATGCACAACGGCAACGCCCTGGTCTGCGATACGCCGCCCGGCCTCGTGGACGAGGCGCTGCTGCAGGCCGGTCACCGGCTCTATGAACGCCTGGTGCGCCGCGTCACCCACGACCCCCTGACCGGGCTGGCCAATCGCGCGGAGTTCATGCGCCAGGTCGAGCGCGCCCTCGAGGCCGCGCGTCGCCAGCGGACGCACCATGTGCTGGCGCGCATCAGCCTCGACCAGTTCGCCAGCATCCATGCCAGCGCGCGCGCGGTGGCCGATCATTTGCTGCGCGGCGTCGCGCAATTGCTGGGCAAGGCCCTGGCGCCGCGGACGCTGGTGGCCCGCCTGGGCGACGGCGAATTCGCGCTCCTGCTGGAGGACTGTGAACTCGCCAAGGCGCAGCAGTTGTTCAGCATGCGCCTGGGTGAGCTGGCGGCGCTGCGTCTCACTTATGAAGGCGAAAGCTACAAGCTGACCGCCAGCGCCGGCCTCGTGGAGGTCAGCTATACCAGCGAGTCGGCCGTCAGCCTGCTGCGTGCCGCCGGCGATGCCTCCGCCGAGGCGCAGCGTCACGGCGGCAACCGCATCGAGGTCTATCGGCCCACCAGGGCCGAGCAGGAGCGGCGTGATGCCGTGGTGGTGTGGGTGGCGCGCCTCAACGACGCCCTCGAGGCCGAGCGGCTCGCGCTGCGCTGCCAGCGTATCCAGGCGGCCACTGCGGCGGCGGAGGCGCCGCCGCTGGGTTATGAAATCCTGCTGGGCCTGCCACCGGAAGAGGGCGTCTCGCCGCCGCCCGGCGAATTCGTGCAGGCGGCGGAGCGCTACCAGCGCATGCTGGCGGTGGACCGCTGGGTGATCGAGCACACTTTCCGCTGGCTGCGCGAGAATCCCGAGCGCCTGGCCGGGCTGGGCATGGTGTCCATCAACCTCTCCGCGCAGTCGCTGGCCGATGCGCAGACGCCGGGTTTTATTTTTGAGCGCCTGCTCCGGCACAAGTTGCCGCCCGCCAAATTCTGCTTCGAGATTTCCGAGGCAGCCGCCATCGCCCACCTCGCCGATGCCGCCGACTTCATGCAGGAGTTGAAGAAGGCCGGCTGCCGCTTTGCCCTCGACGATTTTGGCGCCGGCCATGCCGCGGGCGAGCCGCTGCGCCGGTTGCCGCTGGATTTCGTGAAGATCGATGGCGCCTTTGTACGCGCCTTGGGCGACGATGCCGAGGGCGATGTGTTGCTGCGCGCCATCAATGCCTTTGCGCATTACGCCGGCGTGCAGACTATTGCCGAGAATGTCGAGGATGACGCCACGCTGGCACGCTTGCGCGCGCTGGGCGTGGATTTTGCGCAGGGCTATGGCATCGAGCGGCCGCGGCCACTGGAGTAAGGACGGGACATTGGCCCTATTCCTGTAAAAAAATGCCCGGCCTTGTGCCGGGCATTTTTTTCAGGGGCTTGAGAGTTTGTCTCTCAGGGCAGAGATGCGCGATCGCGCGCGCTCCACCAGGCGCGGGCGGTGGCGAGGGCCTCGTCCTGCGAGGCGGCGCGGCGCAGGGTGCGCAGGGCGAGCGCGAGGGTGCCGACCACCGCCATCTCGCCATACTCATGCGCTTTCTCGCCGCGCCATACGGCGAGGAAATCCTCGAGCACAAAGGCCTCTTCGGGCGCATGGCGGCTCTCGAAGAGCATGGGCCATTCCTCTTCCTGTTTTTCACCGTCCACGATGCGCAGGGCGAGGCTGAGGCCGTCGGGGTTGCGCTCGATCTCGCCGCCTTCGCCCTTGATCACGCAGCTGTTGCGGTAGCCGAGCAATGCGGCGGCAGCCTGGTGCGAGGCGCGGTAGGCGGGGTGGAAGATGGCCTGCATGACCTGTGGCGCATCCAGCGGATTGAGCAGGCGGGCGAGGGTGTGCACCGGCGAGCGCAGGCCCATGACATTGCGCAGCCCGATCATGTTGCCGAGTGGCGGGCTCAGGTGGTCGAGAGAAAGGTAGGCAAAGCCGCCTTCCGTGAGACGGGCACGCACTTCGTCCCAGGTGGTGCAGACCGGCAGGCTGAGCAGGGGCAGCACATCTTCGGTGTAGAGACGGTTGACGGTGTGGCCGCTGGCGCCGTGCATGAATACGCGCACGCCATTGGCGACCAGCAGCTTCACGGCAAGCAGGAACCAGGGATAGTGCTTGCGCTTGCCGGCATAGGAGGACCAGTCGAGGTCGACGGCAATATCACGCGGCGCCTGCATGTGATCGCGTGCGGCGGCGACAAAGCCGGCCAGCTCTTCGGGCGTTTCTTCCTTGACGCGCAGCAGCATGAGGAAGGCGCCGAGCTGCACGTCCAGCACCTCGCCGCGCAGGATCATGCCCATGGCCGCTTTCGCTTCATCGAAGGTCAGCGAGCGCGCGCCGGTCTTGCCCTTGCCGATGATGCGGATGTAGGGGGCAAAGGGATGTTCGGCGTCGCGGTAGATGTTCTTCATGACCATGGCGGAAACCTGGGAGCGGGGCTCAGATGCAGTTGGGCGGCTTGGGCAGGCCGGCGAGGCGGGCGATGGTCTTGGCCGGGGTGCCGGGAAAGAGCTGCATGACGTAGAGGCTGGTGGCCTTGTCCGGGCCGAGTTCCTGCGCCAGGTATTTGAGCAGGGGGCGGGTGGCGGGGGAGAGCTCGTAGCGCGCGTAGAAGCGGCGCAGGGCGTGCAGGATTTCCCAGTGCGCCGGAGTCAGCGCCATGCCGTCGCGCGCGGCGATGGCGACCGCCAGGGTCTCGTCCCAGGCGGTGTGGTCGCGCAGGTAGCCGTCCTTGTCGAGCAGGGCATTGAGCGCGTCCACGCCGGCCTCAGCCCCAGCTCAGGGATTTGGCATGGCGGACGCAGAGCTCGACGAAGCCGCCATGGTCGGTGAGGGGGACGTCGGCCGGCCACTGCGGCAGCAGGCCGCGCGCGCGCACGTCGGCGGCGAGGGCTTGGGCGGAGCCGGGCAAAGTGATGCCCGGCAGGAGGGCGGCATAGACGCCGTCGCCGGTGAGCAGCAGGGCGTCGCTGTCGGCAACGCTGCGGGCGAGGGCCGCGGGCAGGCGGCCGTTCTCGAGGCGGTGGACGATGTGCAGGGTGGTCATCAGAAGCGCAGCACCAGGTCGTGTTCGGCAAGGAGGGCCTGCAGGCCGGGGGCATCCAGCACCTTCACCGGCAGGGACAGGGTTTCGGCGCGCAGGCCGCGCTCGTCGAGGGAAGCGGCATCGACGTAGAAGTTCTGGATGTCATAGAGCCCGAGGGCCTGCAACTGTGCGCCCAGGGTGCGGCGCTCGAGCTGCTTGCCGTCTTGCTGGGACAGCAGCTGCCAGACGCCGTCGTCCTGGAACAGCACGCTGACGCGCAGGCCGAAGGTGGCGGCCACGAGCTGGGCATCGACCTGCTCCTGCGGCGATTCGCTGCCGTAGGGCGCGCGGTGCTGGATGAAAAGGGTGCGCTTCATGGCGGGCCTCAGGCGGGGAAGCTGACGAGGCGGTCGGCCTCGATCATGGCTTCGGCGAGCTGGCCGAGGCCGGAGATGGAGAAGCCCGGCGCCAGGTTGGCGACGGCCTTTTCCTCGCGCCGGGCGGTGTCGGCATCCATGACGCCGCGCTTGAGGGCGGCGGCGATGCAGACCACTAGCTCGATGGAGTGTTCGGCGGCGAGCGCGGCCCAGTCACGCGTGACATGGGCTTCGTCCTGTGGCGGCAGCAGCAGCTCGTTGCCGTGGCTGGCGCCGTCGCCATAGAAGAATACGCGCGGCACAGCATGGCCGGCGGCGAGGGCGGCGCGGCAGAACTGCAGGGCCTGCCAGGCGTTTTCCTGATGGGGGGCGGCGGTGACGAGCAGGGCGATGTTCATGGGCACTCCGGACTGCCCTTGATTCTAGCTTATGCAGAGCCGTTTGGAGTGGTCGGGCGGAAGGGCGGGCGCGGGTGGAGGCCGCCGGTGGCCGCGGACGGAGTCCCGCTCGACGCCGGATTGTCCCCGGTCCGTGAGGTGGGCGGCGGTGTCCCTGCGCCGTGACGTGAGACCAAGCGCGGGTGCCCGGGGTGCGGAGGTGGGTTCCTTGTACAGGGTGCCGGCGGGCAGGAAATCGCTGATCGGCCCTGCCCCTGGTGAGCCGCGGTGAGCCGGCCCGGGTTGCTGGCGGCCCTAGACGCTCAGGTATTGCTGGACCACGGCGTCGCTCAGCTCGCCGATGGCGCCGGCGGCCACGAGGCGGCCTTTTTCGAGGATATGGAAGTTGCTCGCCACCTGGCGGGCAAAGGGCAGCTTCTGCTCCACCAGCAGCACGGTCAGGCCTTGCTCGCGGTTGAGCTTTTTGATGATCTCGCCGATCTCGCGCACGATATTGGGCTGTATGCCCTCGGTGGGCTCGTCCAGCACGAGCAGGGAGGGCTCCAGCACCAGGGCGCGGCCGATGGCGAGCTGCTGCTGCTGGCCGCCGGACAGGTCGCCGCCGCGCCGGTGGCGCATCTGCTTCAGCACCGGAAAGAGCTCATAGATCGATTCGGGAATCTGTTTCGAGCGGTCGCGGCGCGCGCCCAGCGAGATCTTCAGGTTTTCTTCCACGGTCAGCATCGGGAAGATCTCGCGGCCCTGCGGGACATAGCCGATGCCGCCCCGGGCACGCTGCTCGGTGGCGAAGCGGCTGATGTCCTCGCCGTTGAAGCGGATGGCGCCGCTCTTGATGGGCAGCAGGCCCATGAGGCACTTCAGCAACGTGGTCTTGCCGACGCCGTTGCGGCCCATCAGGCAGGCGCAGGCGCCTTTCTCGATGTCGAGGCTCATGTCCCAGAGGATATGGCTCTGGCCGTAGAACTGGTTGACGCCTTCGATCGTGAGCATGGGGCTTTCCTGGTATTGCCGATTCTGTTTTCTGCCGCTATTGCCCTGCGGCTGCAGGACGTCCGCCGCTTATTCCCCGAGATAGACCTCGATCACTTCCGGGTTGTTCTGGATCTGCTCCATGCTGCCTTCGGCAAGCACCGAGCCCTGGTGCAGCACGGTGACCTTGCGCGCGATGGAGCGCACGAAGGCCATGTCGTGCTCGACCACGATCACGGAATGCTGGCCGGCGAGCGAGGTCAGCAACTCTGCGGTGCGCTCGGTTTCCTCGTGGGTCATGCCCGCTACCGGCTCGTCGACGAGCAGCACGCGCGGGTTCTGCATGAGCAGCATGCCGATCTCCAGCCACTGCTTTTGGCCGTGCGAAAGCAGGCCCGCCAGGCGCCGGGCATGGGCGGTCAGCCCGATGGTCGCCAGGACTTCCTCGATGCGCGTCTGCTGCTCGGGCGTGAGGCGGTAGACCAGGCTGGCCCAGACGCTCTTGTTGCCGGCCATGGCGAGCTCGAGGTTCTCGAACACCGACAGCTGCTCGAACACGGTGGGCTTCTGGAATTTGCGGCCGATGCCGCCGTGAGCGATCTCGTGCTCGGACATCTGCAACAGGTCGATGGTCTGGCCGAAGAAGACGCGGCCGGTATCGGGGCGGGTCTTGCCGGTGATGACGTCCATCATGGTGGTCTTGCCGGCGCCGTTGGGACCGATGATGCAGCGCAGCTCGCCCTCGTCGATGTAGAGGGTGAGGCCGTTGAGGGCACGGAAGCCGTCGAAGCTCACGCTCACGTCCTCGAGGTAGAGGATGGGCTTGCCGAAATCGGTGTTGACCGCAAGGGAGTCATCCGGCAGCAGCACCAGGGGCTGGGGCGGCAGGCCGAGGGAAGGCAATCGGAAGCTCATGCGCTTTTCTCCTGCAGTTCAGCGGCCACGGGGACGTCTTTTTCGCGGCGGCGAAGCAGGCCGACGATGCCCTTGGGCAGGAAGACGGTCACCAGCACGAACAGGGCGCCGAGGGCGAACAGCCAGGCTTCGGGATAGGCGGAGGTGAACCAGGTCTTGGCATAGTTCACCGAGAAGGCGCCCACGATGGCGCCGTAGAGCGTGCCGCGGCCACCGACCGCGACCCAGATCACCTGCTCGATGGAATTGAGCGGCGCGAATTCACCGGGATTGATGATGCCGACCTGGGGCACGAACAAGGCGCCGGCGACGCCGGCCAGCATGGCCGAGAACACGAAGACCCAGAGTTTGTAGGACTCGACCTTGTAGCCGCAGAAGCGGGTGCGCGATTCAGCGTCGCGGATGGCGGTCACCACGCGCCCCAGGCGCGAGGTGACGATGAAGCGGCAGGCGATGTAGGCCAGTCCCAGCAGCAGTGTCGTGGCGAGGAAGAGCGTGACGCGCGTGCCATCGGCGGCGAGGGGATAGCCCAGGATGTCCTTGAAGTCGGTCAGGCCGTTGTTGCCGCCAAAACCCATCTCGTTGCGGAAGAAGGCCAGCATGAGCGCGAAGGTCAGCGCCTGCGTGATGATGGAGAGATAAACGCCGGTGACGCGCGAGCGGAACGCCAGCCAGCCGAATACCAGCGCCAGCAGGCCCGGCACCAGCACGATCATGAGCAGGGCAAAGGGGAAGTGCTGGAAGCCGTGCCAGTACCAGGGCAACTCCTGCCAGTTCAGGAACACCATGAAATCGGGCAGTTCGGCGTTGCCGTACATGCCGCGCGTACCGATCTGGCGCATCAGGTACATGCCCATGGCGTAGCCGCCGAGCGCGAAGAATACGCCGTGGCCGAGCGAGAGGATGCCGGCATAGCCCCAGATCAGGTCCAGCGAGAGCGCGAGCAGGGCATAGCAGAGGAACTTGCCGAGCAGGGTCACCGAGTAGGTGGACAGGTGCAGGGGCGAGTCGGCCGGCACGGCAAGGGCGAGCACCGGCACGACAATCGCCATGAGCGCGAGCAGCCCGAGGATGACCATGCCGCCCTTGTCACTGGTGAACAGTCGCTGCGTCAGCATGGTTCAGGCCTCCGCGGCACGGCCCTTTTGCGGGAAGAGTCCGCGCGGGCGTTTCTGGATGAAGAGGATGATGAACACGAGCACGAGGATCTTGGCGAGCACGGCGCCGGCATAGGGTTCCAGGAACTTGTTGAAGAGGCCGAGGCCCATGGCGCCGACCAGGGTGCCCCAGAGATTCCCGACGCCGCCGAAGACCACCACCATGAAGGAATCGATGATGTAGCCCTGGCCGAGGTTGGGGCCGACATTGGTGAGCTGGGACAGGGCGACGCCGGCGACCCCGGCGATGCCGGAGCCAAGACCGAAGGTGAGGGCGTCGACCCAGCTCGCGCGCACCCCGACGGCGCGGGCCATGGCGCGGTTCTGCGCGACGGCGCGCAGCTTCAGCCCCAGCGAGGTGCGCTTCATCACCAGCAGGATGATGGCGAAGACCACCAGCGCAAAGATGAGAATAGTGAGGCGGTTGTAGGTCAGCGACAGCACCGGGTTGAGTTCCAGCGACCCGCTCATCCAGGACGGCGAGGCCACTTCGCGGTTGAGCGGCGAGAAGATCGAGCGCACCGCCTGCTGCAGGATCAGGCTGATGCCGAAGGTGGCGAGCAGGGTTTCCAGGGGGCGGCCGTAGAGGAAGCGGATGACGCCGCGCTCGATGGCGATACCGACCAGGCCGGACACCAGGAAGGCCGCCGGGATGGAGAGCAGCAGGCTGGCGCCGATGCTCTGCGGCATGAGTTGCTGCATGACATAGGCGGTGTAGGCGCCGAGCATGATGAGTTCGCCGTGGGCCATGTTGATCACGCCCATGACGCCGAAGGTGATGGCGAGACCGATGGCCGCCAGCAGTAGCACCGAGCCCAGGCTGAGGCCGAAGAAGAGGTTCTCCAGCAGGCGGTAGAAGGCGAGCTTGTCCTGGATGGAGGCGAGGGCGGCGAGCGCGGCGCTTTTGACGGCCGGGGCGGGATCGCTTTCGGCCACTTCTGCGAGTTTGGCGCGCACTTCCGGGTAGAGCGAGCCGCTCAGTACCTGGACGGCGGCCTGGCGGGTGGCGATGTCGTCACTGGCGATATCGGCCATTGCGATGACGGTGGCGAGAGAGTCCTTCACGTCGCTGTCGGATTCGGTCTTCAGCGCCTGCTGTAGCAGCGGCAGGATCTCCGGATCGGCCTCGGTGGTGACGAGCCGGCGCGCGGCGGCGAGACGAAGGTCGCTGTCGGGCGAGGACAGCTGCAGGCGCGCGATCAGGGTGTGCAACTGTCCGCGCAGGGCATTGTTGACGGGGATGCTGTCCAGCGTCAGGGCCGAGGATGGGCCCATGTCCGCGCCGGACAGGGCGTCGGTGGCGACCGGGTCTTCGCCCTCTGCGGCGAGGCTGACGATGCGCGGCGGCGTGTCGCTAGTGTTGTTGAGGCGGCCGCCCAGCAAGGACTCGAGCAGGGGCAGGGTGCGCGGGTCGGGGAGGGCTGCCAGCTTGAGCACGATAGCCTGGCGCTGTTCGAAGTCGGCGTCGATCAGGGTGGCGGCAAGGCCATTGAAGTCCTCGGGCAGGGGCGCGGCCACTTCGGCAGGCGCCTCTTCGGCGGCGACGAGCTCGCCGCTGGCATCGACCGCGCTGCCGCCATAGGCGTCACCGACAGTTTCGGCCAGGGTGCTACCGGGAAAAGCGACGGTCGCGAGACAGGCGGCCAGCCACCAGGCCGGCATTCCATTGCGCATTCTGCGTTTGCTCACCACAACTCCCTTTTGCCATCGGAGGCCGGAATTACTGTTCGCAGGGCAACCATTTCCCTGGCTGCCCTGCGATCAGGAACTCTCGTCAAAATCCGGAGGCGCGGGCGAACCCGCGCCTCCGGCGTCAGCACATCAATCCGCCCTTACTTGTAGTTCTGGCCGGAGCACTTCTTGCTGACCTTGTTGTAGTTGCCGCACTTCAGCTTCACCCAGTCGGCCTCGGTGTCCTTGCTGCCCGGCAGGAAGTCGGACCAGGCATCACCGGGCACCAGGCCCTTGGTCTTCCACACCGTGGCGAACTGGCCGTCGCCCTGGATTTCACCGATCAGCACCGGCTTGGTGATGTGGTGATTGGCGAGCATGGTGGAAACGCCACCGGACAGGTTCGGCGCGGTGATGCCCGGAAGGGCGGCGATGACCTTGCTGGCATCGGTGGACTTGGCCTTCTCGATCGCCTTGATCCACATCTGGAAGCCGATGTAGTGCGCTTCCATGGGGTCGTTGGTGACGCGCTTCGGGTCCTTGGTGTAGGCCTTCCACTTTTTGATGAACTCGCTGTTGATCGGGGCCTTCACGCTCTGGAAGTAGTTCCAGGCGGCGAGATGGCCGATCAGCGGCTTGGTGTCGATGCCGGAAAGCTCTTCTTCACCCACGGAGAAGGCGACCACCGGGATCTTGTCGGCGGTGATGCCCTGGTTGCCCAGTTCCTTGTAGAAAGGCACGTTGGCATCACCGTTGATGGTCGACACGACGGCGGTCTTCTTGCCGGCGGAACCGAACTTCTTCACGTCCGACACAATCGACTGCCAGTCGGAATGACCGAAGGGCGTGTAGTTGATCATGATGTCTTCCGCCTTGACGCCCTTGGCCTTGAGATAGGCCTCGAGCACCTTGTTGGTGGTGCGCGGGTAGACATAGTCGGTGCCGGCCAGCACCCAGCGCTTCACCTTCAGGTCCTTCATCAGGTAGTCGACGGCGGGAATGGCCTGCTGGTTGGGCGCGGCGCCGGTGTAGAAGACGTTCTTCGAGGATTCCTCGCCTTCATACTGGACCGGGTAGAACAGCACGCTGTTCAGTTCTTCCACCACCGGCAGCACCGACTTGCGCGACACCGAGGTCCAGCAGCCGAAGATGGCGGCGACCTTTTCCTTCTGGATCAGCTCGCGGGCCTTTTCCGCGAACAGCGGCCAGTTGGACGCCGGATCGACGACCACGGCTTCCAGCTTCTTGCCGAGCACGCCACCCTTCTTGTTCTGCTCGTCAATGAGCATGAGCATGGTGTCTTTCAGGGTGGTTTCGGAGATGGCCATGGTGCCCGACAGCGAGTGCAGGATGCCGACCTTGATGGTTTCTTCCGCGCTCGCCGTGGCGGCGGTCAGGCTCATGCCGAGGGCCAGGGCCCCGACTGAGAATTGCTTGAGCAGCTTTGAAAACTTCATTGTTTGTACTCCCTTGATCAATCCGTGATTTTTTTAGAGGGTCATCAGCTGCACGCCGAGGCCTACGGAGTCGGTGTCGGCAGCGGCATCGGCGGAATAGGCCTTGCCCAGGTAGAAGAGGCTGAAGCGGGTGTTGAAGCCCTTCAGGATGTAGTTGATGTTGACCTCGGTGGTGTCCTGCTCGAGGTCGGTACCATTGGTGAGGGCCCCGTCATAGGTGGTGGTACCGAACTTGCCCAGGAACTGCAGCTTGCCCGGGCCAACCGGCTGCGGCAGCAGGTAGGCGGCCATGGCGTACCAGCTGTCGCCCGTGGTGTAGCCGCCGGCCAGGGTCGTGGTCACGCTGGGGTCGCCGTTCTGCCCGGGCAGGGGATAGCCGCCGAGCTCGTCATACTTGATGTATTCGGCTTCCAGCGAGAAGGCGCCGCCATCACCGACCTTCTTTTCCATCAGGAAGTCGAAGCTGGTGGTGTTCTTGCTGTCGACCGCGTTGGCCGCCACGGCGAAGGCCAGAATGTCCTTTTCCCCCAGGTAGGTGCCATTGACGTAGTAGCCTGGCTCGGCATCCCAGAGGTCGAGTTGAACGCGCGCGGCGGCCATGGTGTCGTTCAGGCCGAGGGTGCGCGGCACGTCGAACAGGCCGGCGGAAATCTTCAGCTTGGTGTCCATGAAGTCGCCCCAGTAGGCGACGCCATCGGCACGTCCGAAGGCGATGAACTCATAGCCGTCCTGGGTGCCGTCGACGGCGAAGTTCCAGTTGTTGGCGAAGTAGGCGCCGTAGCTGTTGGCACGGTCGGTCGGCGGCAGGAAGCGGCCGGCCCAGATATTCATGGTCGGGCTGTATTCGAACTGGGCAATGGCATCCTGCACTTGCACATTGTTCGTGGTGGGGCCGCTGAATTCACTGGAGAAGCTGAACTTGATGTTTTCGGTGATCTTGCTGTTCATGTAGATGCTGAAGCTGTTCAGCGCGAAATCGGCGACGTCCATTACCGTGGAGTCGTCCGAGGTGGTCGAGACAAAGCTGGTGCGCAGGCTCGCGGTCAGCGTCGTGTCGGGGATCTTCACCTTGATCTCCTCGGCGTGGGCAATGCTGCTCACGGCGGCGGACAAGGCGAGGGGCGCCACCAGCAGGCGGGCGCCCATTTTCGTTGCACTCTTCACAGACATGGTCCAGCTCCTTCGACGACCGTTGGGATTATGCGGGGAGGTGGTCGGTCTCTCCCGTAACGACGCTCAAGCGTCGGGTTCTGTGTTGCCGGCCAGCTCCTGGCGTGCGCTGTGGAGCATGTGCAGGGTGATCTTGCGGACTTCGGCGCGGCTTTCTTCGATATGACTCTTGAGCAACATCCGTGCCTGATCGCTGCGGCGTTGCAGGATGGCGCGCAGAATCTTGCCGTGTTCCAGATAAGTGGCTTCCACACGCGGCTTTTTCGTGAAGTCGAGGCGACGGATGATGCGGATGCGCTCGGTGATGTCGTGGTGGATGCGCGCCATCTCGCGGTTGCCGGCGGCCTCCACCAGCATTTCGTGGAAGCGCTCGTCGAGCCGGGACACGGTGGCGGGGTCGGCCAGGCGCTCGGCCGGCGCCACCAGCCAGATCCGCTTGAGGTCCTCGAGCAGCGGTGAACTGTTCTGGTGCTCGCAAATGCGCTTTACCGCCTCAAGCTCAAGAATGATGCGCAAGTCGTAGATTTCCTCATAAAAGCGGAAATCAAAGGGCGTGACCTGCCAGCCGCTGCGATAGAGCACATCCACATAGCCTTCGCGCTGCAGGCGGTAGAGCGCCTCCCGGACCGGGGTGCGGCTGGCCGCCATGCGCTCGGCCACCTCGTTTTCGCTGAAGCGGTCACCCGGCAGCAGATGAAAATCGAAGATTTCCTGTTTGAGTCGCTGGTAGGTGCGCTCGGCCAGGTTCTCTCCGGTTTCCCGGGCCTTGCCGCCACGCAGGACGGCCAAGGGAGGGCGCATCTCGTTCATTGCCGGGGTTCCGTGCGCATGTCAGGGAAGCTCCGCCGGTTCGACCTGGATCTCGATGAGGGCGTCACCGGCGGCAATCGACTTGCCGGGCCGGCAGTGCAGCGTGCGCACGGTGCCCGAGACCGGCGCATGGATGGGGAATTCCATCTTCATCGCCTCCAGGATGACCAGCGGCTCGCCGGCCTCGACGCGATGCCCGGCTTCCACCAGCAGCTTCCAGACATTGCCGGAGATGTCGGCGGCCACGAGGTGGCCGTCGGCCGCGACGGCGATGGCAATCTCTTCCTCGATTTCGGCAATGACATCGAGGCTGCCTTCGGCCTGCCAGAGCGCAACTTCGGTTTCGAAGGCGGTCTTTTGCCGGGCCTGGAAGGCGGCGATATCAGCGGCATTTTCCTTGAGCAGTGCGTCATAGCGCGCGAGGTCGAATTCCTCTTCCTCGATGCGGATCTGCGCGCGGCCTTCGCGGAAGTCCTCGCGTAATTGCGCAAGCTCGGCCTCGGTCACGGGATAGAACTGCACCTGGTCGAAGAACTTGAGCAGCCAGGGCTCGCTATTGTCGAACTGCGCGTTCTTCAGGAACTTGTTCCAGATCGGCAGGGTGCGCCCGACGAGCTGGTAACCGCCCGGCGAATCCATGCCGTAGATGCACATGTAGACGCCGCCGATGCCGACCGTGCCTTCGGCGGTAAACGTGCGCGCCGGGTTGTATTTCGAGGTCATCAGGCGATGGCGCGGATCGACCGGCACGGCACAGGGCGCGCCCAGGTAGACGTCGCCCAGGCCCAGGATCATGTAGCGTGCGGCAAAGACGATGTCCGCAACTTCCTCGCGGGAAGCAAGGCCGTTGATGCGCTGGATGAAGTCGACATTGTTGGGCAGCCAGGGCGCGCTGGCGCGCACGGTTTCCTGGTAGCGCTGGACGGCGCCGAGCGTGGCGGAGTCCTCGAAGGCCAGCGGCATGTGCACGACGCGGGACTTGATGCGCATTTGCTCGATGTCGGGCAGGGTATCCTCGAGCGCCACCAGTGCCGTGATCAGGTCCTGTTGCGCGAGGACGCGGCTGTCGTAGTGGATTTGCAGCGAGCGCACGCCGGGCGAAAGTTCGCGGATGCCGTTGATGGGGCGGGCCTTCAGTGCCTCCATCAGTGCATGGATGCGGAAGCGGAAGCGCAGGTCCAGCACGAGGGGGCCGTATTCCAGCAGCAGGTATTTGTCGCCGGCCTGGCGGTAGGCCACGGCCGGCCGCCAACCGGTGGCGGGCAGTGCAGCGAGGATGCACTCGGAGCCGGTGCCGACAGGCGCGGCCACCGGGAAGTCCGGCGGCGATTGCAGGTCGTCGAGGGTGGCGATGGCGCAGTCCTGCGCGACTTCCAGGGCCAGCGCCGCCTCGAAGGACATGCGCTTGAAGCGGATGGTGTCGCCCGGCTTCACCTGACCCACCTTCCACTGCTCGCCCTTGGCAATGGTGGCGGCGCAGACAAAGCCGCCGAGGCTCGGGCCGTCGCGGGTCAGGATCACCGGCATGTCGCCGGTGAAGTTGATCGAGCCGATCGCGTACTCGCAGTCATGGACATTGGACGGGTGCAGGCCCGCCTCGCCGCCGTCGGAGCGGGTCCAGGCCGGCTTCGGGCCGATCAGGCGCACGCCCAGGCGGTTGGAGTTGTAGTGCACTTCGAAGGGCGCGCTGAAGAACTCGTCCATGTAGGGCATCTGGAAAAAATCGGGGGCGCCGTGCGGACCGTAGAGCACGCCGATTTCCCACTCGCTGCTGTAGGCGGGGACCAGGCTCGCCGGCAGGGCCGCCGGCGCATGGATCGGCGCCGGCGTGGTGCTGGCAGGCAGGCCGGGCTTGCTGATGGCGAGCATGTCGCCGGTGCGCAGTGTGCGTCCGGCATGTCCGCCGAACTGGCCGAGGGCAAAGGTGGACTTGCTGCCCAGATAGACCGGCACATCGAGGCCGCAGCGCACCGCGAGATAGCCGCGGCAGCCGCTGGCCACGCGCGTGGTCTTGAGGACTTGGCCGCTCTTGACCGTGACCGGGGCCCAATTCGGGATCGACACGCTGTCCAGCGTGGCCTGCATGTCGGCGCCGGTCAGCGCGATCACGGCATCGCCATGGAAGCGCAGCGCCGGTCCCTGGATGGTGCATTCGATGCCGGCGGCGGACTCGTGGTTGCCGACGATGCGGTTGGCGAGGCGGAATGCATAGTCGTCCATGGGGCCGGAGGGCGGCACGCCCACGTCCCAGTAGCCGACGCGGCCCGGGTAATCCTGCACCGAGGTATAGGTGCCCGGCTCCAGAACCTCGATCAGCTGCGGCGCATAGGTGAAGCGCTCGAGGAAGCGGGTGGACAGCTCCGGCTTGCGGAAGTTTTCGCTGGCGACGATCTGGCGCAGGTAATCGAGGTTGGTGGCGATGCCGAAAAGGCGCGTGGAATTGAGGGCGGTGAGCAGCTTTTCCAGCGCGTCCTCGCGATTGGCGCCATGCACGATGAGCTTGGCAAGCATGGGGTCGTAATAGGGCGAGACTTCGGTGCCGGTGCTGACCCAGCCATCGAGGCGGACGCCCTCCGGCCAGCTCACCTCGGTGAGAACGCCGGGGGAGGGCTGGAAGTTGCGCACCGGATCTTCGGCGTAGATGCGCACTTCCATGGCAGCGCCAGAAGGCGTGGGCAGATTCTCGAAGGAGGGCGGCAGGCCGGCGGCGGTGCGGACCATCCAGTCCACCAGGTCGAGGCCGGTCACCATCTCGGTGACCGGGTGCTCCACCTGCAGGCGGGTGTTCACCTCAAGGAAATAGAATTCGTCCCGCTTGCCGTCATAGATGAATTCAACGGTGCCGGCGGAGGCGTAGCCGACGGACTTGCCGAGGCTGACGGCGGCGGCCAGGAGTTTTTCGCGGGTGGCGGCGGGCAGGCCCGGGGCGGGGGTTTCCTCGATCACCTTCTGGTTGCGGCGCTGCACCGAGCAATCGCGTTCGCCAAGGGCGACGACATTGCCGCGGCCGTCGCCAAAGATCTGGACTTCGACATGGCGGGCCTCGTCGACAAAGCGCTCGAGAAAGACGCCGGCGTCGTTGAAGAAGCTCTTGCCGAGGCGCTGCACCGATTCATAGGCGGCCACCAGGGCTTCCTCGTCGTTGCAGCGCGACAGGCCGATGCCGCCGCCACCGGCGGTGCTCTTCAGCATCACCGGGTAGCCCAGTTTCAGGGCTTCGACCTTGGCTTCGTCGAGGCCGGTCAGCAGGCCGGTCCCCGGGGTGAGCGGCACGCCGGCCTGCTCGGCCAGTTCGCGCGAGGTGTGCTTGAGGCCGAAGCGGCGCAGCTGGTCCGGGCTGGGGCCGATGAAGACGATGCCGGCGGCGGCGCAGGCCTCGGCAAAGTCGGCGTTCTCGGAAAGAAAGCCGTAACCGGGGATGATGGCCTCGGCGCCGGTGGCGCGCGCCACCTCGATGATCTTCGCTGCCTGCAGATAGCTTTCGCCGGCGCTGTTGCCACCTAGGCAGACCGCCTCGTCTGCCGCGGTCACATGCGCGCTGTTGCGGTCGGCATCGGAATAAACGGCAACGCTCTTTACGCCCATCTTCCGGAGCGTGCCGGCGATGCGCACGGCAATCTCGCCCCGGTTGGCGATCAGGACCTTGCTGAAAAGGCGCGGTGCCGCCGCTGCGGTTTCCGAGGTGGTCTTGCCGAATATCCCGAACAGCTTTTTCAGGCTCATGGTCGTTCCCTCAGGCCTGGCTCGCCATGAAGGCGCGCCAGCCTCCAAACGGTGTGATGTCCCGGGCGCCGTCCAGCGCCCAGGGTTCGCAGATAAAGCCTTTCACCAGGCGGCCATCCGCGGTCTCCAGCGTGCCGATGCCGAGCGGCGCCGGGATCAGGCCGACAAAGGAGCCGAAGTGCTCGACCGGCATGGACCAGAGTTCGATGGCGATCGCGGCGCCACCCTCCTTCACGCGCAGCAGGCCGGGCTTGGGCGGCACCGTGCCGGGCAGCGCGAAAAGCCGGTAGGCGGGGGCGGTGGTGGTGCTGTCGATCAGCGTGGCCCCGCGCTCGCTGAGCTGGCTGTTGAGCGGCATGCCCGAGAGATGCGCGCCGACGACGGCGACCGTGATGTGGCCAGGGATGGTCATGAGCGGCTTCCTGTGCAGCGGAATCGGAGCGGGCAGGCGGGTCGTCGCGCCCATCCGCCAGGGCCGGGCGGTTTGCCAGCGCTGGCCGAAGTCGGCGAGCGCGACGTCGTGGAAGGCGGGGGCGATCAGCGTGATGCCGAAGGGCAGTCCGTCGTGGCGCTGGCCGGCGGGCAGCGCGAGCGCGCACCAGTCGAGCAGGTTGACGAAGTTGGTCCAGGTGCCGAGGCGGCTGTTGAGGAGAACGGGCTCCTGCTCGACCTCGGCGATGGTGTAGATCGTGGGCGTGGTCGGCACGAGCAGTGCGTCCACGCCGGCAATGAGTCGGGTGGCGGCGCGCGCGAGCGTGGCGCGCCGGTATTCGCCCCTGAAAGCATCAACCGCGCCCAGGCTTCGGGCGCGGTCGATGATCCTTCGCACCACAGGGTTTAGCGCTTCAGGATTCGTGGACAACAGGTCTTCGATGGCGGCATAGCGCTCCGCCACCCAGGGCCCGTCATAAAGCAGGGCTGCGGTCTCATGCAGCACGGAAAAATCTATGGGCTTGAGCGTGACGCCCATGTCGGCGAGGGCGCTGAGCGTGGTCTCCCAGGCCTGGCGCGCGAGCTCGTCGCCGAACCATTCCGGCGCCGCCGGAATGCCGAACACCGGCTGTGCCGGCAGCTGGCTGCGGCCGCCGCTGCGCGGGCGTGAATAGGGATCGGCATCGTCAAAGCCTTCGCTGAGTTCGCGCAGGAAATCCGCGTCTGCCACCGTGAGGGCGAAGATCGACACGCAATCCAGGGTGCGGCAGGCCGGTACCACGCCCTGCGTGGAGAGCAGTCCCAGGCTGGGCTTCAGGCCGACGAGATTGTTGAAGCCGGCCGGGACGCGGCCGGAGCCGGCGGTGTCGGTGCCAAGGGCAAAAGGCACGAGGCCGCGCGCCACGACGGAGGCTGAGCCGGAGCTGGAGCCGCCGCCAATGTAGGCGGCGTCAAAGGTGTTGGGCACGACGCCATAAGGCGAGCGGGTGCCAACGAGGCCGGTGGCGAACTGGTCGAGGTTGGTCTTGCCGAGGACGATGGCGCCGGCCTCGCGCAGCCGCGCCACGACCGTGGCATCCGCCGCCGGTGTGGTCGCAAAGGCCGGGCAGGCACAGGTGGTGGGCAGGCCCGCGGCATCGATGTTGTCCTTAACGGCGAAAGGGATGCCGTAGAGCGGCAGTTGCGCAAGGTCACCCTTGGCCGCGGCGAGGCGCAGGTCCAGTTGCTGCAGGGCCTGCTCGAGGGCGTCGGTGCCGGTCAGCGAAATCCATGCGGGGTCGCGACTGTCCAGCTGCGCCTGTAAGGCGCGCAGCAGATCGCGTGGCGTGCGGCCGTTGCGATAGGCCTCCTGCCATTCCGCCACTGTCCAACCCCGAGTCTCCAGCATCGCCCTGCCACCTGCATTCCAGCTTGTATACAAGTCGGTCATTGCAGAAGCCGTGCCAGCTCCTGGCGAGGCCTGTCCGGGATGGAGGAAAACGCTGCCAAATTAAAGGCTTGGATTTTCTGCAGGCAGGCGTGGCGGAAATCGCAGCGTGCGGGCTGGAGGGAGTGGCCTGCACTTTGAGCGGGCACAGGCGCACGCTGCCGGATGGCTCATGAACAATTGCGGTGCAGAAGGGGCGGCGCCGGTGGCGGAAAAAATGGCTGCGGTGTTCGGGTGTGGTTATCAATCGCGCCCGATTCTTGCTTGTAGCTCGGCATCTTCCCTACAGGAGCACTCCTCATGACCCGCGCCTTGCGTTTATGGCCCTTGCTGACAGGCACCCAGCGCTATGAAAAAGCGGTGTCCACCCGTGGCCGCGGTCAGGGCCAGTTCATCGACGCGCCCATCCTCGCCTACCTGATCGAGACGCCCAATGGCCGCATCCTTTATGACGTCGGTTGCGACTACAGCAAGCTCGCGACGCCGGCGCTGCGCGCGCACCACTTCGATGCCATGCGCCCGCGCTTCGAGCCGCCGCTGATGACGCCCGAGCAGCGCATTCCGTCCCACCTGGGCAGGCTCGGGCTGACGGTGAAGGACATTGACGTGGTGTTTATCGGTCACCTGCATTTCGATCATGCCGGCGGGCTGTGCGAGGTCCCCGGCTGCGAGGTGCATGTGCAGCGTGATGAGCTCGACGCTGCGCGTTCCGGCGCCGATGGCGGGGTCGTCGTGGATGATCTTGCGGATGCCGGGGACTGGCGCGTGATGGAAGGCGAGTACGCGGTGTGCAGCGGCGTGCAGGCCATTGCTACCCCCGGCCATACCGCCGGCCACATGTCCTTGTTCATTGAATTGCCGAAAGGCCCGCCCGTCATTCTCTGCGGCGACGCCGCTGATCTGGAGGAAAACCTGGTCGAGGAGGTAGCGCCCGGCTACTGCTGGCAGGATAACGAGTCCCTGGCGCTGGCCAGCATTCGCCGCATGAAGGCGCTGGCCGTCGCCGAGCGCGCGGAACTCTGGCCCAATCATGATTTTGATTTTTTCCGTCGCCAGCCGCGGTTTCCGGAGTGGCGGGACTGAGCGTCGAAGCGCCCGGAAATGGTGCTGCGTTCCTGCGCGGCGCTCGGGCATGGCGCAGGGTGGCAGCGACTGCCGCGCCCGGTAACGGCGTCGGGCGGCGCAAGTGATTTGAGCCGGCGCACCAGTTTTCGTCTCGGCGTCCCTGGCCCGGGCAGATGACGGCTTCCCGGGCCTGCAGGCGCTCAGGCGGTGGCGTGACGGCGGCCCAGCAGGCGCAGCAGGTGCTGCAATGCCGTGAGCAGGGCTTTTGCAAGAGCGGGCATGGGCGTGGCCTCCGGAATCCGGTGGCATGACGTGCAAGTCCCGCACCATCGGCAAGGGGGACCCACCTGCGGGGCGTTGCGGGCGAGTCGTGAGGGCGCATTCGCGGTTGGGCAACACGGCGTTTGTCGCAGTGTCAGGGCATGTCCCCAAGATTGGCGCGGCCTTTGCAGAGTACCTCTCTCGAGAGGGGCGGCGCCTGGCGCCGCTTCTTCGCGTCGAAAAAGGGTGGCTAGGGTTCCGGTGCGCGTGTCGCGCATGTCTGGTCCGAGAGCCGCCGGCCGCGGTGCTCCGCTTGCGCGAAGCCGTGGCTACACGGAGGGATAAAAGCCCGGGAGGATGACAGGAGGCCTGGCCATGCCGGACCTGCCTGGAAGCGATCTCTCATAACCAGTCCGTCGTGTCGGCTGGCCGGGTTGCCGGCGCCGGCCTGTACGGTCTGTCCTGCTGTGTAGTTTCCATGATGAGGTGAGTACCGTGTCCATCAAGAACCTGAACCGTAGAACTTTCCTGCGTGGCCTGGCCGGCGTTTGCGCGGCGGCCCTGCTCGCGGGCGCCGCCAGTCCTGTCCTGGCGGCGGAGCCGAAGAAGAATTTCCGCATGGCCTGGAGCATTTATGCGGGCTGGATGCCCTGGCCCTATGCCCAGCAGAGCGGCATCCTCAAGAAGTGGGCCGACAAGTACGGCATCACCATCGAATTGAAGCAGATGGACTATATCGAGTCCCTCAACCAGTACACGGCCGGGTCCTTTGACGCCGTGCTTTCCACCAACATGGACGCGCTGACCATTCCCGCCGCGGGCGGCGTGGATTCCACCGCGCTGATCGTCGGCGACTACTCCAACGGCAATGATGGCCTGGTGCTCAAGGGCAAGAAGTCGCTGAAGGAGATCAAGGGCCAGAAGGTGAACCTGGTCGAGCTGTCGGTGTCGCATTATTTCCTGGCGCGCGCCCTGGCCTCGGTAGGCATGAGCGAACGTGACGTGAAGGTGGTCAACACCTCCGATGCCGATGTGGTCGCCGCCTGGAAGACGCCGTCGGTGACCGCCGCCGCCGCGTGGAATCCGCAGCTGGCCGAAATGCGCAAGCAGCCCGGCACCTATATGGTCTTCGATTCCTCGAAGATTCCCGGCGAGATCCTCGACATGGCCGTGGTCAATACCGCGACCCTGAAGGCCAATCCGGCCCTGGGCAAGGCCCTGGTCGGCGCCTGGTTCGAAACCCTGGCCGTGATGAATGGCAAGGATGCGAAGGCTGTCGCCGCCAAGACCTCGATGGCGCAGCTGTCCGGCACCGACCTGCCGGGCTATGAGGCACAGCTCAAGGCCACCAAACTTTTCTACACGGCGAAGGAAACGCTGGCCTTTACCGCCAGCCCCTCGCTCCTGAGCGGCATGGACATGGTGCGCAAGTTCAGCTTTGAAAAGGGCCTGCTCGGTCAGGGCGCTCCCAACGTCAACGTGATCGGCATCCAGTTCGCCGATGGCAAGGTGCTGGGCAATCCCAAGAACGTGAAGCTGCGTTACGACACCACGTATGTGAAGCTGGCTGCCGAGGGCAAGCTCTGAGTCATCGCTGAAATGACAACGGCGCCTTCGGGCGCCGTTTTTTTTGGGGCAGTGGGGCAGGGGCGCGAATGAACTGAAGGACGGCATCGTCGCAGTGAACAGGGGGCGGGACGACGGCAAGGCCCGTGAGCGGTCCAGCCACAAGGCATCAGGCGCCGGGTTGGGGCTGCGCAGCCCGAAGCGCGAAGTGCGAAGTGACGGAGGGTGCGTGACGGCTCAGGCCCGCTGCAACGCCTCGGCGCCGGGCGCGTCACCGGTGACGGCTTCCAGCAATGTGGCAACCAGGATCAGGCTGCCGCCCGCCATTTCCAGCGGCGTCATGGTGTCGCCCGCGATCAGCGCCGCGCTCAGCACCGCCGCCACCAGCTCCATCACCATCACGATCGACGACTTGCCTGCCTCCATATGCGTCACCGACCACTGCGTGGCCGAGGTGATGACCAGGATCATGCCGATGCCGAAGAGTAGTGCCCAGCCATGGGTGCTGGCAGGCACGGACGGAAACGGCACGCCATCCAGCAGCACGAAGCCCCCGGCAAAGAGCAGGCAGCCCAGGAAAAGCGCCGCCAGCTTGCTTGGCACCGGCAACTGCGGCGTTGCGCGGAAGCTGAGATTGGTCATGGCGAAGGCAAGTCCGGAGAGGATGGCGATGAGGTCGATCCAGCTCGGTGGCGTCTGCAGCAGGGCGGGCCCGCCGAGCAGGAGCAGCGCGCCGCAGAGGGCGAGGGTGACCGCGACCATTCGCCCGCGACCGATCTGTTCGCCCAGGAAGATCCTGCCGCCCAGCACGCCCCACACCGGGAGCAGATAGAACAGCGCCATGCTGCGGATGACATCGCCGTAAATGAGGCTGTAGGGAAAGGACAGGTTGGCGATGCCGCCACAGACCAGCACCAGCAGCAGCCACGGCCAGTGCGGCATCCAGACGGCGCGCTGTCGCCACAGCACGGGAGTCAGCAGCAGGCCGACGCCGCCATAGGCGACGAGGATCAGTGGCACGCCGGAGAGGCCCATGCCGGCGATTTCCTTCAGCGGCCACCAGGTAAAGCCCCAGATCGTCGAGGAGCAGAACAGGATGGTGAGCGGTAGCCAGGCAGGAGGCGGGCGAACAGCGCCGGTCAGCATTGCAGTGACCAGTTGTGGTAGTGCGCGCGCTCCGTGTGCAGCATCCAGCGGTTGATTTCGCGCAGGTCTCCCACCGGCATATCGGTGAAGGGCATGTGGTGCAGATAGCCGTCGGGGCCGAACTCCGGGGTCATGGTCGCCTCGGAGAGCCCGCCGGCCTGCATGGCCTGCCAGCAGGCTTCCCACCAGCGCTGGTGGGCGTGCAGGGCATGGGCGTATTCGCTGGCGGCCGGATGCGGCACCTGCGGCCCCTGGTCATAGCCAACGCGGCCGTGGATGTGGCGCACATGCGGCGCGAGCAGGGCCAGCACGTCGGGCTCTGTGTCCATGACCAGGCGCTCGGCGACCACGCACCAGTGGCTGAAGTCGGCGGTGAGCCGGAGAGCGGGCAGGGCCTGCACGATGTCACGCGTCACCCAGGGATTGAACAGCGAGCGCGAGCGGTGCGTCTCGAAGCTGAGCGAGACGCCCGCGGCCGCCACCAGCTCCAGCGCGCGTCCGAAGAACTCGAGCGACTGCGCCAGCGGCCAGGCATCCTGGCCGGCCAGGCAGTTGATGTGGCGCGGGGCCAGCAGCATGGAGAGCTCGAGCTTGCGCGCAAAGTCGTCCAGGTGTTGCCGCAGCGGCGCACCGCGGTCCGGCACATAGGTGCCGCCGGTGCAGATCTCGCCGATCAGGTCAAAGCCGAATTCGTCGAGGGCGCCCTTGAGTTCCTGGCGCGCCGTGGCGTCGGCCGGCACCGGGGCTTCCAGGCCCTGGTAGCCATCGGCCAGGGCCTCGGCGGCGAACTGGCGGAAAGGGGCGTGGTTGGCGGCCCAGTAGGTACGATAGAAGCGCAGTTGCATGACGAGTCCTCAGTGGCCGACCAGGAAGGAGACGCCGTCGGCGCCGACGAAGTGGCGACTGTGCTCGCGTAGCACGTTGCTGTCGGGCGCGTCTGCGGACAGCACCCGGGTCAGGCGGTGGCGGTGGTAGGCGGCGAGCTGTTCGGAAAACGGCACATTCTGCGGGCAGTGCTCACCGTAGTACTGCGCATGCAGCGCCGGCAGGTGGTGCCAGGGCTCGGCGGGCTTCTCGTGGTGGGCGTTGTGGTAGCCGAAGTTGAGGGTGAACAGGTTGAGCCAGGGATGGCGCAGCGAATGCAGGTTGGTGAAGGTATTGCGCACCTCGAAGGCGGCGTCGCGGTGGGCGGGCAGCGGCGCGCGCGGCGAGTCCAGGTTTTCGGCGACCTCATAGCTGTGCTGGAAGGCATCCATGAAGCGCAGCACGGTCAGCATCAGCATCCAGGCCACGAAGTAGGCCGGCAGCGCGAGGGGCGCGTAGAGGCCGAGGGCCGCAAACAGGACGACGCGCAGCAGCAGCAGGCCGGCCACGCGGGTGCGGTCGTCCTCGCGCGATTCCCGGGTGAAGGGCAGCACCAGCACCATGACGTGGTGGTAGATGTCGAGCGCCGGCACATAGGCCCACTCCAGCGCCGTGATCAGCTTCACCAGCTGCGGATGGCGGGCGAGCACGGGCCGGTAGTCGTAGGCGACCACGTCGGCGCGGTCGACATGGTGGCGGAAGTGCTTGTGACGCAGCTGCTCGTAGCGGCAGTAGATGCCGCCGCAGATCCAGATCAGCACATTGCCGAGACGGGCGTTGTCCTTGTTGCTGGCGAAGATCGTGTTGTGCGCGCATTCGTGGAAGAGGAAGGCGGCGATGACCATGGCGTGGCCGAGCAGGAGCGTGCCGGCCACCAGCGCCAGGGGAGCGTCGCGGGTGATGAGGAACAGGCCGAGGGCATAGCCACCGATGGCGTAGCTGCCGGCAAGGAGGTTCGGCACGAGGCCGTCGCGGTATCTCAGGGTCATGGCAGTGTCTTGCGGGCCGTCCCGCCATGAGGTTTACCAGCACGGGTCGTCCCGCGTGGCGGTGGACACCGGTTGCGCCGGAAGGTTCCGGACATCGGCAGGGGGCAGGGCCGGGGCGCCTGCGCCCGCCGCCGGGATGGCGGCACGGTGAGTCCCTGAATACACAGCAAACAGCTTGCCAATTCACGGGGGCGGGGCGCGGGCGCCGCTACATGCGGAATTGGCGAGGGTTTCAATGCATGGCCACCAGGCTGGCGCGCGCCAGTGCGGGGCAGCGGGGTCGGCGCGGCACCGGACAGCGCTCCAGAAAAGGGCGGCGACGGCGGGGGTCGCGCTGAAGTGGCGCGTTTCCGGGAGTGGTGAGGCGGGGCGCTGCAAGGGCCCTGCCGCGTCGTCGACAACGGCTGCAGGCAGTCGCGCTGCAGTGCCGCCGCATCTGGCGACGGTTGGCACGACTCCTGCTCTGTCCTTATCAACGACAGGAGCTGTCTCAGGCTCCCTGCTACTGCGGCACCAACAGGCCACTAGGGTTCCGATGCATCGAGAGATGCATGTCTGGTCCGAGAGTGGCCGGCCTCCCCAGGACTCCGGCATGCCCGGTGCTCCGGAGGTGACACGGAGGGACAAAAGCCCGGGAGAAAGCCATGCATGGCTCTCCTGTCGCTCGTCCGCTGTCACCGAAAAGGGAGGAACCATGACCGTTCCCCACGCACTTTCCAGCGCCGCCGTGTTCCTTGTCTTGAGGAGGCGCGCATGAAACGCCTCATCAACCTTCGCCCTTCGATTGGCGCAGCCGTACTGCTCGGGCTGCTGCCCTTCTTGCTGCTGGCACTGCTCTACGGCATCAATTCCGCCGAACGCCTGCACGAGAACCCGGATGACCGCCTGCTGCCGTCGCTCATCCAGCTCGTCGAAGGCGTGAAGATGGTCGCGATCAACGAGGACCCGCGCACCGGCGACATCGTGCTCTGGGCCGATACCGCCGCCAGCCTCAAGCGCATCGGCTGGGCCGTGGGGGCGAGCGCGCTTTTCGGGCTCGGCTTCGGCCTGCTGGCCGGCATGCTGCCGTATTTCCGCGCCCTGGGCTCGCCCCTGGTCACCACCCTCTCGCTGATCCCGCCAATGGCCATCCTGCCCATCCTGTTCCTGGCCTTCGGCCTGGACGAATTCGCCAAGGTGATGCTCATCATCATCGGCATCGCCCCGCTGCTGATCCGTGACCTGCAGGCACGGGTGCTGGAGATTCCGGCGGAGATGCTGATCAAGGCACAGTCGCTGGGCGCCTCGAGCTGGCAGATCGGCTTGCGCGTGGTGCTGCCGCAGGTGTTGCCGCGCCTGATCGACGGCGTCCGTCTTGCCCTCGGCCCGGCCTGGCTGTTCCTGATCTCGGCCGAGGCGATCGCGGCGGAACAGGGCCTTGGCTACCGCATCTTCCTCGTGCGCCGCTACATGTCCATGGACATCATCCTGCCCTACGTGCTCTGGATCACGCTGCTGGCCTTCGTGGTGGATCGTCTCCTGTACCTGCTCAACCGCCAGTGCTTCCCCTGGCTGTATTCCGGCAAGGCCGGCCACAAGTGAGGGAGATGCCATGAGCCAGATCGAGATCAAGCACCTCTGGAAGCACTACGGCCACAAGCCGGTGCTGGAAAACCTGTCGCTCACCGTCGAGAAGGGCGAGTTCGTCAGCATCGTCGGCGCCTCCGGCTGCGGCAAGACCACTTTCTTCCGCATGCTGCTGGGGGAAGAGCAGCCCACCCGCGGCAGCATGACGCTGGATGGCCAGCCCTGGCCCGGCGAGCCCGATGCCGACCGCGGCGTGGTGTTCCAGCGCTATTCCGTGTTTCCGCACCTGACCGCGCTCGCCAATGTGCGCGCGGCCCTGGATTTCGCCGGCGCGCCCATCCTGGGCCGCCTGATGGGTGCGGCGAAGCGCGAGGCCAATGACCGGGCCATGGCCATGCTCGAGTCCGTCGGCCTCGCCGGCGCCCGCGACAAGTATCCGCATGAACTCTCTGGCGGCATGCAGCAGCGCCTGGCCATTGCCCAGGCACTGGTGCGCCACCCCGGCATCCTCCTGCTCGACGAGCCCTTCGGCGCGCTCGACCCGGGCATCCGCCACGACATGCATGAACTCATGCAGGGGCTCTGGCAGAAGCACGGCTTCACCGTGTTCATGGTGACCCACGACATCAAGGAAGGCTTCACGCTGGGCACGCGCATGCTGGTCTTCGACCGCGTGCGCGTCGATGCGCAGGCACCGGATGCCTATGGCGCCACCATCACCTATGACCTGCCGCTCAAGAACAAGGACCTGCTGGCCCTGGCCGAGCTGCGGGAAAACGTCCACACCAGAGTGCCGCTGGAACGCCAGGCGGCCCGCCCCGGAGAGCGGTCATGAGCCGACACTACAGTGCCGATCTCGTCGTGCACGAGGACATGCTGCGCGGCGGCATGGGCTGGTCCTTTATCGTCAAGCGCGGCCATGCCCTGCGCCTGACCGCGCAATATGCCGGCGCCAACGCCAGCGTGCTGATGTTCAACGCGGACCAGCTGCTCGACCGCTACAACATGCCCGATACCCTCAAGTGCCAGCACACCTTCATGCTGACCCGGGGCCATATCTGCTACTCCGACATGGGCCATGCCCTGATGTCCGTGATCGGCGACAGCACTGGCTGGATCGATACCGTCGGCGGTGTCAGCAATCGCGCGCTGGTGACGGCTAAGCACGGTACCGGCGACTACCAGGAAAAGCGTAACGAGTGGATCCGCAACGGCCGCGACCTGCTCCTGGTCGAGCTCGGCAAGCATGGCCTCAACCGCCGCGACCTGGTCGCCAACCTCAATGTATTCAGCAAGGTCAGCATCGATGCCGACGGCAATATGCAGTTCCACCCGGATCATGCCCAGGCCGGCGATTACGTCGACCTGCGCGCCGACATGAACGTGCTGGTGGTGCTGGCCACGGTGCCGCATCCGCTGGACCCGCAGCCCGCATATGCGCCGGTCGACGTGAAGGCCGAGGTCTGGGCCTGCGGCCTGCCGGCGGAGGACGACGTGTGTCGCCTTTCGCGTGCGGAAAACGCGCGTGGCCTTGCCAACACCGCCCGCTGCTTCTGTCAGCACTGATCGGGGAGTCGACACATGAAGGGCTTCTGCATCAAGGAAAGCACACTGGACCCCAGGGCCGCACGCCACCGCGAAGTGGTGAAGGCCGGCGACTACTGGATACATGAACTCAAGGCCGGCGAAACCTTGCGCATCGTCGATCTGGAAGGCAACCAGGCCGTCGACACGCTGTTTTTCGACGCCGCCGACCCGCACGACCGCTACAGCGCCGTCGACACCCTGCGCAGCCAGGGCAATGTCTACCTGACGGTGGGCAGCAAGCTGCTCGCCGACAGCGGCAACGTGCTGGTCGAGCTCACCGCCGACACTTGCGGCCGCCACGACACCCTGGGCGGCGCCTGCGCGGCCGAGTCCAACCAGGTGCGTTACGCGCTCGAGAAACGCTATATGCACAGCTGCCGCGACAGCTTCCTGCTGGCGCTGGCCGAGCACGACCGCATGGGCCTGGCCAAGCGCGACCTCGGGCACAACGTGAATTTCTTCATGAACGTGCCGGTGACACCGGAGGGCGGCCTCAGCTTTGCCGACGGCATTTCCGAGCCCGGCAAGTACGTCGAGATGGAGGCGGAGCGCGACGTCATCGTGCTGGTCTCCAACTGCCCGCAGCTCAACAACCCCTGCAATGCCTACAACCCGACTCCGGTGGAGATGGTGATCTGGGCGGCCTGATCGAGGCCGCAGGATATGAGACAGCGCCGCGAGACGGCTCGCGGCGAACCAGAACGACAGCGGGACGACCCGCTTCAGTGGTAAAGGCACGACCATGTTCAAGAAAGTCCTGATCGCCAACCGCGGCGCCATCGCCTGCCGCGTCATCCGCACCCTGCGCACCCTGGGCGTGCAGTCGGTGGCGGTGTTCTCCGAGGCCGACGCCGATTCCCTGCACGTATCGCTGGCCGACGAGGCGGTGTGCATCGGCCCGGCCCCGGCGGCGGAAAGCTATCTGCGCGCGGACAAGATCCTGGAGGTGGCGAAGGCCACCGGCGCCGAGGCCATCCACCCCGGCTACGGCTTCCTTTCGGAAAACCCCGATTTCTGCGCGGCCTGCGAGGCCGCCGGCATTGCCTTCATCGGCCCCACTCCGGAACAGATGCTGGCCTTTGGCCTCAAGCACACGGCGCGCGATCTGGCCGAGCAGAGCAAGGTGCCCCTGCTGCCGGGCTCCGGCCTGCTCGCCGGCGCCGAAGAGGCTCATGCCGAAGCCGCCCGCATCGGCTATCCCGTCATGCTGAAGAGCACCGCCGGCGGTGGCGGCATCGGCATGCGCCTGATCTGGAGCGCCGGCGAGCTCGACGAGGCCTGGGCCTCGGTGGAGCGCCTGGCCCGCGCCAATTTCAAGGAAGCCGGCATCTACCTGGAAAAATACGTGCAGGCGGCCCGCCATATCGAGGTCCAGGTCTTTGGCGACGGCAAGGGCGGCGTGCTCGCCCTGGGCGAGCGCGATTGCTCGGTGCAGCGCCGCAACCAGAAGGTGATCGAGGAAACGCCGGCGCCCGGTCTCAACATGGCCCAGCGCGAGGCCCTGCATGGCACCGCAGTGCGTCTCATGGAAGCCTGCCAGTACCGCAGCGCCGGCACCGTGGAATTCGTGATGGATGCCGACACCGGCGCTTTCTACTTTCTCGAGGTGAATACACGCCTGCAGGTCGAGCACGGCGTCACCGAGGAAGTGAGCGGCGTCGACCTGGTGGGCTGGATGGTCTCGCTGGCCGCCGGCGACCTGCCGGCGCTGGACTCGCTCAAGCCGGAACTGAAGGGCGCCTCCATCCAGGTCCGCCTGTATGCGGAGGACCCGGCGCGCAACTTCCAGCCGTCCTCCGGCGTCCTCACCGAGGTCCAGTTCGCGAAGGACGCGCGCATCGAGACCGCCGTGGTCACCGGTTCCAGTGTGCCGCCGTTCTACGATCCCATGGTCGCCAAGATCATCGTCAATGGCGCTGATCGCGAGGAGGCGAGGGCGAAGCTCGCCGCCGCGCTGGCCGAGACCCGCATCAGCGGCATCGAGACCAACCTCGAGTACCTGCGCACCATCGTCGACGACGTGGTGTTCCGCGAAGGCCGGCAGACCACGCGCTATCTCAATACCCTGGCCTATACCCCGTCCACCATCGAGGTGCTGGAGGGCGGCGTGCAGACCTCGGTGCAGGACTGGCCTGCCCGCGTCGGTTACTGGGACGTGGGCGTGCCGCCCTCCGGCCCCATGGATCCGCTGGCCTTCCGTCTCGGCAACCGCCTGGTGGGCAACGATGCCGATGCCGCCGGCCTCGAGATCACCATGACCGGCCCCGTGCTGCGCTTCAATGTCGATGCCGTGGTCGCTGTCACTGGCGCGCCGCTGCCGCTGACGCTGGATGGCGTCACCGTGCCGCTGTGGCAGGCCGTCACCGTGAAGGCGGGCAGCACGCTCGCCCTCGGCGCCATCAGCGAGGGCGGCTGCCGCAGCTACCTCACCATTGCCGGCGGCCTGGACGTGCCGGCCTATCTTGGCAGCCGCTCCACTTTCACCCTCGGCCAGTTCGGCGGCCATGCGGGTCGCAACCTGCGCCTGGGCGACGTGCTGCATCTGGGCACGGCGCCGGTAATGGACGCCGCCACCCTGCCAGCCTCACTGGTGCCGCAGTACCCGCGCGAATGGCAGGTCGGCGTGCTCTACGGCCCGCACGGCGCCCCCGATTTCTTTACCGACGACGACATCGCCACCTTCTTCGCCACCGATTGGGAAGTGCACTACAACTCCAGCCGCACCGGCGTGCGCCTGATCGGCCCCAAGCCGGCCTGGGCGCGCCGCGACGGCGGCGAGGCCGGCCTGCACCCGTCCAATATCCACGACAACGCCTATGCCATCGGCGCCATCGACTTCACCGGCGACATGCCGGTGATCCTCGGTCCCGACGGCCCCAGCCTGGGCGGCTTTGTCTGTCCGGCCGTGGTGGTGAACGCGGAGCTGTGGAAGCTCGGCCAGCTGCGCCCCGGCGACAAGGTCCGCTTTGTCCGCCTCACCGCGGCCGATGCCGCGCGCCTGGAGGCCGCGCAGGAAGTGGCCATCGCCACGCTGGATCATCCGCCGGTGCCGGCGCTGGCCAGTACTGCCACCGGCCTGGAAAGCCCGGTGCTGGCCATCCTGCCGGAGAAGGGCGAGCGCCCGCAGGTGGTCTACCGCCAGGCCGGTGACCGTTACCTGCTGGTGGAATACGGCCCCCTGGCGCTGGACCTGAACCTGCGCTTCCGCGTGCATGCGCTGATGCAGTGGCTGCAGGCCAATCGCCTGCCCGGCATCCTCGACCTCACCCCCGGCATCCGCTCCCTGCAGATCCACTTCGACAGCCGCCTGCTGCCGCGCGAGCGCCTGCTGCGCGAGCTGGCCCTGGCCGAGACCGAGTTGCCCGCCGTGGCCGACATGGTGGTGCCGACGCGCACCGTGTGGCTGCCGCTGTCCTGGGACGATGCCGCCACGAAGCTCGCCATCGAGAAATACATGCAGTCGGTGCGCAAGGACGCGCCCTGGTGCCCCAGCAATATCGAGTTCATCCGCCGCATCAACGGCCTGGAAAATCTCGACGAGGTCATGCGCGTGGTGTTCGAGGCCAGCTACCTCGTGCTGGGCCTGGGCGACGTCTATCTCGGCGCGCCGGTGGCGACGCCGGTGGATCCGCGTCATCGCCTCGTCACCACCAAGTACAACCCGGCCCGCACCTGGACGCCGGAAAACGCAGTGGGTATCGGCGGCGCCTATATGTGCGTGTACGGCATGGAAGGTCCCGGCGGCTACCAGTTCGTCGGTCGCACCGTGCAGATGTGGAACCGCCATCGCGTCACCCGGGATTTCGAGGCGGGCAAGCCCTGGCTGCTGCGCTTCTTCGACCAGGTGCGTTTCTACCCGGTGTCGGAGAGCGAGCTGCTGGAAATGCGCCGCGACTTCATCAGCGGCCGCTTCCAGCTCAGGATCGAGGAGGGCACCTTCAGCCTCGCTGATTACCAGAAGTTCCTGGGCGACAACGCCGAGAGCATCGGCGCCTTCAAGGCCACCCAGCAGGCCGCCTTCGACGCCGAGCGCGAACGCTGGCGCGCCACCGGCCAGGCCGAGTACATCAGCGAGTCGGCGGTGATGACCGCCACCGAGGAAGTCGACCTGCCGGAAGGCGCGCGCCTGGTTGCCGCGCATGTGCCGGGCAATATCTGGCAGCTGCAGGTGAAAGCGGGGGACAAGGTGAAAAAGGGCGATGTGCTCGTCATCATCGAATCCATGAAGATGGAGTTCAATGTGCACGCGCCCTGCGATGGCGAGGTTCACGCCGTGCTGGCCGCGGAGGGCAGCCAGGTGGGCGCCGGGGTCGACCTGCTGGTGCTGAAGGAGGGCTGATCGGAGCGCGGTTCTCCCGCCGCCAAAGAAAAAGGGCGCGCTGCCCATCGGGAGCGCGCCCTTTTCTTTTCATTACGGCTCGCCGGTAACGCCTTGCCATGCCGCGCAGGCGGTGCCGGCTGGGCCGCAGGCCTACAACCGCTCGATGATCGTCGCCGTGGCCATGCCCTGGGCAATGCACATGGTCTGCAGTCCGTAGCGGACGCCACGGCGCTCCATCTCGGCCAGCAGCTTGCCCATGAGAATGGCCCCGGTCGCGCCCAGTGGGTGGCCGTGGGCGATGGCGCCGCCGTTGACGTTGACCTTCTCGGCGGGAATGCCGAGCTCCTTCATCCAGATCAGCGGTACTGGCGCGAAGGCCTCGTTCACCTCGAACAGGTCGATCTGCTCCAGGGTGAGGCCGGCCCGTAGCACGGCCTGCATTGTCGCCGGAATCACTTCCAGCAAGGCCAGCGTGGGATCGCCTGCAGCGCAGGCGCGCGCCACGATGCGCGCGCGCGGACGCAGGCCGTCCTGCTCGGCGCTGGCGCGGTCGGCAATCAGCAGCACCCCGGCGCCATCGGCAATCTGCGAGGCATTGCCCGCCGACACCAGTCCGGTGCCGGGACGGAAGGGGCGGGGCAGGGCAGCCATCCGGGCCGGCTCCACGCGCTCGCGGATGCCCTCGTCATAATCCAGCGTAAAGCTCCCACCCGTGCCGTCCAGCGCCGTCACCGGTGCAATCTGCGAACGGAAGAGGCCGGCCTGCTGCGCCGCCCAGGCGCGGCGGTGCGATTCGATCGCGAAGTTGTCGAGATCGTCCTGCGTGAGTCCGTGGATTTCGCAGAGCCGTTCCGCGGACTCGCCCTGGTGGATGATCTCGTATTTGGCTTTCAGGTCGGCGTTGACGTTGTCAAAGCTGCCGATGTCGGAAAACATCGGCACCCGTCCCATGGATTCCACGCCGCCGGCAATCACGTAGTCGGCATCGCCGGCCAGCACCTTGAGCGAGGCCAGGTGCACGGCCTCCTGCGAGGAGCCGCAGGCGCGCACCACGGTAAAGGCATTGGTGGTCGCCGGCAGTCCAGAGAGCAGCCCGGCCAGGCGCGACACGTTGTTGCCCTGCTCGCCGCGCGCCGTCACGCAGCCGGTGATGAGTTCGCTCACCTGCGCGGGCGGCAGGTTCGTGCGCGCCAGCAGAGCATCGATGGCGTGCGCATAGAGGTTCACCGGATGCCAGCCGCGCAGCGCGCCTTTTTCCGGATGGCCGCGGCCGATGGGCGTGCGTACGGCGTCGACGATGACGGCTTCTCTCATGGGATGTTCACCTGGTGGGGAAGGGGGCAGGAACGTGACAGGCATTGCGGCAACGCTGCACTGGGCAGAGGTCAGGCAGGGGGAGGCTGCAGGTCTGCACATTCTGCCGGTAGGGAGCGGACACCGTAGCGCGTCCGGCGGTCGTGCGAATCCGGCAGGCGACCGGGGCCGCCTGCCGGCAATACTGTCCTCAGCGCGGCTGCATGCGGATGCCGCCGTCCACGCGAATCGTCTCGCCGTTCACATAGCCGTTCTCGACGATCCACACCGCAGTGTGGGCGATCTCTTCCGGACGGCCCAGGCGCTGCGGGTTCAGCACCGAGGCGGACAGCGAGGCCACCACGTTCTCCGGCAGGCTGTCGAAGAGCGGCGTGTGGATCAGGCCCGGGGCGATGGTGTTGACGCGGATGCCGTAGCCGGCGAGGTCGCGCGCAAGGGGCAGGGTCATGCCGACCACGCCGCCCTTGGAGGCGGAATAGGCAGCCTGGCCGACCTGGCCTTCGAAGGCGGCCACCGAGGCGGTGTTGATGATCACGCCACGCTCGCCTTCCACCAGTTCATTCTTCGCCATCTGCTCGGCGGCCAGGCGCAGCACGTTGAAAGTGCCGACCAGGTTGACCTGGAGGATCTTGTTGAACTCGGCCAGCGGGAACACACCGTTCTTGCCCAGGGTCTTCACGCCGGAGCCGATGCCCGCATAGTTGCAGCAGATATGGATGGCGCCGAACTTCGCCATGGTGGCGTCGATGGCAGCCTGCACCGATGCCTCGTCCGCCACGTTCACTTTCTGGAACAGGCAGTTGGTGCCCAGGCGCTCGGCCACGGCGGCGCCGGCATCGGCAAAGTCGAAGATGGCGACCCTGGCGCCCATGGCGATGAACTTCTCGACAGTGGCGAGGCCGAGGCCGGAGGCGCCCCCGGTGACGATGGCGACGCTGTTCTGGATCTGCATGAAGAAACTCCTGAAAAAAGGGTAAAGGGGACGCCGCCCCGAGAATCCGCCCAAGACAGAGGGCAGGGGGCGCCAGCAGGCGTCCAAACCTAATGCGAATCCATATTCGTGTTCAATTCGCATTTGACGGCCAGGGCCCCCGCCTGTCCGACGGGCCGCCTGAAACCCCGAAAATGCAGCGGCAGGCCCTCCCCGCCAGGCAAGCCGCCGTCCCGGACCGGACTGAAAATGCGAATTGAATGCGAATCCATGTTCGCATTAAGGTCGGAGCCTGCACGCCGCTATTGCCCGGGGCACTGTTCCCGGCAATCTTCCGGCAGGCCCTCCCGGGATATTCCCTGTTTCCCCGTGATCGGGGAGGGCCGCCGTCGCGTTGCCGATACGGGCGCTTCCCCGGAGCGCCCCGGTCCCTTTCCTGCAGTATTGAAGAGAGCCCTCCATGCCCGGCCCCTACCCGCACCTGCTGCAACCGCTCGACCTCGGCTTCACCACCCTGCGCAACCGCGTGATCATGGGCTCCATGCACACCGGCCTGGAGGAAGTGAGCATGGAGCGTCAGGCCGCCTTCTTTGCCCGGCGCGCCGCGGGCGGCGTCGGCCTCATCATCACCGGCGGCATCGCCACGAGCCCGGCCGCCGCGCTGGGCCCGGGCTCCTCCGGCATGTTCACCGAGAAAGACGCCGAGCATCACTCCATTATCACCAAGGCAGTGCACGCCGCCGGCGGCAAGATCGCCATGCAGTGCCTGCACGCCGGCCGCCAGGCCTGGCAGCCCGACCTCATCGCGCCCTCCGCCAAGCAGTCGCCCATCTATCCCTTCAAGCCCAAGGAAATGACGGAAGAAGACATCCAGCGCGATCTCGACAGCTGGGCCAACGCCGCCCGCCTGGCGAAACTCGCCGGCTACGACGGCGTCGAGATCATGGGCTCCGAGGGCTATTTACTGAACCAGTTCCTCACCACCCGCGGCAACGAGCGCGACGATGCCTGGGGCGGCAGCTTCGAGAACCGCATGCGCTTCCCGCTGGAAGTGGTGCGTCGCGTGCGTGCCGCCGCCGGCCCCGACTTCATCATCGTCTATCGCCTCTCGATGATGGACCTGGTGCCGGACGGCCAGACCTTCGACGAGGTCATCACGCTGGCCCAGGCACTGGAGAAGGCCGGCGTCACCATTTTCAACACCGGCATCGGCTGGCACGAAGCCAAGATCCCCACCATCGCCACCATGGTGCCGCGCGCCGCCTTCACCTGGGTCACACGCCTGGTCAAGGAAGCCGTGTCGATTCCCGTCTGCGCCTCCAACCGCATCAACATGCCCGACGTGGCGGAAGAGGTGATTGCCCGTGGCGACGCCGACATGGTGTCCATGGCGCGTCCCATGCTCGCGGACCCCGATTGGGTGCTCAAGGCCGCCGCCGGCGCGCCCAACGAGATCAACACCTGCATCGCCTGCAACCAGGCCTGCCTGGACCATACCTTTGCGCTCAAGCTCAGCAGTTGCCTGGTCAACCCGCAGGCTTGCCACGAGACCGAGCTGGTCTATGTGAAGACGGCTCAGCCGAAAAAAATCGCCGTGGTCGGCGCCGGCCCCGCCGGCCTGTCCTGCGCCATCGTGGCGGCCGAGCGCGGCCACAGCGTCACGCTCTTCGACAGCGACACCAAAATCGGCGGCCAGTTCAATATCGCCAAGCAGGTGCCGGGCAAGGAAGAGTTCAGCGAAACCCTGCGCTACTTTGATGCGATGCTGAAAAAGCACGGCGTGAAGGTGAAGCTGGGCCAGCGCATGGCCGCCTCCGACCTGGTGGGCTTCGATGAAGTCGTGCTCGCCACCGGCATCGTGCCGCGCGCACTCGATATTCCCGGCCTGGATCACCCCAAGGTGCTCTCCTACCTGGACGTGCTGCGCGACAAGAAACCGGTGGGCCGGCGCGTGGCCATCATCGGTGCCGGCGGCATCGGCGTCGACACCGCCGAGTACCTGGCGCACGACGACCAGCATCCGCGCTCCAGCCAGGATATTCCCACCTTCCTCAAGGAGTGGGGCATCGACCCGTCCTTCCAGGCCCGCGGCGGCATCGAGGGCGTGAAAGAGGAGGTGGACCCGAGTCCGCGCGAAATCTTCCTGCTGCAGCGCAAGGCGAAAAAGATCACCGGCCCCGGCAAGACCACCGGCTGGATCCACCGCGAGGCGCTGCTGAAGAAGAAAGTGCAGATGCTGACCGGCGTCACCTATCGCGGCATCGACGATGGCGGCCTGCACATCACGGTGGGCGACGAGGAGCGGGTGCTGGAGGTGGACAACGTCATCCTTTGCGCCGGCCAGGAGCCCAACCGCCAGTTGCAGGCGGCGGTGGAAGCGCTGGTGAAGAAGGTGCACCTGATCGGCGGCGCCGATGTGGCGGCCGAGCTCGATGCCAAGCGCGCCATTGACCAGGGCGCGCGCCTCGCTGCTGAGCTCTGACACAGGAACTGGAAGCAAAAAAGGGACAGATTTATTTTTTTAGGGAAAATAAATCTGTCCCTTTTTTGCTCCTATTTTGTCCCACAGGACTACAGTTCAACGGTAGTATCGGGGCAACTTCAGAGGATTGCGTGATGGCATTTGTCACTGCCCGTGATGGAGAGAAACTCCATGTTCGCGTCCTGGGCCGCGGTCGTCCCGTCCTGCTCCTGCATGGGCTGGGTTCCAGCAGCGTGCAGTGGCTGCCCTTCGTGCTGCCACTGCTGGGCGTGGCCCGCTTCTATATTCCCGATCTGCGCGGCGCCGGGCGCTCGGGCACCGTCAGCCTCAACCAGCCGGACATGTTCCAGAACCATGTCGAGGATGTGGAAGACATCGTGCGCCACTTCGGCCTCCGCGACTTCCTGCTGGCCGGCCACTCCATGGGCGCCACCACGGCCCTGCACTGGCAGCGCCTCGGCGGTTTTGCCAATGTGCGCCGCTACCTGCACATCGACCAGTCGCCCTGCGTCAGCAATCGTGACGACTGGCGCTACGGCCTGCTCGGGGAGGTGCAGGAAGATTGCTTCAATGACCTGCGCCAGTTGGCGGAACTGCTGACGCAGCATGCCCATCATGACCATCTTCATGCCTTGCCGCCTTCGGCACGGCGACGGGCCCTGGGCCTGCTGGCCCTGTCCCAGGAAAAGATGGGCAATCGCGCGCCCGCGCGAGCGCTTCGCGTCGCCGCGCGCCTGCCGGCCCTGACCCGGCTGTTTCCCCTCGGCCGGACCCGCGACCTGCAGCGCATCCTCACCACTTATCTGGCGACGCAGGACTATCGCGAGAGCCTGCGCCAGTGTTCGACGCCGGTCACGGTCATGGTCGGCATGCGCTCGACCCTCTACGACCCGGCCGGACAGATGGCGATTGCCGATTATGCGCCGCAATGCCGCGTGGTCCGATTCGAGCGGGCCGGGCATCTGCTGCCGCTCGATTCGCCGGTGCAATTCATGCGCGAGTTCGGCCGCTTCATTCGCGAGTGACGGACGAAGGGGCCCGGACCGGAGGGCTGCCGGCCCTGCAGCAGCGTCTGAGATAGCTGCCATTGTGACAATAGCGCCTGAAAGCAGCATTTGAATCAGCAACACCTTAAGCAGCGGTACATGGAACAGTAGAGACTGAAGCAGCAGAGCCTCTATCAGCAGCGCCGCAGGCAAGAAGACCATCAGAAGCGCCGCTGACAAAAGCGCCCGGCACAATGTCCGGGCGTTCTTGTTTCAGCAGGCTGCCTACGGCAATGCCACTGCCATCTAGAAGCCAGGCAATGACTCAAGCCCGTCAAGCCCTGCCAACGACTAGCGTGCCTCGCCATCCAGGCTCAGGCGACCGGCGCCGAACACGGTGAAGGCAAGCAGGCCACCGGCCAGCGCCAGGTTCTTCATGAACATGATCTGCTGCATCGGGTCGGCGCCGCCGTGGAAAATGACTCCGGAAACGATGCTGAACACGGCCAGTGCCAGTGCGGCAAGGCGGGCCTGGAAGCCCAGCACCAGGGCGAGACCGCCGCCGATCTCGAGCAGGATCACCAGCGGCAGGAGGGCACCTGGCAGGCCTACCGACTCCATGTAGCCGGCCGTGCCGGCATAACCGGCGCCGAGCTTGCTGAAGCCGGCGGTGATGAAGATCACGGCCATCAGCACTCGTGCGGCCAAAATCAGGACACTGTTGAGGGCGGGGGTGGCGACCAGGTCGGCAACCTGGCGGTTGATGTTGCGGAAGAATTCCATGGTGTGTCTCCGGGGCAGGATGAAAGTGGGCCGGAGGCAGGAATTTTCCCTCCAGTGAAGTCAGGCTAACGGTGTTGCATTTTTTGCGCTAGTTCGTAATTTTCAGAAACATTGTTGCTTTAAGGGATGTAATCGTTTGAGTCACTTCAGTCCCGTCTCTCGGAAGCAGGGGGGCAGAGACTTCCGTGACCAACCGTTGCCCTCCATCTCAGGGAGGGCATTGGAGAGGCGGCGATAAGCTTGAGGAGGACGAGAGGAGGGCGCGCTCAATAGTGGACGCGAAAAGGGGGAGGAGCCGGGACCGGACAGTGCCGATCGGCGTGTGTTCTCACCACGGGAATAGTGGGCAGCGCCGCTCGCGCAGCATTGCGACTTATCTGGAAAGGGAAGTTACGGAGGGAGTTGACGCGCTCCACAAGGGAGGGTTGAAGCCGCTTTGAAGCCAGGCATGCAACCCAGAAGATGGCGGAGGCGGTGAGATTCGAACTCACGAAGGGCGAACCCTCGCCGGTTTTCAAGACCGGTGCCTTCAACCGCTCGGCCACGCCTCCAGTTCCGGCGCCGGGGCGCAGGAAGCGGGGAAGGATACTGCACGGTGCCCCCGAGTCAACCGCTGCATCTGCGGAAAATCAATCCTCCGGCGCCCGCGGCGCCGGACGCTGCCAGAGCCGCCAGGCCTGCAGCAGGATGGTGACGGCGAACCACAGCGCCAGTGCGGCCATCGGCCAGGCCAGCAGCTCCGGACGCAGGATCCAGGCCGTGGCCAGGGCCAGCAGGGCCAGCCCGATCAGCAACAGCGTGGCCGCCTCGACGGTACCCAGCACACGCCGCTGCTGGAAGGCAGCGGCGACAGTGTTGCCCAGTCGCAGTGCGGAGGCGACGCCGGTGCGCGGCTGCAGCCGGCGGGCGCGGACGCGGCGCGCGCGCGGCAGGATGCGGTGCTGCTCGCTCAACACGATCTCCGTGGCCTGCTCCAGGTCTTCGAGGTACATGGCCTCCATGGCGCCGGCAAAGCCTTCGTCCTCGACGGCCACGTCGAGTTCGTAGTTGCTGATCCAGCTCGCCATGTTGAGGTTGCTCGACCCCACCCGCGCCCAGCGGCCGTCGGCCACCGCCGTCTTGGCGTGCAGCATGGTGCCGTTCCATTCAAAGACGCGCACGCCGGCCTCGAGCAGGGGCCGGTAGCCAGCGCGCGAGAACGGCGAGATCAGCGGGAGGTCGCTGGTGCCGGGCACCAGCAGGCGCACGTCGACATCGTCCTGGGCGGCGGCGCAGAGCGCCTGTACATAGGCGGGCGTGCCGAGGAAATAGGCATCGGTGAGCCAGAGCGTTTCCTGCGCCAGGGTGGCGATGAGCTGGTCAAGACGGTAGAGGCCGCTGGTATAGGGGCTGCTGGCGATCACGCGCAAGTGGGTGTCGCCGGCGGCAGGGATGTCCGCCGCCGGGATCAGTTCCTCCGCCGCCAGGGCGGGGCCGCACAGATCCCAGGTCTGGCGGAAGGCGAGCAGGATGTCGGCCACGGCGGGGCCGCGGATCTCGAGGCCGGTGTCGCGCCAGGGCGCCAGGTGGGCGCGCGGATTGCCGAGCCAGCGCGCACTGATGCACAGGCCGCTGACGAAGCCGGTGTGGCCGTCGATGACGAGGGACTTGCGGTGATCGCGCGCCAGCCAGCCGAAAGGGCTGCCCGGGCGTAGCGGATTGAAGGCGCGAACCTCGCCGCCCGCCTCGACCAGGGGGTGGAAGAAGTCGCGCGAGCTGACCAGTAAGCTGCCCATCCAGTCGTAGAGCAGGCGTACGCGCACGCCGGCACGGGCCCGCCCGGCCAGGGTGGCGATGAAGTCGCGGCCAACCTGGTCGTCCTGGATGATGTAGTTTTCGCAGTGGATGCTGTGCCGGGCATGGCCGATCGCGGCCAGCCAGGCCGGGTAGTTGCCGGCGGCGTCGCGCAGCAGGCGCAGGTGGTTGCCGGCGCTGAGCGGGGCGCCCGCCGCGCGTGAAAAAGCCTGCTCGGCCAGCAGCAGTTCCGGCAGCGACAGCCGGCGCGAGGGGGCAGGGCTTCCGTTTTCGGGCATGGGGGGCGCACCGTCCTGGCTCATGGTGAAAATCCTAACCGGTCGCGGCTGGCGTGAGAACGAGTAAATCAGGGGCGGGAGGCGCATGCATCAAGGTTCGGATTTTCTTTTTGTCTACGGCACGCTGCGCCGCGGCGCCGGGCATGCCATGGGCGAGTGGCTGGGCACGTCCGCCGAGTGGCAGGGCGAAGCTTGGTGCGAAGGCGCCCGGCTGTACCGGGTGAGCTGGTATCCGGCACTGGTGCCGGGGCGGGAGGAGGAGCGGGTGCGCGGCGACCTGTACCGGCTGCGTGACGCAGCGGCGCTGTGGCCGGCGCTGGATGCCTTCGAGGGAGTGACGGGACGGGCCGGTGACGAATACGGGAGTGTGACGGGCCGGGCTGGAGAGGGATATGAAAGAGTTACGGGCCGGGCTGGAGACGAATATGAGGGAGTGACGGGGCGGGCCGGTGACGAGTACGAGCGCCGCCCGGTGCCCGTGCGCCTTGCCGATGGCCGGCGAATCGAAGCCTGGTGTTACTGGTATCGGCGGGAAGTGGCGGGCCTGGAGCTGCTGCCCACCGGAAACTGGCTGGCGGAGGAGCGGCCCCCGTCAGAGTGACGGGAGCCGCAAGGGTAGGGTGGAGGACGTTCCGCAGACCGGCCCGCTCCTGTAGGTCGGGATTCATCCCGTAGAGGTCCGTAAAGGCAGGGGTGGAGCAGGGGCAGCTCGCGGGTTGCAGGCTCTCTCGTGACTGGAACCCGCAAATCGCCATCCGCCCCGCTTCCTGTCGCCCCTCCCAGTAGGTCGGGATTCATCCCGACACCCCGGGAGAGGCGGAGCGCCCTGCGGCAAAAAGGCCTTACTGCAGCCCATGCACCTCGGTTTCGGCAATGCTGTTCCAAAGATTGGACGAATTGCCGTGGCCCACGATACGCACATGGCGCGCACTGACATCGGTAAAGTCGTAGGTTTCACGCGCCGTGGTCGTGCCGCTGCTCTGGCCGCTGTACACCGTGGTGAAGGCCTTGCCGTCCGCCGACACCTGGATGTCGAAGCGCGAGCGCCGCGAGCTGCCGTTGTGCCAGGCGATCTTCACATTGCCGACCATGCGCTGCGCCTGCAGGTCGTACTGGATCCACTGGCCGTCGCCCTGGGCGGACCAGCGCGTGGCGAGCTGGCCGTCGACACTGCTGGCCGGCAGGTTGCCGTCGTTGGCGCTGGCCGACACCGCGCTTTCCGGCACGGCGAAGCGGACGAGGCTGCCCGGCTGCGGCGCCGGCAAGGGGGTAGGCGTCGGTGCAGGTGCCGGCACGCCGGCGCCATTGCAAGTCTCGCTGCCCTTGGCGATGCAGAAGGCATCGAAGCGCACCTTCTCGTCGCGCAGGTTGCTGCGGTCATTGAGGCTGCGGTAGATGCCCCACTTGGGACGGATATAGCTGACGCCGCTGCGCCACATGTCGATGCTGCTGGCCGTGTACGAAAGCAGCACGACGCCGTCGCGCACACGGGTGATGGTCATCGCGTACTGGCCGGGCCGGCCCGCGGTCAGCGTGCTGTTCACTTCCACCCATTCGCCGCGCACCGACTGGAGCGGAATGCTCTTCAGTATCTTGCGCGAATTCGAATAGTTGTACTGCGTCAGTTCGAGCGCATCGGCGCTGCCGCCGCGCGCGATCAGCGTGATCAGCGGCATGTCGTCGTCACCACCCACCGGCTTGACCTGGTGCAGGTGGGTAAAGCTGGACGAGGCCTTGAAGCCGCTGTCGAGCTTGAACTTCCAGCGATACTTCATGCGGTCGCCCTGCACGGCGCGCAAGGACGAGGGGGATTGCGCGTCCACCTTGATCTCGTTGCGCTGGCGATCGCTGTTCATGCAGCGGTCGTCATCGGGGCTGACGTGGGCGTGGAAGACAAAGGCGGACTTGCCCAGTGCGCTGTCGAACTCCTGGGTGATGTGCGGGCCAAAGTCGGAATGCGCGCAGTCCGGGGCCTCGATGGTGCTGTTGAGCTTACTGGTGATGAGCTTGTAGGTGTCGGTGCTGCCGTCGGCGCTCAGGAGGACGCCGGCAAAAGAGGCGGGCACGGGAAGGGCCAGCGCTGCAATAAGCGCCATTCTGGATTTGCTGGTTTTCATTTGAAAGACTCGCGTTATTGTCGGGTGTGACACTGATTTTTTGGGAAGTTGTCAGGGTTCTGGCTGAGCCTGGGCTCGAATGGGATCCGCTGACAAAAGGCCGTGAATCACGGTGTTACAGGTTTCCTCCGGGCAATAAGGGGCCAGGGCCGGCGATCGGGCGCCAGCACGGGAAGTTCGCGTAAGGGAATGACCAGACCCTGCAAGGCGCAGGGCACTCGGCATCAGAAACGGAATGACTCAGGGAACGGGAATGAACCTCGGGGACGACGTCAGGTGGAAAAATCCTTGTTGTCGGGCAACGGGCAGTTATTTTCCTGGCCCTCAGTATCTTTGCTGATGCTCTGTCTCAGCAAATCGACTTTGTTGAAGTTGCTTTAACGAAAACCGAAATTAGTGCGCCTGAGTAACAAAGTGCGGCTTGAACTGAAAATTTCTTCTTGGATTCTTGGATTCTTGGATTCTTGCATCGGCCGATAATTTTTAGCTGGAGCTGGAGCTGGAGCTGGAGCTGGAGCTGGAGCTGGAGCTGGAGCTGGAGCTGGAGCTGGAGCTGGAGCTGGAGCTGGAGCTGGAGCTGGAGC
>JAJFBF010000132.1 GCA_020697295.1 Moraxellaceae bacterium | reverse complement strand
CCGGCGGTCTGCGCATCCTTGATGTCGGTGTCGATGAGCTGGCAATCGCTGGCGCGGCCGTCGGTGCCTACCGTCATCCGCATGATGATGGGCTTGGCGCAGAACTCGCGCTCGGTGCACACATTCACGGCGCGCTGGAACCACTCGCCCTTGCCGAGCAAGGCCTGCTGGTAGCCCGGCAGGTCGGCCTGGCCTTCAATGACGCGCAGGCTGTTGGCCGCCGCAGCGAAGCTCAGGCTGGAGAGTACGAGGGCGATGACAGGACGGAGGTGGCGCATGGAGGAATCATTCCGCATCGGCGAGACGCTGTGCCTCGGCCAGGTTCAGGGTGCCTTCATAAATGGCACGCCCGGTGATGGCGCCGCTGATGCCGCTCGCGGCCACCACCTTGAGACGGCGGATGTCCTCTATGTTGGTGACGCCACCCGAGGCGATCACCGGAATGCCGGCCTCGCGCGCAAGCTGCGCCGTGGCCTCGACGTTGACGCCCTGCATCATGCCGTCGCGGGCGATGTCGGTGTAGACGATGGCGCTGACGCCCGCATCGCGGAACTGCTTTGCGAGATCGACGGCTTTCACGCTGGAGACCTCCGCCCAGCCGTCGGTGGCGACGAGGCCGTCCTTCGCATCGATGCCGACGATGATCTTGCCGGGAAAGGCACGGCAGGCGTCGCGCACGAACTGAGGCTCCTTCACCGCCTTGGTGCCGATGATCGCGAAAGACACGCCGGCTTTCACATAGGCCTCGATGGTCTCGAGCGAACGGATGCCGCCACCGATCTGGATGGGCAGCGCCGGATATTTCCTCGCGATCGCGGTGACGACCTCGCCGTGGATGGGCGTGCCGGCAAAAGCGCCGTTGAGGTCGACCAGGTGCAGGCGACGGGCGCCCTGCTCCACCCAGTGCGTGGCCATGCCGACGGGATCGTCGGAGAACACGGTGTCGTCTTCCATACGACCCTGCTTGAGGCGCACGCACTTGCCGTCCTTGAGGTCGATGGCGGGAATGATCAGCATGGAGTCATCTCTCGGGTTTGCCCGCTCCCCGAAAGGAAGCGGACGGAAACCGTCACGGCTTCCAGTTCAGGAAATTCTTGAGCAGCGTCAGTCCAGCGGTGGAGCTTTTTTCCGGATGGAACTGCACGGCAAACATGTTGTCACGGGCGATCGCGCAGCAGAATTCGATGCCGTAGCGGCTGCGGCCGGCAGCGAGCGAGGGCTCGGTCGGCGCGCAGTAATAACTGTGCACGAAGTAGAAACGCGCACCGTCGGCAATGCCGCTCCAGAGCGGGTGCTGCTGTGTCTGCCAGACTTCGTTCCAGCCCATGTGCGGCACTTTCAGCCTTGTGTCGCCGTCGCGGTGGTCGGCGCCGAAGAACTTCACCTGGCCGGGATAGATGCCGAGGCCGTCGACGCCGTTGTTTTCCTCGGAGTGCTCGAGCAGGGCCTGCATGCCGACGCAGATGCCGAGCAGCGGCTTGCCGCGTAGCGCTTCGCGCACTTCGGCATCGACGCCGTGGCTGCGTATCTCGGCCATGCAGTCGCGCATGGCGCCCTGGCCGGGCAGCACGACGCGGTCGGCGGCACGCACGCGCGCCGGATCATTGGTCACTTCGACGCGGCTGGCGCCCACATGCTCGAGGGCTTTTGCCACCGAGTGCAGGTTGCCCATGCCGTAATCGAGAACTGCAACTGTCGTCATGACTTTACTTCTGTTTGTGCAGGGAACTGTAGGTCGGACTTCAGTCCGACCTACTGGAGCCCTTGCGGGAGTCGTTGAGGCCTTAAAGTGAACCCTTGGTCGAGGGCGTCACGCCCTGCATGCGCGGGTCCGCCTCGACGGCCATGCGCAGCGCGCGGGCAAAGGCCTTGAACACGGTCTCGATCTGGTGGTGGGTGTTGCGGCCACGCAGGTTGTCGATGTGCAGCGTCACGCCAGCGTGGTTCACGAAGCCCTGGAAGAATTCGTAGAACAGGTCGACGTCGAAGTCGCCGACGCGGGCGCGCGTGTACTCGATGTGGAACTCCAGGCCGGGCCGGCCGGAGAGGTCCACCACCACGCGCGACAGCGCCTCGTCCAGCGGCACGTAGGCGTGGCCGTAGCGGCGGATGCCTTTCTTGTCACCGAGCGCCTGCGCGAAGGCCTGGCCGATGGTGATGCCGGTGTCTTCGGCGCTGTGGTGGTCATCGATGTGGGTATCGCCCTCGCAGGTGACGTCGAGGTCGATCAGGCCGTGGCGGACGATCTGGTCCAGCATGTGGTCGAGGAAGGGCATGCCGGTGTTGAGCGAACCCTTGCCGCTGCCGTCCAGGTTGAGGGCGACGCGGATTTTCGTTTCATTGGTGTTGCGGACCACAGTGGCCTGGCGGGCAGACATGGCGACACTCAGCAGGGGAAAGCCGCGATTATACCGGCATTCGCCGGGCGCCGGCAGCCGCCGGACAAGGCTGCGCGCCAGTACGGCTCCTGTGTTAACGTCCGCCCGTGCCAGGACGGTCGCCCACGCGGATTGCGCCAAAACTGGCTACAGTTTTTCAGAGCCAGGCCCAACCCCAAGGATTTGCCATGCCGGTTGCTGTCGAGATTGCCACTGCGCCGCTGTCTGACGACACTGCGGCCGAACTGGCCCGCATTTTTGAAGGCACCCCCGACTTCGCCTCGCCGGAAGCCGCCGTCGCCGTGCTGCGCGATGCCGTGGCCAGCGGCGACACGCTTTATACCGGAGTCTTCAACAAGCGGCGCATCGCCGCCGTGCTGGTGCGCGGCGAAGGCGAAACCCGCCACCTGCGCTACCTGACCGTGCACCCGGCGACCCGCGGCCGGGGCGTGGCCGAACGCCTGGTCAACGAGGTGCGCCGCCTCGAGGCCGAGCGCGGCACGCGCTGGCTGGAGGTCGACTTCGACCTGAGCCGGGAGGGCGTGCCCGACTTGCTGCTGGCGCTGGGCTTCATTCCGCACAGCCATGGCAACTACCGCTGCCGCCTGGACTGACCGGGTGCCCTGCAGCCGGTCAGGGGCGACGCTGCGACGCGGATTCCGTACCTTCGCCGCCACTCCCGTCCGGTAAGCGCTTCAGGCGGGGTAGCACCATGGTAGACCTGCAGCTATCCACGCTGCTGGTGTGGATTCGACTCCCCTCACCCGCTCCACATCAAAATGCCCGCGATTGCGGGCTTTTGTCATTCTGGAGAAAGGATCAGCAAGCCGTTTCCGGGAAACTGGTAAGACTTTTATGTTTGCCGAATGCCCGCCACCTGCCGATCACAATGCCAGGGGAGCCGGCAGGGAGACTATCTGCCGGCACGCTTTGCAGCGGAGGCTTCACATAGCCTGGCTTTCAGGAGGCTTTCTTACCTTAAAAACCGCCTCAATTCCGCCTTCCTCATTTCCACCATCGTGAACGGTTCCGGCATCGCAACCAGTACCCGAAACGGCATCGTCATCCTGAGCGGCAGTACAGCCAGCGG
>JAJFBF010000085.1 GCA_020697295.1 Moraxellaceae bacterium | reverse complement strand
GCAGCACCAGGGCGTTCTTGGTGACGAGCGACACCGGGTGGCGGGTCTCCAGCATCACCTCGAGCAGGGCGCGCGTGAGTTTGTGCTCGCGCTCGATGGGCTGGTAGGGGTCGGTATTGGCGCCGATGTTGAGTACGCTCACCTTGTGCCGCGGATGGCTGAGTTCGGCGCGCAGCAGCTCGGCGGCATTGGTCTTGGCAAAGAGTTTGGTCTCGAAGTCGAGGCCGGGCGAGAGGTCGAGATAGGCATGCGTGGGCCGCGCGTAGCAGTAGATACAGCCGTGCTCGCAGCCCTGGTAGGGGTTGATGGACTGGGTGAAGGGGATGTCCGGCGAGGTGTTGTGGGTGATGATGCTGCGGCTCTGCACTGCCGTGACCGTGGTGGCGAGCGGCGGCAGCGGCTCGGACTCCGTGCCCCAGCCGTCGTTGGCGGCCGCGCTGCGCGTCGTGAAGAAGCGGTTGTCGGGGTTGTGGCTGGCGCCGCGGCCCTTGCGGGCGACGGCCTCGGGCGTGGTCTTGGCCATGGCTGCCTCCTTTGCCCGCAGCATACCCGAATACTGTCCATATGGACAGTATTCGGGTATGGAGTACCGGCCTTTCATCCGGCGCGAATTTCGCTAGGGTTACGGCACTTTATCGATGGCTTTGCGGGAGTGTGGAAGGTGGGCCTGGAAACGATTCTGCTGCTTGGTGCGCTCATGTTCCTGGCGGCCTTGCTGTATGCCTCGGTGGGGCATGCCGGCGCCTCCGGTTATCTCGCGGCCATGGCGCTCTTCGGTGTCGCGCCCCTGGTCATGAAGCCGACGGCGCTGCTGCTCAATGTGCTCGTCGCCAGCATCGCCAGCCTGAAATACCTGCGCGCCGGCTGTTTTTCCCGCGAGCTGTTCTGGCCGGTCGCGCTGGCGGCCGTCCCCATGGCCTTCCTGGGGGGCCTCGTCACGCTGCCGCCCGCCGCCTACAAGCCCATGCTGGGAGTCGTGCTGCTGTATTCCGCCTGGCGGTTTCTGGCCCGGCCCGTGCCCGAGTCGGCCGAGGTGCAGCGCCCGGCGCTGCCCTGGCTGCTGATGGCGGGTGCCGGCATCGGCCTGCTGTCGGGACTGACCGGCGTCGGCGGCGGCATTTTCCTCTCGCCGCTGGCGCTGTTCCTGGCCTGGGGGCGGGTGCGCGAAGTCTCCGGCGTGGCGGCGCTTTTCATCCTGGTGAACTCGCTGGCCGGCCTGGCCGGGTTTTTCACGCGGCACGGCGTTGTCGTGCCGGAAGGGTTCCCGCTCTGGGCGGCGGCCGTGGTGGCGGGAGGCTGGCTGGGGGCAGAACTCGGCAGCCGGCGCCTGCAGGTGGCGACGCTGCAGAAAGTGCTGGCCGCCGTGCTGGTGGTGGCGGGCGGCAAGATGTTGCTGGCGGTATGAGAGGCGGCTTGCGGCGACCAAAATAAACGCCGGCATTCGCCGGCGTTTTTTCATTCCTGCCGCCCCTCAGTCGTGTTGCTGGAGGGTCAGGCCGCGGGTGGCCTGGTCCAGATAACGCGAGTCGGATTCCGAGCCGAGTTTGATCATGAGGCGCAGGTCGTTCGGCGCGTCGGCGTGTTTCAGCGCATCTTCATAGGTGATCTCGCCGGCGGCGTAGAGGTCGTACAGCGCCTGGTCGAAGGTCTGCATGCCGACTTCGCGCGACTTCTTCATCAGCTCCTTGATCAGGTGGATTTCACCCTTGCGGATGTGGTCGCCCACCAGCGGCGTATTCAGCAGTACCTCGATACAGGCGCGACGGGCCTTGCCGTCCGGCGTCGGGATCAGCTGCTGCGCGACGATGGCCTTCATGTTGAGCGAAAGGTCCATGTAGAGCTGGTGGTGACGGTCGGCCGGGAAGAAGTGGATGATGCGGTCCAGCGCCTGGTTGGCGTTGTTGGCGTGCAGCGTGGCGAGCACGAGGTGACCGGTTTCGGCGAAGGCGATCGCGTAGTCCATGACCTCGCGGGTCCGGATTTCGCCGATGAGGATGACGTCGGGCGCCTGGCGCAGCGTGTTCTTCAGGGCGATGTCGAAGCTCTCGGTGTCGATACCGACTTCGCGCTGCGAGACGATGCAGCCGTTGTGTTGGTGGATGAATTCGATGGGGTCTTCGATGGTGATGATGTGGCCACGCGAATTGGCGTTGCGGTGGCCGATCATGGAGGCCAGCGACGTCGACTTACCGGTACCGGTCGCGCCCACGAAGATGATGACCCCGCGTTTGGTCATCGCCAGTTCCTTGATGATCTCCGGCAGCTTGAGCTCGTCGACCTTGGGGATGTTGGTCTCGATGCGGCGCAGCACCATGCCCACCAGGTTGCGCTGATAGTAGGCGGAGACACGGAAACGGCCGATGCCACGCGCCGAGATGGCGAAATTGCATTCCTTGGTCTGGGCGAATTCCTTGCGCTGCTGCTCGGTCATCACGCCGAGCACGACCTCGCGCGTCATTTCCGGCGACAGCGGCGTCTTGGTGATGGGCACCACCTTGCCGTTGAGCTTGATGGAGGGGGGCACGCCGGCGGTGATGAACATGTCGGAGCCGCCTTTCTGCACCATGAGCTTGAGCAGGTCTTCGAATTCCATTGTTGTTTTTCCTCTGACGGAGCTGGGCCGTCCTGGACCCGGATGGGTAGCTGAAGTGTAGTCCGAAGAGCCGGGCAGGGTGAGTCAGCGACGCCTGACTCGCCACGGGCGCCTGGTTTCAGGGGCCCTCCAGCGGGTCATGCCGTGCTGCGGCACGCCCGCCCTGCGCTGCTCTGCGGGGAATCCTGTTAGAAGTTCTCGGGAATCTTGGCTTTTTCCTTGGCGACCTGGGTATTGATCAGGCCCTTCTGGACCAGGTTCTTCAGGCACTGGTCCAGGGTCTGCATGCCGAGGCCGCCGCCGGTCTGGATGGCGGAATACATCTGCGCCACCTTGTTTTCGCGAATCAGGTTACGGATGGCGGGGGTGCCGATCATGATCTCGTGCGCCGCCACGCGGCCGCCGCCGTTCTTTTTGCACAGCGTCTGCGAGATCACGGCCTGCAGCGACTCCGAGAGCATGCCGCGCACCATTTCCTTTTCTTCGGCGGGGAACACGTCGATGACGCGGTCCATGGTCTTGGCGGCGGAGGTGGTGTGCAGGGTGCCGAACACCAAGTGCCCTGTTTCTGCCGCGGTCAGCGCCAGGCGGATGGTTTCGAGGTCGCGCATTTCGCCGACGAGGATGATGTCGGGGTCTTCACGCAGCGCCGAGCGCAGGGCCTCGGAGAAGCCGAGGGTGTCGCGGTGCACTTCGCGCTGGTTCACCAGGCATTTCTTGGATTCGTGCACGAACTCGATGGGATCCTCGATGGTGAGGATGTGCTCGTAGCGGGTGTTGTTGATGAAGTCGAGCATGGCGGCGAGGGTGGTGGACTTGCCGGAGCCGGTCGGCCCGGTCACCAGCACGATGCCACGCGCGATTTCGGAGATGTTCTGGAAGACCTTGCCCATGCCCAGGTCTTCCATGGACAGCACCTTGGAAGGAATGGTACGGAACACGGCGCCGGCGCCGCGGTTCTGGTTGAAGGCGTTGACACGGAAGCGGGCGACCCCGGGCACTTCGAAGGAGAAGTCGGTCTCCAGGAACTCTTCAAAGTCCTTGCGCTGCTTGTCGTTCATGATGTCATAAACGAGGCGGTGGACTTCCTTGTGCTCCATCGGCGGCAGGTTGATGCGGCGCACGTCCCCGTCCACGCGGATCATGGGCGGCAGGCCGGCGGACAGATGCAGGTCGGAAGCCCCGTTCTTGGCGGAAAAGGCGAGCAGTTCGGTGATGTCCATGGAAACTCCAACAGGGCACTCGCGGCAGGGATACCGCTCTGCCAGAATCGATAATTGTTTTATTGGCGGCAGGACCACGCCTGGCAGGCAGGCCCGGCTACGTTACCGCCTATGAGGGCTGCCCTTCAACAATGAGCGACTTTGCCGAAAACCTGGAAAAAATACGTGAACGGATCGCCCGGGCGGAGCAGGCGGCCGACCGCGTGTCGGGTAGCGTGCGCCTGCTGGCGGTCAGCAAGACCCGGCCGGCCGGGGCGGTGCGCGCGGCCTGGGCGGCCGGGCAGGCCGCCTTTGGGGAAAACTACGTCCAGGAGGGGCTGGCCAAGATCGCCGCCCTGGCCGACCTGCCCCTGGAGTGGCACTTCATCGGTCCCCTGCAAAGCAACAAGACCCGGGAGGTGGCGGAGCATTTCCACTGGCTGCACTCCCTGGAGCGCGAGAAGATCGCCCTCCGCCTTGCCAGCCAGCGCCCGGCCGGACTGCCGCCCCTGCAGGTCTGCCTCCAGGTGAATATCGACGACGAAGCCAGCAAGGCCGGCTGCCTCCCGGCCGACCTGCCGGCCCTGGCCCGGGCCGTGCTGGCCCTGCCCGCGCTCGAGCTGCGCGGCCTCATGTGCATCCCCCGGCCCGGCAACAGCGCCGCCTTTGCCGCCCTCGCAAAGACACGGCAGGATTTACTCGCTAGTATTCCCGGGCTTTCGCCGGAGCGTTTCGACACCCTTTCCATGGGCATGTCGGACGACCTGGAAGCGGCGATCGCAGCCGGCAGCACGCTGGTGCGCGTGGGCACCGCCCTTTTCGGCGCCCGCCCTGCCGTCATGCCGGGCTTCCGGCCGGAGGGGTCGGCAGCGGCTCCCGGGAACCCGCAATAAGAGGCAGCTAGGCTTATGGCAAAAACGATCGGATTTATCGGCGCCGGCAACATGGCGACCGCGCTGGCCGGCGGCCTGGTCGCCCGTGGCTGGGCGGCCGCAGACATCCTTCTTTCAGACAGCCAGCCGGCGGCCCTCGCCGCACATGCCGCGCGCGGCCACACCACCACCACCGACAACCGCGAGCTCGCGCAGCGCGCCGACGTGCTGGTGTTGGCCGTCAAGCCGCAGGTCATGGCCAGCGTGCTCGCGCCCCTGGCCGACCTTGCCCAGTCCCGCCGCCCCCTCATCATTTCCATCGCCGCCGGCATCCCGGTCGCGAGCCTGGCGCACTGGCTGGGCGGCGACCTGCCCATCGTGCGCGCCATGCCCAATACCCCTGCCCTGGTACAGGCCGGCGCCACCGGCCTGTACGCCAGCCCGGCCGTGAGCGCGGCCCAGAAGGCCGAGGCCGAAGCCATCCTCGGCGCCGTGGGCCTGACCTTGTGGGTGGACCAGGAGCCGCTGATCGATGCCGTGACCGCGGTCTCCGGCTCCGGCCCGGCCTATTTCTTCTATGTGATGGAAGCCATGATGGCCGCCGGCGAAGAGCTGGGCCTGGACGCGGCCACCGCGCGCGCCCTGACCCTGCAGACCGCGCTGGGCGCGGCACAGATGGCCATCGCCGCCGATGTCGACCCGGCCGAGCTGCGCCGGCGCGTAACCTCTCCCGGCGGCACCACCGAACGCGCCATCGCCGCCTTCGACGAGGCCGGCCTGCGCGCCATCTTTGCCCGTGCCCTTGGCGCCTGCGCGGCGCGCGGCGCGGAGCTGGCCGTACAGCTCGGCAAGACTGAATAACCCCCGACCCCGCCTTTCCAGGACGCTCGCATGAATCCCTTGCAGGAAATCGCCCGCCTCATCCTCAACACCGGCGTCGACCTTTATATCTTCATCCTCTGGCTGCGCTTCGTGCTGCAGGCCATGGGCGCCGATTTCTACAACCCGCTCTCGCAATTCACGGTGCAGGCGACCCGGCGCCTGGTCGATCCGCTCGACCGCCTGTTCCAGCCCAAGGCGCCGCCTGCCGGCGTCATCAACATGCGCCGTCACCGGCCCAGTCGCTGGAGCTTTGGCGCGCTCATCCTCATCGTGCTGCTCAAGCTGCTGCAGATCACCCTCGCCAGCTTCCTGGTCTACAAGCAGCAGCCGCCGGCCGTGCTCACGGCCTATCTGGCGCTACTCAACTTCCCGAACTACGGGGATGTGCTGAGCGCGATCCGCGGGCTCCTGCCCATGCTGGTCAACTTCTATTTCTACGCCATCATCGCCGGCGTCATCCTGTCCTGGGTGGCGCCGCACAATCCCAGCACCGGCATGATCTTCCAGATCACCGAGCCGGTCCTCGGACCCTGTCGACGCCTGCTGCCGTCCCTGGGCGGGCTGGACCTGTCGCCGATCATCGCCATCCTCGGCCTGCAGATCCTGGAGATCCTGCTCAAGCACTCCGCGGTCCAGGTGGCGTCCCTGCTCGGGCTATGAGCGCGTCGGTCCGGCGCGAGGACGCGGATGTGGTGCTGCTGCTCCACGTCCAGCCCGGCGCCCGCGAGAGCGCCTTTGCCGGCCTGCACGGCGAGGCCCTCAAGCTGCGCCTGGCGGCGCCGGCCCTGGAGGGGCGGGCCAACCGCGAGCTCATCCGTTACCTGGCAGAGGCCTTCGCGGTGCCGCTGGCGTCCGTGCTTCTGCTGAATGGCGAAAGCAGTCGCCACAAGCGTGTCAGAATCATCGCTCCCCGTGCCTGGCCGCCTGCATTGGCCGCATGGCAATGATATAAGGGTCGCTTGCCGTCAACCGAATGGCTGGCACCATAATAACAAGAGCGTCAGCCGGGAATGACCCGGCGGGGCCCGCTGCCCTGGCCGCGCCGGCCCGGCAAGTTTGAAGGACCCGTACCATCATGGATCAGCTTTCGCACCAGGTAGAAGCCTTCACCGCGTGGAAACAGGCGATCGCCCGCGAGATCGCGCGCTACCGCAACTGGCTCAACACCCAGGGCCTGAACAACAGCGACGTCGATGAACGCCTCGCCAACACCCTCAAGCAGTTGCGCGCCGACCGCATCCTGCTGGCCTTCGTGGGCGAGTTCTCGCGCGGCAAGTCCGAGCTCATCAACGCCATCCTCGGCAAGCACTACGGCCAGCGCCTGCTGCCCACGCGCATCGGCCGCACCACCATGTGCCCCACCGAGCTCTTCTACGACGCCAACGCGACCGGCGCCTACATCAAGCTGTTGCCCATACAGACCCGCGCCGGCGGCATTGCCGTGGCCAGCTACAAGGAGCAGCTCGAGCACTGGGTGCACCTGACCATCAATCTCGACGACCAGAACTCGATGAAGAAGGCTTTCACCGAAGTGTCGCAGACGCGTGAGGTCACCACCGCCGAAGCCGCCGAGCTCGGCTTTGACGTGCAATTCCTCGAGCCTTCGCTGGGCAAGGCCGGGCATGTGCACATCCCGGCCTGGCGCCACGCCATCATCAATATCGACCATCCCTTGCTGCGCCAGGGCCTGGCCATCATCGACACCCCGGGCCTGAACGCCCTCGGCGCCGAGCCCGAGCTCACCCTGTCTCTGCTGCCCGAGGCCCAGGCCCTGGTGTTCGTGCTTTCCGCCGACACCGGCCTCACCGCCTCGGACTTTTCGATCTGGAACAACCATATCAAGGAGATCGCGCAGCGCCGCGGCGCCGCGGTCTATGCCGCGCTCAACAAGATCGACCTGCTCTGGGATGAGGACGAGGAAGATGACGTGGCCGACGAAGCCATCTCCCGTATCTCCCGCCTTACCGCCAAGCAGCTCAACCTGCCGCCGGAAAACGTGCTGGCGCTCTCCGCCAAGCAGGGCTACAAGGCCCGTCTGGGCAATGATCGCGAGCTGCTCAAGCGCAGCCGCCTCGAAGTCGTCGAGACGGCGCTGGCGCGCTCGGTGGTGACCGCCAAGGAAACGGCGCTCAAGGCCTCGCTGGTGCGCGAGCTCTCCGAGATGGTCGATGCCAGTCGCCAGGCCGTGCTTGCCCAGCGCGTGCGCCTGGAGGCGGAGGAGCGCGTGCAGGCCAGCGGCAGCCGCGACACCGAGCATGAGCTGGTGCTGCTGACGCGCGCCACGCAGCAGGAGCAGCATGCCTATAACAAGCGCCTGATGTTCCTGCAGCAATGCCGCAAGCTCCTTGAGCAGCAGCTGCCGCGTCTCGTGCGCCCGCTCGAGCCTGAGCGGCTCGAGAACCATGGGCTGCGCGCCCATGAGCATGCCACCAGCACCCGCATGGGCATGGGCGTGCCGGCGGCGGTCACGCATTACTTCCAGGGCATCAAGACGGATCTCGGCCAGTTCCGCCAGGAAGTCGAGACCACCCAGTTGCTGATCCAGAAGCTCTACGAGCGCTATACCCTGGAGACCGGCGCCGCCGCGCCCCCGGTGCCGCGCCATGACGCCAGCAGTTACCTGCAGGACATCGAGGAGCTGGAAGGCCAGGCCGCCCCCTACAAGAACCGGTTCAGCACCCTGCTGGGCAGCCAGCAGAAGCTCTACGAGCGCTTCTTCGAGACCATGGCGCGCCAGGCCGGCGCTGTCTTCGCCCATGCCCGCACCGATGCCGAGCGCTGGTGCAAGCAGGCGCTGGCGCCCCTCATGCAGCAGACCCTGGAGCACAAGAAGCGCCTGGAAGCGCAGATGGAACGGCTGAACAAGCTGCGCAGTTTTGGCGAGAACCGCTTCGAGAAGTCCGGCTCCGTCCGCGAGCAACGCGAGGGCCTGCGCGAGCAGCAGACCCTGCTGGAGGACATCCTCGGGCGCCTCAATGACCCCACTCTGGGTCATGCGGCCCCGGCCGCCTCGGCTGGCCCGGTCCAGGCCGCAGCCAAACCTCCCGCCGCCATCCCGACTGCAGTCAAGCCGCCGGCCGCCTGATTTATCACCACCGCCGGACTCGCCCCCCTGTAGGTCGGGCTTCAGCCCGACGGGGCAGGGGTTGTCGGGCTAGGCGCCCCTGGCTGAAGCCCGACCTGCAGGGGAATGCCGGGGCAGGGAATGTCGGGCTAGGCGCCCCTGGTTGAAGCCCGACCTGCAGCGGTTGCCAGGCCAGGCGGCCCCCGGCGCGGCCGTCCCTTCCCGCCCTACGGCCCCGCCCTGTAGACTTGCGGGCCTTGCCACTGCCGTAACGCCATGCCCACGTCCATCCCCGCCGACTCTGTCGGCCTCGTCACCCCGCAGACCGTGCGCTTCGAGGCGCCCTTGACGCTCGAGTGCAAGCGCACCCTGGCGGGCTTCGACATCGTCTACGAGACCTACGGCGCCCTGAATGAGCTGCACGACAATGCCGTGCTGGTCTGCCACGCCCTTTCCGGCCATCACCATGCGGCCGGCTATAACAGCCCGGACGACAGCAAGCCGGGCTGGTGGGACGAGTGCATCGGCCCGGGCAAGGTCATCGATACCAACAAGTTCTTCGTGGTCTCGCTCAACAACCTGGGCGGCTGCAACGGTTCCACCGGACCCTCCTCGCTGAACCCGGAAACCGGCCAGAACTTCGGGCCCGACTTTCCCATGGTCACCGTCAAGGACTGGGTCAACGTCCAGGCCCGCCTCGCCGACCATCTCGGCATTCCGCAGTGGGCGGCCGTGGTCGGCGGCTCCCTCGGCGGCATGCAGGTGCTGCAGTGGGCCATCGACTATCCCGCGCGCATCCGCCATGCGGTGGTGATCGCGAGCGCGCCCAAGCTCTCGGCGCAGAACATCGCCTTCAACGAGGTGGCCCGCCAGTCCATCATCACCGATCCGGATTTCCACGGCGGCCGCTACTACCAGCACGACACCTTTCCCAAGCGCGGCCTTATCCTCGCGCGCATGGTGGGCCATATCACCTACCTGTCCGAAGACGCCATGAAGCAGAAGTTCGGGCGCGACCTGCGTTCCGGTCAGTACATGTACGGCTTTGACGTGGAGTTCCAGGTCGAGTCCTACCTGCGGCACCAGGGCGAAACCTTCTCGCGCAACTTCGATGCCAACACCTACCTGCTCATGACCAAGGCGCTCGATTATTTCGACCCCGCCCGCGAGTTCGACAATGACCTGCCGGCAACGCTGCGCCAGGCGCTGTGCAAGTTCCTGGTGATTTCCTTCACCACCGACTGGCGCTTTGCGCCGGAGCGCTCGCGCGAGATCGTCGATGCGCTGGTGCGGGAGCAAAAGGACGTGGTCTACGCCGAAGTCGACGCGCCGCAGGGGCATGATTCCTTCCTCATGCCGATTCCGCGCTACCTGGATATCTTCGGCGCCTACATGAAGGGCATCGCCGTCGGCGGCCAGCCCGAGGGGGTGTCCGATGCGGCTTGACCTCAAGCTGGTGGAGCAGTGGGTGGGTGCGGGCAGCCGCGTGCTCGACCTGGGCTGTGGCGACGGCGAGCTGCTGGCGCACTTGCGCGACAATTTCGGCGTGCACGGCTACGGCATCGAGATCGACACCGACCGCATCACCTCCGCCATCTACCGCGGAGTCAACGTGATCCAGCAGGACCTCAACCGCGGCCTTGGCAACTTCAGTGACGGCAGCTTTGACACCGTCATCATGACGCAGGCGCTGCAGGCAGTGGAAAAGCCGGATCTGTTGCTTGATGACATGCTGCGCGTGGCGCGCGAGGCCATCATCACCTTTCCCAATTTCGCGCACTGGACGGCGCGCTGGTACATCGCCCTGCGCGGCATGATGCCGGTGTCCGAGGCGCTGCCCTACACCTGGTACAACACGCCCAATATCCACTTGTGCACCTTCCGCGATTTTGATGCGCTGTGCGCGGCCAAGGGCATCACGGTGCTGGACCGCATTGCGGTCGACGGCGGTCAGCAGGGCAGCTTCCTCGCGCGGCTGCTTCCCAATCTTTTTGGCGAAGTGGCGATTTATCGCGTCACCCGCCGGTAGGGTGGCCTGCCCCCAAGAGGGGAACTCTTTTCAGTCGCCCCTGAAAGGGGACTCCCTTCGGTCCCGGGTCGGGCTTTAGCCGGGGGCGCCTAGCCTGACACGACAGCTTCGGTGGCGATGGCCCTGGAGGATTCTGTCGGGCCAGGCGCCTCCGGCTAAAGTCCGACCTACATGCGACCTGCCTGGAAATACCCATGAAGCAACTCGTGCTCGCCACCGGCAATGCCGGCAAGCTCAAGGAATTGCAGGCCCTGCTGGCCGGCCTGCCTTATGCCATCGTTACGCAGAAATCGCTGGGCGTGACCGATGCTGACGAGACCGGCCTCAGCTTTGTCGAGAATGCCATCCTGAAGGCGCGCCATGCCGCCCGCGCCACGGGCCTGCCGGCGCTCGCGGATGACTCCGGCTTGTGCGTGGACATCCTCGGCGGCGCCCCCGGCATTTATTCGGCACGCTACTCCGGCGAGGGCGCGACGGATGCCCGCAACAACGACAGGCTGCTCGAGGTCCTGCGGCCACTTCGTGGCGGCGCGCCTGTTACCGCGCGATTCGTGTGCGTGCTGGCGCTGGTGCGGCATGCGGACGATCCGTTGCCGCTGCTCTGCCAGGCGGAATGGGATGGCGAGATACTGGAAGCGGCGCGTGGCGACCAGGGCTTTGGCTACGACCCGTTGTTCTGGTTGCCGGACCAGGGCATGAGCAGCGCCGAGCTCCCGCGCGAGCGCAAGAACGCGATCAGCCACCGCGGGCAGGCGCTGCAGCAACTCAAGGCGCGCATCAGCGCCTTCCTGTAAGTCTGCTCCAAGTCCGCTACAGGTCTGCTGTAGGTCGGGCTTCAGCCGGGGGCGCCTAGCCCGACTAACGATTGCAGCCGTCGCGCCAAGTGCCCCCGGCTGAAGCCCGACCTGCAACTGGAAAGTCCCATTTTGGGGGCGGCAGATGCAGGCCCGCCCCGCACTGGCATTAGCGGCCGGCGAGCTTGCGGATGGTTTTCCACTCGGCTGCGCTGACCGGCATCACCGACAGCCGCGAGCCCTTTTGCACCAGGGCAAGACCGGCCAGCGCCGGGGCGGCCTTGAGCGCGGCCAGCGGAATGACCGGGTTGAACTTTTCCGAGAAGCACACGTCGATGCCGTCCCAGCGTGGCGCGTCGGGGGATGACTTCGGATCGTGGTAAGGTGAGTCCGGATTGAACTGCGTGGGGTCGGGATGGGCGGCGCGCGCCACCGTCATGATTCCCGCAATGCCGGGCTCGGGGCAGCTGGAATGGTAGAAGAAGGCCTCGTCGCCCGCCTGCATCGCGCGCAGGAAGTTGCGGGCCTGGTAATTGCGGACGCCATCCCACAGAGAGATCCCGCGCTGTTCCAGGTCGTCGATGGAAAACACCGACGGTTCCGATTTCAATAGCCAGTACGCCATCGCCAGCCTCCGGTTTTTTGCATGATCGCACTCCCGCCGCTCTCGCTCTACATCCATGTGCCCTGGTGCGTGCGCAAGTGCCCCTATTGCGACTTCAACTCGCATACTGCAGGCCCGGTGCTGCCGGAGGCCGACTACGTCGCCGCGCTGCTGGCTGACCTGCGTCAGGACCAGGCTCTCGATCTGGTGCAGGGGCGGGAGATCCACTCCATCTTCATTGGCGGCGGTACCCCGTCGCTGTTCTCGCCGCAGGCCTACGAGCTGCTGTTCGAAGGTTTGCGCCAGGAGCTGCGCTTCGCCGATGACATCGAGATCACCCTCGAGG
>JAJFBF010000131.1 GCA_020697295.1 Moraxellaceae bacterium | reverse complement strand
GCCGATCATCATGCGTTCCCAGGCCAGTTCCTTCATCAGCATGATGAAGCCCATGCCTTCCATGCCGAGCAGGTTGCTCTTGGGCACGCGCACGTTGTCAAAGAACAGCTCGCAGGTGTCCTGGCCGCGCATGCCGACCTTCTTCAGCGGCTTGCCCTTGGTGAAGCCCTTGCGGTCGGCCTCGACGATGAGCAGCGAGACACTCTGCGCGCCGCCGTTGATGTCACCGGTCTTGACCACTACCACGGAGATGTCGCAGAGGTAGCCGTTGGTGATGAAGATCTTGGAGCCATTGAGGATGTAGTCGTCGCCATCGGCCACCGCGGTGGTGCGGATGGACTGCAGGTCGGAACCGGTGCCCGGCTCGGTCATGGCGATGGAGCCGACCGCTTCGCCGGAGGCCATCTTCGGCAGCCAGTGCTTCTTCTGCTCTTCGGTACCAAAGTTGTTGATGTAGTTGGCGACGATGTCGGAATGCAGCGAGAAGCCGGAAGCGGAATCGCCCACGCGCGCCTGCTCTTCCATCAGGATCATCGAGTACAGGCGGTCAACGCCGGAGCCACCGTATTCCTCGGGCATGGTCGCGCACAGCAGGCCGAGCTCACCGGCCTTGTTCCAGAGATTGCGGTCGATGTGCTGCTGCTCTTCCCACTTCTCGTGGTGCGGGGCGATCTCGGTCTCGAAGAAACGGCGCGCGGTGTCACGGAAGGCCTCGTGATCGGCATTGAACAGGGTGCGGGGCATCATCGGGGTAACCGGGGCGGGGACTTGTACAGCGCTCATCGAAGGCTCCGTGAGTAGGAAATGACGGGTGGAGGGCGGGGGACGCAGTCGCTTATTTACAATACGTACGTCCAACTTGTTTAATAGATACCAAGCGACGGGAAGGGGTGTCAAGCGGACACCGATGTGGATAATGGCGGGCCCCGCCCCACCCGGCCCAGGCGCAAAAGCCTAAGTCATTGATATTAATAATGTAGATCGGACTTTAGCCGGGGAAGCCTGGCCCGACACCGGCGGTCGAGTCAGGCGCCCCCGGCTAAAGCCCGACCTGCAGAAGCTGAAGCCCGACCCACAGGGTGACCCACAGGAGCCCGACCATGGCCAAGACTGAAGCCACTGCCGCCCCGGCGTCCGCCGAGGCCAAGCCCTCGCGGCGCACCCAGGCGGAGCGCAGCGAAGCCATGCGCGAGCGCCTGGTCGACGCCACCCTGCAGTGCCTCGTCAGCGAAGGCTATTCCGGCACCACGGTGAGCAAGATCGTCGCCGCCGCCCAGGTCAGCCGCGGCGCGCCCGTGCACCATTTCCCGCACAAGGCGGCGCTGATCGAGGCCGCCGCCGAAAAACTGGTGCGCCATTTCTATATCGAGCTCGGCAAGATCATGCTGAGCCTGGAAGACTCCGACGACCGCCTGCACAAGCTCATCACCGTGGGCTGGCGCAACCTCATGACCACGCCGCAGACCACCGCGCTGCTCGAGCTGCTGGTGGCGAGTCGCCACGAGGCCGAGCTCGCCAACGTGATGCGCACACTGTGGGCCGCCTGCTACGCCACCACCGAAACCGCCGCCAACCACTACCTGGAACCCGCCACGCCGGCCGACAACGTCGGCGACCTGATGATCCTCACCCAGTGGCTGCTGCGCGGCATGGCCGAGGACTACCAGCTCACCGGCCAGCACCCCGCCTCCGGCGCCTTCTACGACCGCTACCTCACGCTCTGGGCCGGCCTGCTGTCGCAGCACCTGCGCACCCGCCCCGGCGTCACCACGCCGCCCCCGCGACCGACGCACTGGGACAGCAGCCTCACCGATGTGCGCCGCGGCCAGCGCGAAGAGAACGCGGACTGAGTGCCGCGCCGTTTCGTCACCGCCCGCAGCGCCAGCCCGCCAGCCCATCCATTGCTCGCGAATAACAACAGTCACCTATAACTCTCTATATTTTTCACAATGCTTTCCTCGCCGCGGGCCCATCTACGATGAAATGCTTGCGGCATGAATTTCCCTGCCCAGCCCCTCGACGAACCGGAGCGCCTGGCGACGCTGCACGCCCTGAACGTGCTGGATACGCCACCGGATGCCGACCTCGATCGCATCACGCAGCTGGCCACGCGCATATTTGATGTGCCGATAAGCGCCATCTCCCTGATCGACGCCAACCGGCAGTGGTTCAAGTCATCCATGGGCCTGCCCGTGAGCGAAACCGCGCGCGAAATTGCGCTGTGCAGCCACACCATCCTGCAAAACCGGACGCTGGTGGTCCCTGACACCCGCGTCGATCCCCGCTTTAGCGACAACCCCATCGTCACGGGCGCACCGCACGTACTGGCCTATGCCGGCCACCCCATCCGCTCCCGGCAGGGCCATGCCCTCGGCACGCTCTGCGTGATCGACAACAAGCCGCGCGCCTTTTCGGAAAACGACGTCGCCTCGCTGCGCGATCTTGCCGCCATCGTCGAGCAGCATTTCCACAGCCTTGAAGTCAACCGCCAGGTCCGCCGCTACCGCCACGATCTGCACGAGGCCGAGGCACAGTTCGAAAGCCTGTTCCTGCAAGCCGGCGTCGGCATCGGCATGGTCGCACTCGACGGTCGCTGGCTGCGCGTGAACCGCAAGCTCTGCGCCATCACCGGCTACACGGAGGACGAGTTGCTGCGCCTGGATTTCCAGCACATCACCCACCCCGACGACCTCGAGGCCGACCTGGGGCTGCTCGACGACCTGCTGGCCGGCCGCATCCCTGACTACACCCTCGAGAAGCGCTATCGCCACAAGGATGGCCACTACGTCTGGGTCGCCCTCACCGCCGCCCTGATGCGCGACGAGCACAATGTTCCGCAGCATGCGATCGCCGTCGTGGAGGACATCCACCAGCGCAAGCAGCTGGCGGCGGAAGTCCTGGACGCCAAGCACGAACTGGAAACGCGGGTGGCGCGGCGTACCGAAGAGCTTTCGCAGCAAAAAGAGCGGCTGCGCCTGGTGCTGGAGACTGCCACCGACGCCTATATCGCCACCGACGGCGGGGGCATCATCACTGAATGGAACCTCGCCGCCGAACGCATTCTGGGATGGACCCGCCAGGAGGCGATCGGGCAATCCATCCTCGATACCGTGATCCCCCGGACCTCGCGCGACAATCACATCGAGCGACTGAAACAGTTCCGCGGCCGCGGCGCCTCGCGCGTGCTCAAGCACGTGCTGGAATTGAGTGCTCGGCATCGTGACGGCAGGCTGCTCCCGGTGGAAATCTCGCTCACCGCCAATCATTTCGACGATGGCTGGCTGATCAGCACCTTCCTGCGCGACATCACCGCCCGCAAGGCGGCCGAATCGCTGCTGATGGAGGCACGCCGCAAGGCCGAGGACGCGATGATGGCCGCCGAGGCCGCCAACCAGGCCAAGACCGATTTCCTCGCCACCATGAGCCACGAGATCCGCACGCCGCTCAATGGCGTCATCGGCTTCAACGGCCTGCT
>JAJFBF010000014.1 GCA_020697295.1 Moraxellaceae bacterium | reverse complement strand
TTGTCGACGAGGGTGGTCTTGCCATGGTCAACGTGGGCGATGATGGCGATGTTACGGATGTTCTGAAGGGACACTATTTTCACCAGGGGTGGGAGGCTGCTCGAAAAGCCGGCGATTATACCCATTACGGGCGCGACTGCACGCCGGATGGTCGGTCACTTTTTGGTAGTTCCGGCCGGGATGGCACCCGGCGGAGGCCCTGTTAGGATGGACAGGAGCCCTGTCTGACCCCGGAAACCCCCTCAAGGAGGAAGCCATGACGTCTCCCGACAATCCCTACCGCCCGCCTTCGGCCACCGTTGCCGACATCTCCCTCGCCACTCCCGGGACCCCTTTCGGTCTGCCCGGCGCCACCGTGGACGCCGGCCGTGGCGCGAGCTGGATCAGCGAGGGCTGGACCCTGTTCATGGCCGCCCCGGTGATGTGGATCGTGGCCTTGCTGATCATGTTCGGGCTCTCGTTCGTGCTGGGCCTGGTTCCCGTCCTCGGCAGTATCGTGTCCATCCTGATCGGGCCTTTCTTCATGGCGGGCTCGCTGGCCTTTGCCCACGGCATCGCCCGGGGCGAGGAGCCCGACCTCGGCGCCCTCTTCGTGGGCCTCCGGGAGAAGACCGGCAGCCTGGTGGCCATTGCCGCCCTGTACCTGCTGTTGTTCGTGGGGCTGGCCATCATCTTCCTGGGCGCCACCTTCTTCATGCTGGGCGGGGCGGCGGTGCTCGCGAGCAGCAATCCCGAGCAGGTCATGGGCTCCCTCATGGCCGGGGCCGGCGTCCTGGGCGTCCTGCTGCTCATCCTGGTGTTCTTCGGGCTCATGGTGCCGGTGCTGGCCGCCTACTGGTTCGCCCCCGGGCTCGTGCTCTATGCCGACCTTGATGCTGTCGCGGCCATGAAGGAGAGCTTCCGCGCCTGCCTGCGCAACTGGCTGCCCTTCCTGGTCTATGGCGTACTCAGCATCCTGGTCCTGCTGGGGGGCATGGTGGTCCTGTTCATCGGCGTGTTCCTGATCTCCATGCCGGTACTGATGGCGTCCTATTACGCCAGCTTTCGCGACATCTACGGCCAGAAGGCCTGACGGACCTCGGGGGCCTGCCGGCGGCGGCCCGTAGCATCGCCGCCGGCGCCCGCCCGGACTGCTGACGTCAGGCCGCCCCGGCCCCAGAGCCAGAGCCAGAGCCAGAGCCAGAGCCAGAGCCAGAGCCAGGCTCTGCCGCCGGCGCCGACGCTCCCCATTCCCGCCCCAATAAAAAAGGCCGCCCGAAGGCGGCCTTTTTCATGACGCAGGAGGAAGAATTACTTCTTCATCTTGATCGTTTCAGCCTGTGCCTTGGCAGAGGCGACCACGCGACGGTTCTGGGCGCGGCCCGCTTCCGTGGCGTTGTCGGCAACCGGCTTTTCAGCACCGTAGCCCACTGCGCTCAGGCGGGCGGCATCCACGCCCAGCTTCACGAGCTCGGCCTTGACGGCGTCGGCGCGCTTCTGCGACAGGGCCTTGTTCTTGGCGGCATTGCCGCGGCTGTCGGTGTGGCCTTCGATGGTCACGTTGACGGTCGCGTACTTGGCCATGAAGTCGGCCACCTTCTGGATTTCAGCGGAGGCATCGCCCTGGATGTCAGCCTTGCCGCTGGCAAACTGCACATTCATCTCGATGGCGACTTGCTGCTTCAGGATTTCGTAGCAACCGGTGGCATCAACCGAGGCGCCCACGGCGGTGTCCGGGCACTTGTCCCAGGAATCAGTCACGCCGTCCTTGTCGGTGTCCAGCGGGCAGCCATTGGCGTCCACGGTCACACCGGCCGGGGTCTCGGCGCACTTGTCCAGGGTGTCGGCCACGCCGTCGCCATCGGTGTCGATGACGGTGGCGACGGCGGCAGCGAGCTGCTCGACCGGGGCGGGGGCTTCTTCCACCACAGGCTGGGGAGCCGGCTCATCAGCCTTGCTTTCGCTGGAGCCCGGGGAGAACTCCAGGCCGAGCAGGGCGAGCTGGTCGTTCAGGCCGGCGTCCACATTGTGGACGTTGCGGGCTTCCATGCGCAGGGCCACGTTCTCGTTGAAGCGCCAGAAGGCACCGATGCCGCCGTTCACCAGCGTGTCTTCAACCACGGCGGCGATGGGGGACTTCAGTCGGGTCTGACCCACACCCAGCAGCACGTAGGGCGAGAAGGTGCTCTCGGCGTTGAAGGCATAGTAGCCGTCAAGGCTGAGGCGGCTGTTGCGCACTTCCGTAGAGGTGGGGAACAGGATCGCGTCGGTCTCGGTATCGGACTCGGTGCGGCCGTAGTTCACTTCGGCGCCGATGGCCTTGGTGAAGCGGTAGCCGAGGGCCAGGGCGTAGCCTTCCTTTGCCTCGATATCGGGCTGGATGCCGCCACCGTTGTTTTCTTCTACGGTGTTGGTGTCAAACCACTGATAGGCGGCAAAAGGCGTGAAGGTCACTTCGGCCTGGGCCGTCATCGCCAGAGGGGCGAGCAGCAGGGCGATGGCGATAGGGGTCAGTTTCATGCGGGGGTCCTCCCGGGGATCCATGTGCGAGTCAGAAAGCAGGACGGGTGCAACTGGCCGGAGCGGGCGTGAAGCACGGGCGCCCTGGCCGTCCCGAACTGGGTGAAAGCACGCTAACCAGTGCACTGTATGAGGTCAAGGCATAAAAAGGGCTACTTTGTCGTCAATCCGGCCATAGGGCTGGCCGGCCATCGGTGTGGAATCACATTGGGCCCCCTCCTGCCCGGCTGCTAAACTGCAGTGCCTAAGGAGGACATCAATGAGCGACCAGGTACAGCGATTCCATTTCAGCGACAGCCCCGTCCGCGGCGAGCTGGTGCAGCTGGGCGGCAGTGTGGAAGAGGTGCTGGAGCGCCATGACTATCCCGAGCGCGTGGCGGCCCTGCTGGCCGAGGCCATGGCCGCCAGCGTGCTGCTGACCAGCACCCTCAAGTTCGCCGGCTCCCTTATCCTGCAGGCCCGGGGCAACGGCCCGCTCGAGACCCTGATGGTGGAGTGCAACCACCGCCGCGAGCTGCGCGCCATCGCCGGCCTCGGCGAGGACTGGTCGCCGGCCTCGGACGCCATGACGCTGGCCCAGCTCTTTGGCAGCGAAGGCCAGCTCGTGATCACCATCGACCCCGAGGATGGCCAGCGTTACCAGGGCATCGTCCCGCTCGACGGCGACACCCTGGCAGAATGCCTGGAGCATTACTTCGCACAGTCCGAGCAGTTGCCGACCCGCCTCTGGCTGGCCGCCGGTGACGAGTGCGCGGCCGGCCTGCTGCTGCAGGTGCTGCCGGGCCATGACCGTCCCGAGGATGCCGACATCTGGCCGCGCCTCTGCCTGCTCACGGATACCGTGTCCGCGCCCGAGCTGCTGGCGCTGCCGGCCACGGAACTGCTGTTCCGGCTGTATCACGAGGAGACCGTGGTGCTCCATGAGAGTACGGGCGTCACCTTCAACTGCTCCTGCTCGCGCGAGCGGACGGAGCTGGTGTTGTTGTCGCTGGGCGAGGCCGAGCTGCGCGGCATCATCGCCGAGCAGGGCGCCATCGAGGTCTCCTGCCAGTTCTGCAACCAGGAGTACCGCTTCGACCCGGTCGACGTGGAGCAGCTCCTGCGTGGGGGCGGCGCGGGCACCGAGCGCCTGCACTGAGCCCGGCGGGGGGCTGTTCTAGAATTTGTCAGGCTTTTTATGCGGAGCCTGGCGACGGGCCACCGAGGTCCGGGCCCTCTGCCCGGACTTTTCCGCACCGCCCCCTGCGGCGGCGGCCCACAAAAAAAGCCCGCGATTGCGGGCTTTTTCAGGGGCGGCGGAAACGCCGTGGCCTGGCCTCAGGCACGCCCCGGACGGCGGTTCAGCGGCAGGGTAATTTTGACCTGCAGCCCGCCTTCCGGGTGATTGCGGATATCGAGCTTGCCGTTATGCATCTTCACGATGCGCGCCACGATGGCCAGGCCAAGACCCGAGCCCTGCGAGGTCCGCGCCGCCTCGCCGCGCACGAAAGGCTGCAGCAGGTTGGGGAGATCCTCCTCGTTGATGCCCGGGCCATGGTCGCGCACGGTCAGGATCACGCTGTGCGTCTCGGCCTGCAGTTCGGTGCCGATATGCAGCGGCGCGCCACCATAGCGTAGGCCGTTGCTGAGCAGGTTGTCCAGCATGCGCTTGAGGGACAGGCGCTTCATGGGCATGTCGGGCAGCTCGGCTGCATCGAAGGTGACTTCGGCCTGCTGCCCGACCTGGGACACGATCTCGGTGATCAGCTGGTTGAGGTTGGCATTCACCACGGGCTCGTCGGAGCCGTCGCGCATATAGGCGATGAACTGGTCGAGGATGCCGTCCATTTCCTCGACGTCGAGCACCATGCCCTCGGCCACCTCGCGATCCTTCATCAGTTCCGCGGTCAGGCGCATGCGCGTGAGGGGCGTGCGCAGGTCGTGCGAAATGCCGGCCAGCATGAAGGCGCGTTCGCGGGCGGCCTGCTGGATCTCGCGCGTCATCTGGTTGAAGGCGCGGTTCACGGCGCGGATTTCCGTGGAGCCGCTCTGCGTGTCGAGCACGGTGGAGTGCTGGCCCTTGCCCACGCGCAGCGCCGCCAGCTGCAGGCGCTTGAGCGGGCGATTGAGCTGGCGCACCAGGATGATGATGGCGATGAGGGCCAGCAGCGGCACGCCGATCACCCAGGCGATGATGATCCAGGCGTTGTACTGGGCGAAGAACAGCAGCGGCTCGCGCACCCAGCCTTCCTTGATGGAGGGCACCTGGATCCAGGCCACCGGCACCGGCTTGAACTTGAAGAACACCTCCACCGGCTCGTTGAGTTCCTGGCGCAGCTGCCGCTCGTAGAGATCGGTGAAAAGCTCCACGAAGGGCTTGTCGATGACGGTGGGGAACTCGGCCGGGTTGCGCACCACCTCGATGCCCGTGGTCTGGCGCACCCAGCGGTGCATGGACACGGTGTCGACGCCGGCCGGCCCCTGAGCGGCATCGCGCAGCAGGCGGATCTGGATGGCCGAGTAATGCGCGTGCTGGCGCAGTTCCGGCGCATACAGGTTGCTCCAGAAGAAGGCGATCGACAGGTACTGGGACACCACCAGCACAATGCTGATGACCAGGGTAGTGCGCCAGCCGGCGGAACGCGGCTTGAGGCGGTTGAAGAGCTTGTTGAAACGGATCACCGGGCAGGCCTTCAGTTTGACGGGGGAAGAAACGGCATCATTCGGCGCCGTCGGGAACAAAAACATAGCCCACGCCCCAGACGGTCTGGATATAACGGGCCTTGGCGGGGTTGTCCTCGATGAGGCGGCGCAGGCGCGAGACCTGGACGTCGATGGAGCGCTCCATGGCGCCCCACTCGCGGCCGCGGGCGAGGTTCATGAGCTTGTCGCGGGTCAGCGGCTCGCGCGGATGCTGCACCAGTGCCTTCAACACCGCGAACTCGCCGGTGGTGAGGGACACGTCCTTGCCGTCGCGCGTGAGCTGGCGCGTGGAAAGGTCCAGCAGCCAGGGGCCGAACTTCACCTTTTCCGCCACCTGCGAGGGCGCGCCCGGCAGCTCGCGCTGCTGGCGGCGCAGCACCGCCTTGATGCGGGCCATCAGCTCCTGCGGATTGAACGGCTTGGGCAGGTAGTCGTCGGCGCCCGCCTCGAGGCCGGAAATGCGATCAGAGTCGGCGCCTTTCGCGGTCAGCATGACGATGGGCAGGTTGTTGCCGGCTTCGCGCAGGCGGCGGCAGATGGCCATGCCGTCCTCGCCGGGCAGCATGAGGTCGAGCACCATCAGGGCGAACAGCTCGCGCCCGAGTACGCGGTCCATCTGCACCGCATCGGGCACGGCCCGCACGGTATAGCCCTGTTCCTCCAGGAAGCGCTGCAGCAGGTTGCGCAGCCGCACATCGTCGTCCACGACAAGAATGCGGGTCTGGCTGGCGTCGGGGAGGGACTCGGGTTTGGGATCAGCGATGTCCATAAGCGTACGGCGACAGACGGGAAAGCCTGAATGGTAACAGCCCTGCCCGGGTTTTGGGGTGCGCTGGATGGCGTAGCTGATGCCGCCCCTTCCACCTTGTCGTCGACCCTCGGGTAACAGGGGGAGGAGGCCCATCCCACCGCGCCAGGAGTGAATCCGGGCAGCCGCCGAAGAGGGAGGCGGCAAGCCCGGCAGCGGGCGCTCGGAAATTCTGCTGCGGCTACAGGACGCCTGGCAGCCACTGCCAGGAGAGGCCGGCGACGGCGCTGGCGGCCAGCAGGCGCATGATGCCGGCCTCATAACGCACCAGCGCGACCAGGGCCATGGCGGCCAGGGCGAGCGCGGGCCAGTCGGCCGGGCCCGTGCCCAGGCCCGCGGGCCAGACCACGTGTACGCCAAAGAACAGCGCGAGGCTGACGATGACCCCCACCACGGCGGCGGTGATGGCGGTCAGGGGCGCGACCAGGCGCAGCTCGTCATGGGTCGCCTCCACGAGGGGGCCGCCGACGAGGATGAAGACAAAGGAGGGGAGGAAGGTGAAGAAGGTGGCGACGCAGGCGCCGGCCACGGCCCACAGCGGATCCTGGGCCCAGCCGGCGACGAAGCCGACAAAGGCCACGATCATGATCAGCGGGCCGGGCGTGGTTTCGCCGAGCGCGAGGCCATCCATCATTTGCTGGATGGTGAGCCAGCCATAGTAGCCGACAGTGGCTTGGGTGACATAGGGCAGGACGGCATAGGCGCCGCCAAAGGTCAGCAGTGCGGCCTTGCTGAAAAAGAGGGCGATATCGGTGAGCAGGCCGGAGCTGCCCTGGAGAAGCCAGAGCAGGGCCAAGCCCCCGGCGAAGAGGCCAAGGCCGGCCAGCAGGTGCCGCCGCAGGGCGCCGCGGTCCGGCCGGGCATGGGCAGGCGGTGGCGTGGCGTCATCAATGAGCGCGGGCGCATGCGGAGCGGTGCCGATGGCATGGCCGGCGCCCCGGAACAGGTCCGGGCGCAGGTGCCCGCCCACCAGTCCGATCGCGGCGGCGCCCAGCACGATGGCCGGGAAGGGCAGTCGCAGCCAGGCGATGGCGAGGAAGGACAGGCCTGCCAGCGCCCATAGCCAGCGGTTTTTCAGGGCGCGCTTGCCGATGCGCCAGGCGGCCGCGAGCACGATGGCGACCACGGCCGGCTTGATGCCCCAGAGCAGCGCCGTCAGCACCGGCAGATGCCCGTAAGCCATGTAGAGCCAGCTCAGCGCAATGAGAATGAAGAGCGAAGGCAGCACAAACAGGGCGCCGGCCGCGATGCCGCCCCGGGTGCCGTGCATCAGCCAGCCGATATAGGTCGCGAGCTGCTGGGCCTCGGGGCCGGGCAGCACCATGCAGTAGTTGAGGGCGTGCAGGAAGCGCTTCTCGGAAATCCAGCGCCGCCGCGTCACCAGCTCCTCGTGCATGATGGCGATCTGCCCGGCCGGGCCGCCAAAGCTGATCCAGCCCAGCTTCCACCAGAACTTGAGGGCCTCGCGAAAGCTCACGGGGGCGGGGGGCGACAGGTCCATACGGGCGAAGCTCCAGCAGGCGTGCAGTCCGGAGGGAGAAAGCCGGCAGGCGCGACGCGGGTCGCGGCCTGCCGCCGGCACGAAAGCCGCCGAGTATAAACTTGCGTCGACCCGGGACGGCAGCACCCCTTCGGCAGTAGTCGGGTCCACCGGCCCCTACGGCCATATCGGTCGCAATTTCAAGACTGCCGGCCCGGGCTTCGCGTGGCTATGATGGCGCCCATTCCGCCATACCCCCCGCCTGATCCGCTGTTTCCGGAGTTGTATCCATGCTGTCCATCATCAGGACCATCGCCACCGAACTGAATGTGCGTCCGCAGCAGGTCGAGGCCGCCGTCTCCCTGCTCGACGGCGGCGCCACCGTGCCCTTCATTTCCCGCTACCGCAAGGAAGTCACCGAAGGCATGGACGACACCCAGCTGCGCAACCTGGAAGAGCGCCTGGGCTATCTGCGCGAGATGGAAGAGCGCCGCGCCGCCATCCTGAAAAGCATCGAGGAGCAGGGCAAGCTCACGCCGGAGCTGAAGGGCCAGATCCTGGACGCGGACACCAAGGCGCGCCTGGAGGATCTTTACCTGCCCTACAAGCCGCGCCGCGTCACCAAGGGCATGCTGGCGCGCGAAGCCGGCATTGAGCCGCTGGCCGACGCCCTGCTCGCCGACCCTATGCTCACGCCGGAAACCGAGGCGCAAAAGTATTTCAACGCCGAGAAGAGCTACGCCGACACCAAGGCCGTGCTTGACGGCGCCAAGCACATCCTCATGGAGCGCTTTGCCGAAAATGCCGACCTGCTGGCGCGCCTGCGCAGCTTCCTGGTCGAGCACACCGAGCTGTCCGCCAAGGTCATCCCCGGCAAGGAAAACGAGGGCGCCAAGTTCCGCGATTATTTCGAGCACCACGAGCCGCTCGGTGCCGTGCCCTCGCACCGCGCGCTGGCCATGTTCCGCGGTCGCAACGAAGGCATCCTGTCGCTGGCCTTTGCCATGCCCGATGCCGTGGAAGGCCAGCCGCATCCGGCCGAGGGCATGATCGCCGCCCACGCCGGCATCAAGGCCGAGGGCCGTCCCGCCGACGCCTGGCTGGCCGAGGTGGTGCGCTGGACCTGGCGCGTGAAACTGCTCACCCACCTGGAAACCGACCTGCTGGGCACGCTCAAGGAGCGCTCCGAGGAAGAGGCCATCAAGGTCTTTGCCGATAACCTCAAGGACCTGCTGATGGCCGCCCCCGCCGGGCCGCGCGCCACCCTGGGCCTGGACCCGGGCTTGCGCACCGGCGTCAAGGTCGCGGTGGTGGACAACACCGGCAAGCTGGTCGATCACGGCGTGATCTTCCCGCACGAGCCCAAGAACCAGTGGGACCAGTCCATCGCCGCGCTGGCCGTGCTCTGCCAGCGCCATAACGTCGACCTCATCGCCATTGGCAACGGCACCGCCTCGCGCGAGACCGACAAGCTCGCTGCCGAACTCATCAAGAAACATGCCGAGCTCAAGATGACCAAGATCGTGGTCAGCGAAGCGGGCGCGTCGGTCTATTCCGCCTCCGCGCTGGCCGCCGCCGAGTTCCCCGACCTCGACGTGACCTACCGCGGCGCCGTGTCGATTGCGCGCCGCCTGCAGGATCCGCTTGCCGAGCTGGTGAAGATCGATCCCAAGTCCATCGGCGTCGGCCAGTACCAGCACGACGTCAACCAGGTGCGCCTGGCGCGCTCGCTGGAAGCGGTGGTGGAAGATTGCGTGAACGCCGTGGGCGTCGACGTGAACACCGCCTCGTCGGCGTTGCTGGCGCGCATTGCCGGCCTCAACACCACCATCGCGCAGAACATCGTCAGCTATCGCGACAGCAACGGCGCCTTCAAGTCCCGCGAGGAATTGAAGAAGGTGCCGCGCCTGGGCGACAAGACCTTCGAGCAGGCCGCGGGCTTCTTGCGCATCATGAACGGCGAGAATCCGCTGGACGCCAGCGCCGTGCATCCCGAGTCCTATCCGGTGGTGCAGAAGCTGGCCAGCAAGTCCTCGAAGGACATCCGCGAGCTGCTCGGCGATTCGCGCTTCCTGAAGGCGGTGAACGCCGCCGACTACGTCGATGACAAGTTTGGCCTGCCCACCGTCACCGACATCCTCAAGGAGCTGGAAAAGCCCGGCCGCGACCCGCGCCCCGAGTTCAAGACCGCGACCTTCCAGGACGGCGTCACCGAGATCAGGGACCTGGTGCCGGGCATGATCCTGGAAGGCGTGGTCACCAACGTCGCCGCCTTCGGCGCCTTTGTCGACATCGGCGTGCATCAGGACGGCCTCGTGCATATCTCCGCGTTGGCCGAGAAGTTCGTGAAGGATCCGCGCGAAGTGGTGCGCGCCGGCGACGTGGTCAAGGTCAAGGTGATGGAAGTGGACGCGGCGCGCGCCCGCATCGGCCTCAGCATGCGCATGGGCGACACCCCGGGCGCCACCAGCAAGGACGGCGCCGGCAAGGGGGGTGGCAAGGGCGGCGGTCGTGGTGGCGATCAGGTCACCAGCAAGCGCAGCTTCGGCGAGGCGCCGGCGGCCAAGGTCGGCGGCCTCGGCAGCCTGCTGATGAAGGCGGGCGTCAACAAGAAGTAAGGTGATGCTGGAGCAGGCAAAAGGACAGTGCCTGCGCTTTGCCGTGATCGTGAGGGCCCGGGGGGCGGATACGTCCCCGGGCCTTTTTCATGGGCGGCGGTCAGGCGCTTCCGTCATCCTGCAGCCTGTTCAGTTAGGTCGGGATTTATCCCGACCTAAAGGACGCGGAATGCCTTGGCGAAACGGGCTCTTGATTTCCGGGGCAGCCAGAAGGGCAGGCAACGGGTTCCCGCCCCCCTGCCCGCTCAGGGCGAACTGATAACGGCTGCGGCCTCGCCACCCACCAGCAGCCGGCAGTGCTGCGGCAGCAGGACGCCAGGCTGGGACAGGTGCAGGAAAAGATCGTCCAGGCGCACGGTGTAGTAACCGTTGCTGTAGTCGTCCAGGGCAGCGCGGCGACTCAGGGTATGGCTGCGCCCCTGCACGGTCAGCCGCAGGTGGCGCTGGTCGGCGCTCAGGCCGGCACGCACGACCCGCCCGTCGGGGCAGGCATACTGGCTGCTGTTCACCGGGGCCGGGGCTGGCAGTTGGCAAGCGCCGAGGAGAAGGCCCGGGCCCAGCCATAATAGGCGCAGGCGGCGCAGGGGATTGTCGGGACTCATGTCCCAACCTTAGCCCAAGCGCCATCAAACCGCTTTTTTGTTAAGCTCGCCGGCCCCTGCCCTGGCGTTATGGCGGAACCCAGACCGTGAAACACAAGGCCCATATCCTGCGTGACGAAGGCTCACGCTTCAGCCGCCACCTCGGCATCCGCTATGTGAGCGTGGAGGATGGCGTCTGCACGACCGAGCTCGACATGGCCGAGCACCTGCACAACGTCGTCGGCGGCTTCCACGGCGGCGCCGCCTTCGCGCTGGTCGACTGCGCCATGGGGGCGGCCATTTACTCGCTGCTCGACATCGACGAGCTGGCCGCCACCCTGGAAGCCAAGACCAACTACATCCGCCCCGTGCGCGAGGGCCTGGTCCGCTGCACGGCCCGGGTTATCCACCGTGGCCGCCGCACCGCTGTGCTTGATGCCGAGGTGACAGCCGGCGGCAAGCTCGTGGCCAAGGCCACCGGCACCTTCGCCATCTGGAAAAACGAAGCGTGACTGCCTGCAGGCCGGGCTTCAGCCCGACAGCCCTATTTATGAGGCCGGCATTGTCCGCCGCTGTCGGGCTGAAGCCCGACCTACCGTGTTGAGGATTCTCAAGTGGATGCCACCCTTTCCCGCGCCCTGACCTGGCTGGCCCCCGAGGCCGCCTCGCTGCAGGGCATGCGCCGCGGCCTCGAGAAGGAGTCGCTGCGCGTCAGTCCCGATGGCCGCCTCGCGCTGACCCCGCATGTGCCCGGTCTTGGCTCCGCGCTGACCCATCCGTGGATCACTACCGATTATTCCGAGGCGCTGGTCGAGCTGATCACGCCCGCCACGCACTCGATCGCCGAGACCCTGGGCTTCCTCGACGACATCCACCGCCATGTGTATGCGCAGATTGGTGACGAGCAGCTCTGGGTCAACTCCATGCCCTGCCTGCTGGGCGAGGACAGCGATATCCCGCTGGCGCAGTACGGCAGCTCCAACACCGGGCGCATGAAGACGCTCTACCGTCGCGGCCTGGGTGTGCGTTACGGCCGGCGCATGCAGACCATTGCCGGAATCCACTACAACCTCTCCTTTCCCGACAGCTTCTTCCAGCGCTGGCAGGCGCAGGAGGGCGACAATCGCTCCCTGCAGGATTTCCGCTCCGACAAATATTTCGGCCTCGTGCGCAATTTCCAGCGCCAGAGCTGGTTGCTGCTTTACCTGCTCGGCGCCAGTCCGGCGGTGTGCGCGAGCTTCCTGCGCGGGCGCGAGCATCGCCTCCAGGCCAGTGGCGACGGCACCCTCTTCCTGCCCGGGGCCACCTCGTTGCGCATGAGCTCACTGGGCTACCAGAATTCCGCGCAAGCCGAGCTGCGGGTTTCCTACAACGGCCTCGACGAGTACGTGCGCGATCTCACCCATGCCATCCGCACGCCCTACCCGCCTTTCGAGGCACTCGGGCTCCGTGACGCGCAGGGCGAGTACCAGCAGATCAACACCAGCGTCCTGCAGATCGAGAACGAGTACTACGGGCTGGTCCGGCCCAAGCGCACCACGGCGCGCGGCGAGCGGCCGACCCTGGCCTTGTCGCGCCGGGGCGTCGAGTACGTGGAATTGCGCTGCGTCGACCTCAATCCCTTCGAGCCCATCGGCATCGACAGCACCAGTGCCCACTTTCTTGAAGTGTTCGCCCTGCACTGCCTGCTGCGCAGCGCCCCGCCCTTTGCCGACAGTGAATACCGCTGCCTGCCGAAAAATCAGCAGGAAGTGGTGGAGCGTGGCCGCGACCCCGATCTCGTACTGCATTTCTGCGGGCGCGAGGAGGGTTTTCGCGATCTCGCGCGCGAGCTCATGGCCGAACTTGCCGAGGTGGCGCCCCTGCTGGATGCCGCCCATGGCAGCACCGAGTACTCGGCGGCCATCGTGCGGGAATCGGCAAAGCTCGACGACGCCGAGCTCACCTATTCGGCGCGCATCCTGCGTGAACTGAGGGAGGGGGGGCTGTCATTCTTCCAGTTCGCGCGCCAGTCTGCCGCCGAGCAGGCCCGGCATTTCCGCAGCCGGCCGTTGCCGCCGGCGCAGGCTGCCGAGTTCGCCGCCCAGGCCAACGCCTCGCTGGAGGAGCAGGCAGCGCTGGAGCGAGCGGATGCGCTGCCGTTTGACGACTACCTCGCGGCCTATTTCCGCGATTAGCAGCCTGTTTCGGCAAGCCGGGATTTATCCCGGCTGACAAGGGGCAGACTGCCCTGCTGAAATAGCCTCCAGGAAGGTGGCCGGGGTACCCCGCCGGCCGCCTTGCAACAAACTGACTGCCCCGGGCCCCCGCCCGGCCCCTGCCACGGAGCCTGCCATGCCATACGTGCCTTCTCCCCGCCTCACTTTCCTCGGCCTGTTCCTGATGACGGGGGTGGCCATGCTGTTCGCCCTCTGGCTGCAGCACTACCAGAACCTTGAGCCCTGCCCGCTCTGCGTATTCCAGCGCGTCGCCATGATGGCGACCGGCGCCCTCGCCCTGATCGCCTTCCTGCACGGGCCGGGACGCACCGGGCGCCGGCTTTACGCCGGCCTGGTCTTCCTGGCCACCGCCGGCGGCATGGTCGTTGCCGGCCGGCATGTCTGGCTGCAGCACCTGCCGCCCGAGCAGGTGCCCGCCTGCGGGCCGGGCCTGGATTACTGGCTGGATACCTTCCCGCTGCAGGAGGTGATGGCGAAGGTGTTCCGCGGCTCCGGCGAATGCGCGGTGATCGACTGGACCTTCCTTGGCCTGTCGCTGCCGGCGTGGACGCTGGCGGTTTTCGTGGCGCTGGGCGGCGTTGCGCTCTGGCAGCTCCTGCGCCGGGACTGAGCATCGACGTCCCCGCCGGTAACAGACGGCAATTGTTATCGGCACGGCAGACGCCTAGCCTCCAGCAATGGGCCCATTGCCCAGCCAAGGAGGCAGCATGTTTTCCCGGACTGGTCATCAAGAGCATCACCGGCGTGTCGAGGCCCTGGTCCAGCGCTGGCTGGCGGAGCGACAGGCGCTGATCGTGGCGTGGACGGCCTTGCAGGACGCGCAGCGCGGCAACGCCGCCCCGGCGACCCTTTCGGCCCGCCTCGAGGCTTTCTGCGAAATCCTCATGGACTATGTGTCGGCGGGGCATTTTGAGGTGTACGACGAGCTTCTTGCCGAGGCTGAACGCCGCGACGATGGTCCGGCGCCCGCCAGCCAGGCCCTGCTGGGGCGGGTACAGGCCACTACCGACGCCGTCATCCGCTTCAACGACCTGTGCGAGAACCCGCATGATGCGGCCGCGCTCGCCCAACTGCCTCGCGAATTGCCGGTCCTGGGCCTGGAGCTCGAGAGCCGTTTCCAGACCGAGGACCGCCTGATCGCCCTGCTCCATGACAGTGCGGGCTCGGCCGCTGTCACCGCCGACGACCGCCCATAAAAATACCGGAGCCTGTGCTCCGGTTTTTTTTGGCTCCAGCCCGTCTTACTTGGCTTTGGCCTTGCCCTTGGTGGCGGCGGGCTTGGCCGCTTCCGGCTTCTCGATGCCGAGCAGCTCGACCTCGAAGACCAGGGTGGCATTGGCCGGGATCGGGCCTGCGCCCTGGTCGCCGTAGGCGAGTTCCGGCGGCAGGGTCAGGCGGTACTTGGAGCCCACGGGCATCAGCTGCAGGGCTTCGGTCCAGCCCGGGATCACCTGGTCGAGGCGGAAGGAGGCCGGCTCACCACGCTGCACGGAGCTGTCGAAGACGGAGCCGTCGAGCAGCGTGCCCTGGTAGTGGACCTTCACCGTGTCGGTGGGCTTGGGCTTGGCGCCGGTCCCCTGGGTGATGACTTCGTACTGCAGGCCGGAGGCCGTGGCAGTCACGCCCGGCTTCTTGGCGTTGTCCGCCAGGAAGGCGGCCGACTTGGCCTTGTTCTCATCGGCTTCCTTCTGCGACTTGGCATAGGCCTCGGCGGACAGCTTCTGCTTGAAGGCTTCCAGGGTGGCCTTCATTTCGTCTTCGGTCATGGCCGGCGCCTGCTTGCTGTAGGCATCGCGGAAGCCCGCCACATAGGCGTCGACGTTCAGCGTTTCCAGGTGCTGCGCATTCGCCTTGCCCGTAAAGAAGCCGATGCTGTAGGCGGCCTTGTCATCGTCCTTGTTGAGGGTGATGGCGGCGGGCTTGGCGGATTTGTCGGCTTTGGCAGCCTTGTCGGCCTTGTCGGCAGCCATGACGGGGAGGCTGACCAGGAGGGCGGTGGCCAGAAGGATGCGTTTCATGGAATCTCCGTATTGGTCTTGTTTTGAGGCGTATGCCGGCCGGCGCCGGGCGAGACGATTCGCAGGATATGCCAGCCGGTCCCCCGTGGCTACGGATTTGCGTTGCGCTTTGGTGAGCAGCTTCAGGCCGCCGGCGGTGGTGCTGCCTGAGCCAGGAAGGGGCATTCCTGCGCCACGGTGGCGAAGTCTGCGCCATGAAGCGGCATGCGGCGGACAGCTCCGTCACCAATAGCGTCTTTTCGTCATCTAGACCGCAGCAATGCTGGCGTCTGCTCGCTTTTCGCAAACAGTTCGTTTATTTTTCACACACGGTGCCAACCACAAGAGGATGTGTCATGCCTGCCGCGAAAAAAGGGGTCGCTAAATCTGCTGCTAAAACTGCCGCTCCGGCAGTGGAGAAACTGAAGATGGATCTGGAAAAGCAAGTCTCTGACCTACAGGATCACTTCCACAAGATCGTGGAAAAGACCCAGAAAGAAGCCGAGAAGTACATCGACGCCGCCCGCAAGCTCGTCGAGAAGGCCGAAGCCAATTACAAGGATCTGCAGAAGCGCCTTGAGCAGCAGGTGGCGAAGGCCAGCGACAAGGAAATCCGGAAGGTGGTAAAGGACCGCGCCAAGACCGCCCAGGTTGAAGCCAAGGCCGCCCTCGATGCCGCCAAGAAGGACTACGAGCAGGCCCGCAAGGCCATCCAGGGCCTGCAGGCCAAGAGCGAGCTCAAGGCCTATGTGCAGAAGAAGCTGAAGGGCGCGGCCAAGAAGCCGGCTGCTGCCAAGAAGGCTGCTCCGGCCAAGGCCGCTGCCAAGCCTGCCGCCAAGAAAGCCGCTCCCAAGGCCGCCGCCAAGCCGGCTGCCAAGAAGGCCGCTCCGGCCAAGGCTGCTGCCCCGAAGGCCGCTGCCAAGCCTGCCGCCAAGAAGGCTGCTGCTCCCAAGGCTGCCGCCAAGCCGGCTGCCAAGAAGGCCGCTCCGGCCAAGGCCGCTGCCAAGCCTGCCGCCAAGGCTGCTGCCCCCAAGGCGGCTCCCAAGCCCGCCCCCAAGGCACCGGCTCCGCGCTCGCTGGCCAAGCCCAAGAAGGCTGAAAAGCCTGCCGCGGCCCCCGCTGCCGCTCCGGCTCCTGCCGCCGCGCCGGCCCCGGCCGTGCTGACCCCGCCGGCCGAGTAATCGACCGCGTGGATAAAAACGGGCCTTCGGGCCCGTTTTTTATTGGGCTTCTGCGCCCGCCTGCGTACACTCCGCGCCCATGATCACAGTCTCCAATCTCGTCGTTTCCCGCGATGGCCGCGAGCTCTATCGCGACGCCAACTTCATGCTCCATCCCGGCTGGAAGGTCGGCCTTACCGGCGCCAATGGCAGCGGCAAGTCCACCTTCTTCGCCCTGCTGCAGGGCGACCTCACGCCCGACGCCGGCCGCCTGGACCGGCCCGCCGTCTGGACCGTGGCGCATATGGCGCAGGAGGTCTCCGCCCTCGCCCGCAGCGCCCTCGACTACGTGCTCGATGGCGACGCCGAGCTGCGCTCGATCGAGGCGCAGCTGGCCGCCGCCGAGCGCGAGGAGCGCTACGAGGATCTCGCCAACCTCTACCAGCGCTACGAAGAGATCGGCGGCTACACCGCCATTTCGCGCGCGGCCAAATTGCTGGCCGGCCTCGGCTTCAGCGAGGCGGAGCAGCAGAAGAACGTGGCCGACTTCTCCGGCGGCTGGCGCATGCGCATCAACCTGGCGCAGACGCTGATGTGCCGCTCCGACCTGCTGCTGCTGGACGAGCCCACCAACCATCTGGACCTCGACGCCATCCTCTGGCTGGAGGACTGGCTGCGCGCCTATCCCGGCACCCTGGTCATGGTTTCGCACGACCGCGACTTCCTCGATGCCGTGGTCGAGCATGTGCTGCACGTGGAGCAGGCGACCATCACCCACTACCGCGGCAACTACTCCGCCTTCGAGCGCATGCGCGCCGAGCGCCTGGCGCAGCAGCAGCAGGCCTTCGAGAAGCAGCAGACGGAAGTCGCCCACCTCAACAAGTACATTGACCGCTTCCGCGCCCAGGCCACCAAGGCGCGCCAGGCGCAAAGCCGCATCAAGGCGCTCGAGCGCATGACCATGATCGCGCCGGCGCATGTGGACTCGCAGTTCAGCTTCCGCTTCCGCGAACCTGCGCGCCTGCCCTCGCCCCTGATCCGCATGGATGAAGTTGATTGCGGCTACAGCGGCCGTCGCATCCTGCAGCAGGTCAACCTGTCGCTGACGCCGGATACCCGCCTCGGCCTGCTCGGCCCCAACGGCGCGGGCAAGTCGACGCTGATCAAGACCCTCGTCGGCGAGCTGGCCATGCTTGCCGGCGAGCGCACGGTGTCCGATCACACGGTGGTGGGCTATTTCGCCCAGCACCAGGTCGACCATCTCGACCTCAAGGCGTCGCCGCTATTGCAGCTCACCCGCATCGCAGGCCGCACCGACGAACTCACGTTGCGCAAGTTCCTGGGTTCCTTCGGCTTTGGCGGCGAGCGCATCGACACCTCCTGCGAGAATTTCTCCGGTGGCGAAAAGGCGCGCCTGGCGCTGGCGCTCATTGTCTGGCAGCGCCCCAATGTGCTGTTGCTGGATGAGCCCACCAACCACCTCGATCTGGAGATGCGGCATGCGCTGACGCTGGCGCTGCAGGAATACCAGGGCGCGCTGGTGGTGGTCTCGCATGAGCGTCATCTGTTGCGCGCCTGCTGCGACGATTTCCTGCTCGTGGTCGATGGCCACGCCACGCCCTTTGCCGGCGACCTCGAGGACTATGCCGAGTGGCTGCGCCAGTGGCGTGCCGCGCTGGAAAAGGACGCGACCGCCGCGCGCAAGGCCGAGGGCAAAAAAGGCGAGGGCAAGAAAGCCGCTGCCAGCGAGCCGGTCGCCACGGCGGCGGCCACACCGGCAAGCCCCGCCACGGCGCCGGCCGGCAAGGGCGCGCCTGGCGTCAAGATCAACAAGGAAGCGCAAAAGGCGCTGGCCAAGGCCGAGAAGAAGCTGGCCGAGCTGCAGGCGCGGCAGCAGGCACTGGAAGCGCGCCTGGGCGACAGCGCCCTCTACGAATCGGCGCGCCGGCATGACCTGGAAAAACTGCTGCAGGAAAAGGCGGCGATCGATGTCGAGCTCGTCGCGGCGGAAGAGGCCTGGCTGGCCGCCAGCGAAGCCTGTCCGGAATGATGCACTTCCTCATGCTTTCGCGTTAGCCTTGGCCGGCTGCCGCCGTCGTGCGGGCAGCCCCGGTTTTCGGACAACAAGAAGGAGTGGCGTGACATGAACCTGAACAAAGCCCTGGACAAGGCCTATGAAGGCAAATCCCTGAAGGAACTGGCCGACGCCCCCGTGGCGGCGCTGGCGGGCGTGAGCGAGGCAGATGCCGAGGCCCTGCTGAAGGCCTTTAACGTGAAGACGATTCGCGACCTCGCCCAGCTCAAGTATGTGCGCTGGGCCCAGGGCATCGTGGCCCTGGCTGACGGCGAAGCCTGAGCGCGCGCTGCGGGGCGGATTGCTTCCGCTGCATGAAAAAAGCCGGCATCTGCCGGCTTTTTTTATTTCTGTCCGTCGACAACGGGGTGTCGCCAGTGGCTTGCCGGCCTCAAGGTCGTGTGGCTGCTTCCAGTGCGCCGATCAGGCGCAGGGCGTGCTCGCGGTTGTCGCCACACATGTCCGGCGCCGCCTGCAGGCTGCCACAAAAGGCCGGGCGCTCCGGCTTGCCGAAGAGCCGGCACAGGCCCTCGGCATCGAGCTGCACGCAGGGCACGCCCGCGGGCTTGCCCGCCGGCATGCCGGGAATCGGCGAGGTGATGGACGGGGCGATGCAGCAGGCGGCGCAGCCAGCGCGACAGGCGATCACGCAGGGTTCAGTACATATAGGTGCCGGTGCCGACAGCAATTAGCTCATTGCTGTCGTTGCGCAGCTCCATGCGCGTCACGAACACCTTCTTGCCCACGCGCAAGGGGGAGGCGATCACCTCGAAATGCTGGCCGCGGCCCGGTGACAGGTAGTCCACGCGCATGTCGATGGTGCCGAGGCGCGCCATCCGCGCATAGCGCTCCTCGCGCGACATGCCCTGCTGCTTCATGTACTGGTAGACCGCCACGAAACCCATGGCGCCGCCGACCGTGTCGAGGGCGGTGGCGATCACGCCGCCGTGCAGGATCTGCTTGAAGGTGTTGCCCACGAGTTCAGGCTTCATGTCAAAGCGGGCGCGCACACCCTCGGCGGTGATCTCGGTGAGCTCGAGGCCGATCAGCTTCACGAAGGGGGTGTTGTCGAAGCCGTTCTTCATCCGCTCGAGCAGGATGCGGGCCTTTTCTTCGGGGGACAGGACGGGCTTGTGATCGGACTCGCTCATGCCAGGGGTGCGCTCGTGGGGTCGACAGGGAGACCCGCGAGACTAGCAGCCGGCAAGCGCCAGGGCCAAGCGCCCCGGGGCCCGCCTCCGCAGGCGGAAGGGTCAGGGGCAGGTCCGCAGGAGCAAGCAATCAGGGCATGTTCCGGTAGGTCGGGATTCATCCCGACTTGCTGGAGGCAGACTGCCCTGCTGAGTCTGGCGGTTGGCCCGTTGCCGGGCATGGCCGGGCGGTGGCGGCCGCCTTTGCCCGGCAGGGAGAGGGTTGCCCGGACAGACACGGTGCGCCACCACCGGTCTTTTGCCGCCTGGCTGGGGTGCGCCTGCTGCCAGCCACCTTCTCCGAGCGGCCAGGTTCTGAACGCTTGCGGGCACCCGCCGGCGCCGCGCTGCGCGCCGGCAGGGTTTTGGGCTAAGCTCCCGAACCTTGTCCGGAACTGCCGCTGCGAGTCGTCCATGGCCGATTTTTCCTTCACCCGCGCTCCCTTCCCCTCCACCCGCCTGCGCCGCCTGCGCAAGAACGAGTTCTCCCGCCGTATGGTGCGCGAGACCGTGCTGACGGCCGCCGACCTCATCTGCCCGGTATTCGTGCTGGAAGGCATGAACCGGCGCGAGGCCGTGGCCTCCATGCCGGGCGTGGAGCGCCTGTCCATCGACCTGCTGGTGAAGGAGGCCGAGGTGCTGGCCGCCCTTGGCGTGCCCGCCATCGCGATCTTTCCGGTGACGCCGCCCGAGGCCAAGTCGCTGATGGCCGAGGAGGCCTGGAATCCGGAAGGCCTCGCCCAGCGCGCCGTGCGCGCCGTGAAGGCCGCGGTGCCGGAGATCGGCGTCATCACCGATGTGGCCCTGGATCCCTTCACCACCCACGGCCAGGACGGCATCATCGATGTCGACGGCTATGTGATGAACGACATCACCACCGATGTGCTGGTCAAGCAAGCGCTGTCGCATGCCGAGGCCGGCGCCGACATCGTCGCGCCCTCCGACATGATGGACGGCCGCATCCGCGCCATCCGCACGGCGCTGGAGCAGGACGACCACGTCAACGTCGCCATCCTCGCCTATGCCGCCAAGTACGCCTCCAGCTACTACGGCCCCTTCCGCGACGCCGTGGGCTCCGCCAGCAACCTCAAGGGCGGCAACAAGTTCTCCTACCAGATGGACCCGGCCAACCTGGATGAGGCGCTGCATGAGGTCGGACTCGACCTGGCCGAGGGCGCCGACATGGTCATGGTGAAGCCGGGCATGCCCTACCTCGACGTGGTGCGCCGCGTGAAGGACACTTTCCGGGCGCCGACCTTCGTCTACCAGGTGAGCGGCGAGTACGCCATGCACATGGCCGCCATCCAGAACGGCTGGCTCAAGCGCGAGCCGGTCATCCTGGAGTCGCTGATGTGCATCAAGCGCGCCGGCGCCGACGGCATTCTCACCTATTTTGCCCGCGAGGCCGCGCAGCTGCTGAAGGCAGGCGGCTGAGCGCCGGCCTGCCTGCACCATGCCGGGCAGTCAGCGCAAGTCTGTACCGACGACCGCCGCTTCGCGGCCAGTCCGCGCGCGACGGGGACGGCAAGAACATTGCGGCCCATTCCCTTGAGAGGGGAATGGCCGGCGGCAACCGGAAACCGGAGGCGGCAAGGAATGCCACCCTGTCATGAAACCTTAACAAGGAGCCGGTCTGATCATGGTCTCGAAAAAGGAAGCCTCCATGACCGCGCCATCCAGCCCGCCGGCCGCCGAGGTCGTGCGCGACTTCAACGATCCCGCCTTTTACCTCAATCGTGAGCTCAGCCTGCTCGCCTTTAACCTGCGCGTGCTCGAGCAATCCCTCGACGACATTCATCCCCTGCTGGAGCGCCTCGCCTTCCTGCGCATCTTTTCCAGCAACCTCGACGAATTTTTCGAGATCCGGGTCGCCGGCCTCAAGCGCCAGCTGTCGCTGGGCCGCGCCGTGCCGGGAATCGACGGCATGCTGCCGCAGGAAGTGCTGAAACGCATCGCCGAGGCCTGCCACGATGCGGTCGACCGTCAGTACCGCATTCTCAACGACGTGCTGCTGCCCGCGCTGGCGCAGGAAAATATCCGCTTCCTGAAGCGCGAGGAATGGAGCGACAAGCAGTCGGCCTGGGTGCGCAAGTATTTCCGCGAGCAGGTGTATCCGGTGCTGACGCCCATCGGCCTGGATCCTGCGCATCCGTTTCCGAAGGTGGTTAACAAGAGCCTCAATTTCATCGTCGCACTGGAGGGTAACGACGCCTTCGGCCGTGACCTCAATTTTGCGATCGTGCCGGCGCCGCGTTCCCTGCCGCGCATGATCCGCCTGCCCGAGGACAGCGCCGGTGGCGATGACTATGTCTTTTTGTCCTCCATCATCCACGAGCATGCGGGCGAGCTGTTTCCGGGCATGACGGTGCAGGGCTGCTACCAGTTCCGCATCACGCGCAACGCCGACCTCGACCTCGATGAAGTGGAGGCGGAGGCCGATCTTGCGGTGGCGTTGAAGGACGAGCTGTTCTCGCGCCGCTACGGCGATGCCGTGCGGCTGGAGGTGGCCGACAACTGCCCGCGTCACCTGGTGGACTACCTGCTGCGCAAGTGCGGCCTCACCGAGGAATTTCTCTATCGCGTCAACGGGCCCGTGAACCTCGTGCGCCTGATCACCGACATCGACCGGCCGCGCCTGCGCTATCGTCCCCTGACGCCCGCGATACCGGAGCGGCTGGCGCGCGCGGAAAACTACTTCGAGGTTATCGCCCAGGGCGATGTGCTGCTGCACCATCCCTTCGAGTCGTTCGCATCCGTGGTGGAGTTCCTGCGCCAGGCCGCGCGCGACCCGCAAGTGCTCGCCATCAAGCAGACGCTCTACCGCACCGGCAAGAATTCCGAGATCGTCAACCTGCTGGCGGAGGCGGCGCGCAACGGCAAGGAAGTGACCGCCATCATTGAATTGCGCGCGCGCTTTGACGAGGAATCGAATATCGAGGTGGCCTCACGCCTGCAGGAGGCCGGGGTGATCGTGGTTTACGGCATCGTGGGCTACAAGACGCACGCCAAGATGCTGCTGGTGGTGCGCCGCGAGGGCGGGCGCAAGCTGAAGCGTTATGTGCACATGGGCACCGGCAATTACCACGCCGTGACCGCGCGCATTTACACGGATTTTTCCCTGCTCACGGCGGACGAGGAATTATGCGAGGACGTGCACCGCATCTTCCAGGAGCTTACCGGCATGGGCAAGGTCGCCAAGCTGAAGAAGCTGTTGCATGCGCCCTTCACGCTGCATTCACGCCTGCTTGAGCATATAGAGCACGAGACCCGGAATGCCGCCGAAGGCAAGCCTGCCCACATTATCGCGCGCATGAACTCGCTGACCGAGAAGCAGTTGATCCAGGCGCTCTACCGCGCCAGCCAGGCTGGAGTCCGCATCGAGCTTGTCGTGCGCGGCATCTGCTGCCTGCGTCCGGGCATGCCGGGCGTGTCGGAGCATATTCGCGTGCGTTCGGTGATCGGACGCTTCCTGGAGCACTCGCGCGTGTTCTGGTTCGAGAACGGCGGCGATCCGGCGATTTACTGCTCGAGCGCTGACTGGATGGATCGCAATATGTTTTTTCGCGTCGAAACCTGCTTTCCGGTCACTGATCGCGAGCTGGCCAAGCGCGTGAAGCAGGAGGCGTTGATGACGCTCCTGGCGGACAATCGCCAGAGCTGGCAGCTGGGGCCGGATGGCGGCTATCGCCAGACCAGTTGCGAGGTTGGTAAGGAAAAGATTGCGCAGCAGATCCTGCTGGAGAAGCTGGCGCCGCAGTAGGACCGCGCCTGACAGCCGCCGGCGCGGGCCGCCTTGCGCGAATAATAAAAGTTCCCCGGGAGGGGAAGAAAAAAGGCGGGCGACCCGAGGGTGCCCGCCTTTTTTGTCTGCCCCTTTTGATCAGCCCTTCACGCGCTTGAGGCCGAGGCGCAGGCCCTGGGTCAGCACCTGCTTCACGACAGCGCCGAGCACGGGCGGCGCATCAAAGCTGATGGTCCAGCTGACGCGCGAACCGCCGCCGGTCTTGCTGAAGGCGAGGTCGCCGCGATGGTTGCTGAGCGGCGCACCGCCCTTGCTGATGCGGTAGTGGATGGCCTGGTTGGGCACGACCGACAGCACCGTTTCCTCGACCGTCAGCGGCCACAGGCCCATGCGACGCACCGAGCCTTCGCCATTGACGTCACCCCGGCCATCGACCACGCGCTTGACGGGAATCCCGAGCACGCGGCTGAGGCGATTGTGATCCGACAGGGCGCGGAAAATGACCTCCGCCGGCTGCGAATAATCCTGGGTCACATCGACCGTATACCTGGGCATGGCTGTCTCCGTTGTATTGGTGTTCTGAAAAGTGAGGCCGCCCGACGGTAACCGCCGGGCCGCAGCTTGTGGCCTGTTCCGGTACGTAGGGATTTATCCCGACTGACAAGATGCAGAGCTTCCTGCTGGAAAAGATTCCGGGAGCCTGCCTCAGCAGGCCGCCTGGCTTGCAGTAGATCAGGATAAATCCAGACCTGCCGAAACAAGCGCTTATTGCACCTGGTAGTCGGCCAGCGCGAAATGCTGGAGGCGACGCTTGATATTGACGCCAAACTCCGGCCAGACGAACTGGTTGCGGCCACCGCGGTCGAGGTAATAGGTGCTGCAGATGTCGGCGCGGATCGGCATGCGCCCGAGGCGGCGGTCGATGGCCTGGTTGAACGCCTTCACCACCTCTTCGCGGACCTCGAGGCGACCCATCCCGGCGCCGAAGATCGTGGTCACCGCGCTGGCAATGTAGTCCGCCTGATGCTCCGACGTCCACATGACCGAGCCCTGCACGCTGTGCGAGTTGGGTCCCAGCATCAGGAACATGTTGGGAAAGCCGTGGATGGCCATGCCCTGGTAGGCGCGCGGCCGGCCCTGCCAGTGCGCGCTCAGCGAGCGGCCGTCGGCGCCCTTCAGCACCCGGTAGATGGCCGGCTCGGCCACGGCATAGCCGGTGCCGAAGATCACGGTGTCGACCGGGAACTCGCTGCCGTCCTCGGTGACGATGCCGGTCTCGGTCAGGTGCGACAGGCCCTGGAACACCACTTTCACATTGGGTTGGGCGAGGGCGTCGTACCAGTCGTTGGAAAACAGCGGGCGCTTGCAGCCGAGGACATGGTCCGGCGTCAGTCGGCGGCGCAGTTCCGGGTCACGGATGGAGCGGCGGATATTGAACAGGCCGAGGGGGTGGGTGACGGCGCGCAGCCAGCGCTCGTTCATGAACAACGGCAGCGCTGGCTCCATGCTCATGAGCGCGGCTTCGCGCACAAGCTTCTGCAGGCCGGGAGCGCGGCGAAAGAGCGCGCTGACCGCCTTCGGCATGGCGAAATCGGGCTTGGGCAGCACCCAGGTGGGAGTGCGCTGCAGGCTGACCAGCTCCTTCACCAGCGGCTGGATCACGGGCAGGAACTGGATGGCGGAGGCGCCGCAGCCGATCACGGCCACGCGCTCGCCGCGCAGGTCATGGCCGTGGTTCCACATGCCGGAATGGAAAATGGTGCCCTGGAAGCGCTCCTGGCCGGGGAAGGTGGGCATCTGCGCCTCGCCGATATAGCCCGGGGCCGCGACCAGCACGCGCGCGCTGTAATGGCCGCCCGAGGCCGTGCTTACCTGCCAGCGTTGCGCCTTGTCGTCCCAGCGCGCGTCGGTGACCTCGGTGCCGAGGCGGATGCGGTCGACGATGCCGAAGCGCTTCGCCACGTCCTCCAGGTAGTCGCGGATTTCCGCCTGCGGCGCGTAGCTGCGGCTCCAGTCGGGCTTGGGGGCGAAGCCCAGGGAGTACATCTCGCTGGGCACGTCGCAGCGCAGGCCGGGGTAGTCGTTGACGGCCCAGGTGCCGCCGATGCGGCTGGCGCGGTCCAGGATCACCGTGTCCGTGACGCCCTGCTCCTGGAGCTTGATGCAGGCGCTGAGCCCCGAGGGGCCGGCGCCGATGATGAGCACGTCCACCGCCGTCACGGGGGCAGTCGCCGCATGCTTGGGGCGGGAGGATTTCTTGCGGGCCGGAGCGGCAGGCTTGCGGATAGGCACGTGAGGGCTCTCCTCTGGCGGTATTGCCCGGGCCTGGATGGCGCCGGTCGGCGGCAGGCGCGGGTGCACCGGGCCGCCTGCGTGGAACAGATTGTCATTTACGGAACGGAGTGTCAATTTTTGCCCCTCCACCCTCCCGTAAGCCTCAATGGGCTCAGGCCGGTTCAGCCTGTGCCGTGGCTGCCTGGCCCTGGCGGACACTGCCGCGCACGAACACCCCGATCTCGTCCAGGGCCTGGTCGGCCACGTCGAGGAACTGGTTGAACATCTGGAAGTTGTGCCACATGCCCGGATAAAGACGGCAGCCCGCTAGGGTACCGGCGGCCGTGAGGCGCGTGGCCAGGCGCAGGGCGTCGTCGCGCAGGATCTCCTCGGCGCCGGCCTGGATCAGCACGGGCGGCAGGCCGTGCAGGTCGGCGAACAGCGGCGAGACGCGCGGGTCGTCCGCCGCCATTTCGCCCCGGTAGCCGTCCGCGCCCCGGCGCAGGGCATAGGCGGTGACCATGGGATCGCGGTGGCGGTAGGCCGCGACCGAGGGGCAGCTGAGGGTGAGGTCCACGAACGGCGAGATCATGAACAGGCCGGCGGGCAGCGGCAGGCCCTGGTCGCGCAGGGCGATGGCGAGGTTGAGGATGTGCGCGCAGCCGCCGGAGTCACCGCCCAGCAGGATCTCCCGGGGCAGGTAACCCAGCGCCAGCAGGGCGCGGTAGGCCGCCAGCGCGTCCTCCAGGGCGGCGGGCCAGGGGTGTTCCGGCGCCAGCCGGTAATCGATCATGTACACCACGGCCCCGCTGCGCGCCGCCAGCTCGCTGCCGAGTGCGCGGTGGGTGCCCGGCGAGCCGGCGAAAAACGCGCCGCCGTGGACATGCAGGATGGCGTGGCGGCCCGGATGACGCGGGGAAATGCGCTCAGTGGGGAGCCCGCCCAGCGTGACCGGGGTGACTTGCGTGCCGGCATGCAGGCGGAACAGGCGCGCGCCCTGCTCCATGCCTTCGCGCAGCACGGCCGGGGGCAGGGGCAGGCGGCTCGGCAGCTTGAAGGCCAGGCGCAGGCCGGCGCCGATGACGCGGCGGGTAACAGTGTCCTTGAGGCTCAAAGGGGGCTCTCCGGTGGGTCGTCATTGGGCGAGAGGGGCGGCCAGCGCCGCACACCCCGCTCCGGGTCTCGCGGCGCAATCTGCAGGCGTTGACAGGCTGGCGGTCGTTACACGGCTCGGTGGTCGGAACAGGGTGTCATCCACGGAATCGACCGTCAAATCAGGGAGGGCTCGTCATTTTCCGACAGTCGGTTACCATGAAGCCATGACCGAGAACCCGCCCCTTTCCCGCGCCGAGCGCAACCGCCTGCAGATGCGGGCCGACATCATCCAGGCCGCCTTCGAGGAGTTTGCCGCGCGCGGCTATCATCAGACCGCCATCGCCGACATCGCCAGGCGCCTGGGCATTGGCCACGGCACCTTCTACCGCTACTTCGAGAACAAGCGCGACATCCTGGAGCAGGTCATCAACGATGTCATGGCCCGCATCATGTCCGCCCTGGACGAGGAGAACTCGCCCACGGCCGCCGTCTCGCTGGAGGACTACCGGGAACAGGTGGCGCGCATCTCGCGGCGCCTGACCGCCATTCTCACCGAGAATCCCGACATGTGCCGGCTGGTGCTGTTCGAGGCGACATCCATAGACCCGCAGATGACCGACCGCATCCAGGGCCTGATCGAGTGGGCGGGGACGCTGACGGCGGCGTACATGGAAAACGGCGTCAGGCTGGGCTTCTTCCGCCCGGACCTGGATACCGAGGCCACCGGTCACGCCGTGGTCGGGATGATCCTGGGCAGTGTGTTGCGCTACCTGCGCCGGCCCGGCGACCGCGAGGCGCAAAAGCGCCTGGGCGACGCCACCTTGCGCCTGCTGGTGGACGGCGTCGCCCGGCATTAAGGCGGCGCGGGGCGCGGGCTGGCCGGGTTGAAGCCGCCGCGCGCGATGGCGTGTCGCGACAAGGGCGGGCTGCCGGCGCCAGGATCCTTCAGATAGCGCCTCAGTACTCCCCGATCGCCAGCTTGAAACCGATGCCCGCAAAGACCTCCGTCTCGCCGGCAAAGTCCTCCTGCGACAGCGGGTGCGAGGCCAGCCAGCCCGCCGGGAAGCGCAGGTCGAAGGTCATGTCGTCCCCCACACCCAGTCGTACCTCGGGCGCGGGCTCGCGACTGCGGCTGTGGTGCAGCAACACCGCCAGGCGCAGCAGCGCGCACAGGCGCAGCAGCGTCAGCCCGCCCGCCTCCATGATCTCGTTGTATTGCTCGGCCTTGACCTTGCGCCGGTGCGCGCCCACCAGCAGCGCCAGATGCTCCTGGACCTGGCGGGAGAAGCCCGGCAGGTCGGAGTGGCGGAGCAGGTAGGCGCTATGCTTGTGGTAGCCGTTGTGCGCGACCGCGGTGCCGATCTCGTGGACCAGGGCCGCCCAGCGCAGCAACTCCCCCTCCTCCTCGTTCAGCACCAGCGGCCCCGCCACCTGCTGGAAAAGGGCGCCGGCGCTGGCCGCCACGCGCCCGGCCTGGGCGGCATCGGCACGGTAGCGGGCCTGTATCGCCTGCATGCTGTGGTGACGGATGTCCTCGTGCCGGAAGCGTCCCAGCATGTCCTGCAGCACGCCCTCGCGCAGGGCGCCGTCGGAGTACTCCATGGTGTCGAGGCCGAACTCCTCGAAGATACCGAGCAGGATGGCGAGGCCGGCCGGGAGCAGCGCCTTGCGGTCGTCCTTGAGGCCGGGCAGGTCGATCTCGCGCACGTGGGAGAGGCGGAGCAGCTGCCGGCGGATGTCCTCGAGGCCGCGGCGGGTGATGCGGCCGTCCGGCGCGGCGATCCCCATCTGCTGCTGCACCTGCTGCACCGCCTTGATGGTGCCGCTGGAGCCCACGGCCTGGCTCCAGCCCAGGGCCTGGTAGTGCGCTTTGATGCCGAGGATTTCCTGGCGCGCGGCGGTCACGGCCCGCTCCAGGGCGCGCGCGGACAGGGCGCCGTCGGCAAAGAAGCGCAGCGCATAGCTGACGCAGCCCATGTGCAGTGACTCGGTGGCGAGGGCCTGGTGGCCTTCGCCGATGATGAACTCGGTGGAGCCGCCGCCAATGTCGGCGACCAGGCGCCGGTCCGGGCCGGCCAGGGTCCGCGACACGCCAACGTAGATCAGGCGGGCTTCCTCACGCCCGGCGATGATTTCCACGGGATGGTTGAGGACCTTGCCGGCGCGGGCGGCAAAGGCGCGAGCGTTGCGCGCCACGCGCAGGGCGTTGGTGCCGACCACGCGCAGGTGGCGCGGCTCCACCCCCTGCAGGTGCTGGGCGAAACGCGCGAGGCAGGCCAGGGCGCGCTCCTGGACCTCGTCGGTGAGGCGGCCCTTGTCATCAAGGCCGGCGGCCAGCTGGACCTTCTCGGACAAGGTGGTGACCAGGCGCAGCTGGCCATGGTCGAGGCGGGCAACGGCGAGGTGGAAGCTGTTGGAGCCAAGGTCGACGGCGGCCAGCAGGCCCTGCTCGTCGGGGACAGACGCCGGCATGGGCGTGTGCTCCTTGCAATGCGGGGAGGATGCCCCATCTTACCTCAGGGGCCACCGGATGACCTGTCAGGCTCGTATGCCGGGAGCGGTCTTTGCTATGATGCCCCCCTTTCCCCATTCGCGGAGACGACAATGGCCAACGCACTCATCGTGAACGCCACAGATTCCAGCTTTGAAAACGACGTCATCAAGGCCGACGGTCCGGTCCTGGTCGACTACTGGGCGCCGTGGTGCGGGCCTTGCAAGATGGTTGCCCCCATCCTGGACGAGATTGCCGGCGAATACGAAGGCAAGCTCAAGATCGTCAAGGTCAATGTGGACGACAACCCCGGCACCGCCCAGAAGTATGGCGTCCGCGGCATCCCCACCCTGACCCTGTTCAAGGGCGGCAGTGTCGAGGCCACCAAAGTGGGCGCCCTTTCCAAGTCGCAGTTGACGGCGTTCCTGGATTCGAATATATAATTTTCCCAAGGGCGGTCCGGAGCAGCGGGCCGCCCATTCAACGCACGCCGTCCGGCCGAGCAGTCCCCGCTTTCCCGTTCCCCGACTGTTCCTCACGCTTCCTCTAGCGCTGACATCATCATTCGGCCATACGCGCCCCAGGCGCCGTCGCGTTGCCCCCTCTCCCTTCGCAAGATCCTCTTTTCTATGAATCTTACTGAACTCAAGAAAAAACCGATTGCCGAGCTGGTCAAGATCGCCGAGGAAATGGGCCTCGAGAACATGGCCCGTAACCGCAAGCAGGATGTCATCTTCGCCATCCTCAAGGCCCACGCCCGCAGCGGCGAGGACATCTTTGGCGACGGCGTGCTGGAGATCCTCTCCGACGGCTTCGGCTTCCTGCGCTCCTCGGAAGGCTCCTTCCTGGCCGGTCCCGATGACATCTACGTCAGCCCCTCGCAGATACGCCGCTTCAACCTGCGCACGGGCGACACCATCGCCGGCACCATCCGACCGCCCAAGGAAGGCGAGCGCTATTTCGCGCTGCTCAAGGTCAACCACATCAACTTCGACGCGCCTGAAAACGCCAAGAACAAGATCCTGTTCGAAAACCTGACGCCGCTGTTCCCGACGCGCCGCCTGATCATGGAGCTCGGCAACGGCTCCACCGAGGACCTGACCTCGCGCGTGATCGACCTGATCGCCCCCATCGGTCTTGGCCAGCGCTCGCTCATCGTCGCCCCGCCCAAGGCCGGCAAGACGATGCTGCTGCAGAACATCGCCCACTCCATCACGCGCAATAATCCGGACGTCTTCCTGATCGTGCTGCTCATCGACGAGCGCCCGGAAGAAGTCACCGAAATGCAGCGCACGGTGCGTGGCGAAGTGGTGGCCTCCACCTTCGACGAACCGCCCGCCCGCCATGTGCAGGTCGCGGAAATGGTGATCGAGAAGGCCAAGCGCCTGGTCGAGCACAAGAAGGACGTGGTCATCCTGCTGGACTCCATTACCCGTCTTGCGCGCGCCTACAACACCGTGATCCCGAGCTCCGGCAAGGTGCTCACCGGCGGCGTCGACGCGCACGCGCTGGAACGCCCCAAGCGTTTCTTCGGCGCCGCGCGCAACATCGAGGAAGGCGGTTCGCTGACCATCATCGGCACCGCGCTCGTCGACACCGGCTCCAAGATGGACGAAGTCATCTTCGAGGAGTTCAAGGGCACCGGTAACCAGGAAATCAACCTGGAGCGCAAGATCGCGGAAAAGCGCGTGTTTCCGGCGATCAACATCAAGAAGTCCGGCACCCGTCGCGAAGAGCGCCTGATTGGCGAGGACGAACTCAAGAAGGTGTGGATCCTGCGCAAGCTGCTGCACCCGATGGACGAGATCGCCGCCATCGAGTTCCTGCTCGACAAGCTGAAGGACTGCAAGACCAACGATGAATTCTTCGACATGATGAAACGCAAATAGGCTGTCACTACGCCCCCTGAAAAAGCCCGCGCCAGCGGGCTTTTTCATGTCCGGCGGGACGTGCCGGGCGACGTGTGGAGCCTGCGCCTGACCGGAGCCGGACAAATCGCATTGGGGGAGGGCATTATGGGCAGGAAAAGACTTGCCCTTGATGACCCTGTCATTGGTTAATGTCAGAATTCAGCCAACAACAAGAACGGCGGGCGCCCTCCCCTGAGCATGGACACCCTCGACACCCTCAGCCAGATCCTCGACGACATTCATTTGTCCGGGGGCGAATTCCGCTATATCCAGGCGGGCGCGCCCTGGGCTTTTGCCTTTTGCACCGAGGGTCGCGCCGCGTTTCACCTGGTGTTGACCGGAGAAGCGTGGCTCTACCTCAGCAACGAGGCGCCGATCCGGCTCGAGCCTGGTGACATGGCCGTGGTCATGAACGGCCGCGACCACGCCCTGCAGCACGAGCAGGCCGTCATCGCCCCCGCCGCACTCACCGACCTCGTGCCCGGCATCCAGGGCCACAGCCGCGACCTTCTCAAGGTGGGCGGCTCCGGCGCCATCACCACCACGCTCTCCGCGCGCTTTCGGCTCGATGCCGACCTCGGCCGTCCCTTGCTGGCGGCGATGCCGTCGGTGCTCGTCATGCGCGGCATCAGCGAGAGTCCGCCGGAATGGCTGCGCATCGGCCTCGATTTCCTCGCCAACGAAGGCTCGGGTCGCCCCGGGCACCAGGCCATCATCAACCGGCTGGTCGGCATCCTGTTCATCGAGTGCGTGCGCGACTACGTCGAGGGTTTGCCGGAAGGCACCAACAACTGGCTGCGCGCGCTGCGCGATCCCGCGCTGTCGCCGGTGCTGGCCGCCATCCACCAGCGGCCGGCGCATCCGTGGACAGTGCCCGATCTCGCCGGCATCGCCTGCCTGTCGCGCTCGGCCTTCGCCGAACGCTTCGGCTCGGTCATGGGTCAGCCGCCGCTCAGCTACCTGGCCGAGCACCGCATGCGCCTGGCGCTGTGGCAGCTCCGGCACACCCAGCAGCCGGTATGCCGGATCGCCGAGATGGTGGGCTATGGTTCCGAGACGGCCTTCAGCCAGGCGTTCAAGCGCATCTATGGCAGTTCCCCTTCGCATTACCGCCAGCAACGTGGCAAGGCTGGCGCGACTCCCTCCCACGCAGACCCGGCCGCCGCGGCCACCACCGCAGGATCCCCAGGATGACTACGCGCTTTTCCTTTTCCGTCACTGACGAGCTCTTTCATCATCTCGAGAGCGCGGAAGAGCCCATGGGTATCCAGCTCGACCTGCGTTTTTCCGGTCGCCTTGACGAGCAGAAGATCGAGGCGGCGGCCTATGCCGCGATGCGTCGCCACCCCCTGGCGTCCGTGCGCCAGCATCCCATCCAGGCCGGCGGCCGCCATTACGAGTGGGAGCTGATCGAGCGCGCCGACGAGGATCCGGTGCTGCGCGTGGAGTGTGCCGACGAGGCGGCGGTGGAAGCCGCGCGCGACTCGTTCTACACACGTCGCCTGTTGCTGGAGAATGCGCCGCCGTTCCGACTGTTGATCGCGCATCATCCGGAGGGCGACTGGCTCTTCCTCAAGATGAGCCATGTGGTCACCGACGCCGCCGGCGCCTATCGCTTCCTGCTCTCGCTGATGCGCCTCTATGCCGGCGTGGATGATGGGCAGCCCTCCGACATCGACGTGGTGAAGGCGCGTCATATCGGCCAGGAGTTCGGGGCCAAGGGCATGCCCGACCTGCTGCGTCGCGCGCGTCGCCTGCTCAGCTATCTCGCCCGCTCGGTGCAGTTGCCGACGCGCATCGCGCCGCACTTCGGCGACAACAAGGCCGGCCTTTCCTTTGTATCGCACACTTTCACGCGCGAGCAGACCGATGCCCTCGGCAAGCTGCGCCTCGGCAGCGCCACGCTCAACGATGTGCTGGCGGCGCTGGTACACCTGGCCGTGGAGCGCTGGAACCTGCAGCGCAACGAAGCGGCCGGCCGTATCACGCTGATGAATGTCATGAACTTCCGGCCCATCACCTGGCGCCAGGAGGGCGTGGGAAATTTCTCGCTGTGGGTGAACGTCGCCACGCGCGAGGACGACCGCCGCAGTTATGAGCAGACCCTGGCGGCCGTGACCGCGCAAACCCAGAAGTACAAGAGCGAGGAAACCGCCGGCCTGCTGGTGGACTTGCTCAACCTGGTGCAGGTGCTGCCGGGCTCGGTGCGCAAGTCGCTGACCAATCTCATGCCCTTGACCGGGAATTTCGTGGTCGATACCGCCGTGCTCAACAATCTCGGCCGCGTCTCCGATATTCCCGATCCCGCCGGTAAGGCCGGGCGCATCACCGCCATCCGGTTTTCCCCGCCGACGCGCATGCCCATGGGCGTGGCCGTGGGCGTGGTGACCTTGCGCGGCGAGTTGACCATCACCTTCCGCTATCGGCGCGCGCAGTTCGACCGTTTTGCCGCCGATGCCTTCCGCGACAATTTCCTGGCGCTGCTCAAGGAGCTGCTGGACACCCAGGGCTGAGGCGGATGTCCCGGGGCTCGGGCAGGGCGCCATGACCTTCCGCAGGCGAGACCGATCATGGTGAAGGCTCCGATCCAGCGCGCGTTCTCGCGCCTGCTTACCAGCGAGTCGCTGCGCGACATGCGTGGCGCGCTGGCGGCCTCCTGGCGCAGGGCGGCGGGCAATGAGGCGGTAGTGCATTACTTTCACCAGGCCGACGATCCCTATAGCCAGTTGACCGCCGCGCTGCTGCCCGTCTTGCGCGATCGTTATCACATCCGCCTCGAGGTGCATGCCGTGCCGCCGCCCACCGCTGCCGCCGCGCCGGATCGGGAGCGGCTGCAGGGCTGGTCGGCGCGGGATGCCGCGCGCCTTGCCACGCATTTTGGCGTGTCACCGCAGCAGCAGACGCTGGTGGCACCCGATGGCGCCGCCCTGCGCCAGCGCCTGGGTCACTACCTGGGCGCGACCTTCTATTTCGAGGGTGAGTGGTACTGGGGCCTTGATCGCCTGCACTACCTGGAGCGCCGTCTGATCGAGGGCGGCCTGGCGCGCGGCCAGGAGGGGCCGCTGTTTCCCCCGCCCGAGCTGCAGTGGAATCCCCGGCCAGCGGGAACCGAAGCGCCGCCGCTGCATTTCTATTGTTCGCTGCGCAGTCCCTATACCTACCTGGCCGTTGCACGGGTACGTCGTCTGGCTGCGCACTACGGCGCCGAGCTCCGCTTGCGTTTTGTGCTGCCCATGGCGATGCGCGGCCTGCCGGTGCCTTTGGAGAAGCGTCTGTATATCGTGCGCGACGTCAAGCGCGAGGCGCTGCGCCTGGGCCTGCCATTTGGCTGCATCGTCGATCCGGTGGGTGCGCCGGTCGAGCGTGGCATGGCGCTCCTGCATCGGGCCGTCGCGCTGGGCAAGGGGCTGGAATTCCTGGAGTCTTTCCTGCAAGGCGTTTTTGCGGACGGCCTCGACGCCGGGTCGCGGCGCGGCCTGGAAAAGATGGGCGAACGCGCCGGTCTTGATCGCAATGACATCCGCGAGGCGCTGGTCGATGACAGCTGGCGCGCAGTGGCCGAGGCCAATCGTGCCGAGATGCTCGCGTTGGGCCTGTGGGGCGTGCCCACGTTCCGGGTCGAGGGGTGCCCGGCTCTCTGGGGGCAGGACCGGCTCTGGATGCTGGAGCAGGACCTGATCGGCCGCCGTTAGCGAGTGACGGCCTGACAGTTCAGGAGGATCCGTTAAAACTCAGCCGGGCCCTTTGAGCGGACCGTGCCCGGGGGCGTTCTTGCGCAAGTCGAGGCTCATGGATGGCCGGCTGGCGGCTCAGGCTTTGCGAAGCGCGGCGAATTTCTGCCGGAACTTGGCGACCTTGGGCGCGACCACGGCCTGGCAATAGCCCTGGCCCGGATTGCGGGTGAAGAAATCCTGGTGATAATCCTCGGCGGGCCAGAAGGGCGTGTCGTGCTCCACCACCGCGGTGACGACGGGCGCGGCATATACCCGGTCGCGTTCGAGCTCCGCAATCATCTCGCGCGTCACGCGCGCCTGTCCGGCATCCTGGCAGAACACCACCGAGCGATACTGCGTGCCGATATCGTGGCCCTGGCGGTTGAGCGTGGTGGGGTCGTGCAGGGCAAAGAAAATTCCGAGCAGGTCGCGAAAGGCAATCACGCTGTTGTCGAAGGTGATTGCCACAACTTCGGCATGGCCGGTGGCGCCGCTGCAGATTTGCTCGTAGCTCGGGTTCGGGCGAGGGCCGCCGGCATAACCGCTTTGCACGTCAGTGACGCCGCGCAGCTCGCGGAAGGCCGCGTCCAGGCACCAGAAGCAACCACCGCCAAGGACGGCTTTTTCCATCGTCATGTCGTACTCCTGTCGCAGGGTTTATGGCGGGCAGCGGCGCGAGCTCCGTTTAGAACGCGGAACCCGGCTCCTGCAGGAAGGCGATTTCTTCCGGGGTGGAGCTGCGCCCCAGCACCGCATTGCGGTGCGGGTAGCGGCCAAAGCGGGCAATGATGGTCTGGTGCCGTCGCTCGAAGTCCAGGTTTCCTTCCAGGCCTGGTTCAGCGAAGAGCCGAAGCGCTTCTTCATGAATCAGTAGAGATTCGCTGTGCATGTAGGGCAGGTAGAGAAATGCTCGCTCTCGCGGTGGCAGGCTGGCAGCGAGGCCCGTGCGCACTGCCTCCTGGCTCAGCGCCAGCGCCATGCCATCGCTGGCAAACGCCCTGGCGCTGTCACGAAAGAGATTGCGCGGCAGCTGGTCGAGCAAAAGAATCTCCGCCAGTCGGCCCGGTAGCGAGTCACGCCAGGCGAAGAGTTCGCCGCGCGCGGCAGCGGCATGCCAGTCGCCAAAGCGCCGGCGCAACTCGGCGTCGAATGCCGCATCCTTGCGCCACCATGCCGCTTCCGGAATGTCCCGGAACCAGAACTGCAGCAGACTTGCGGGATCAGGGATCATCGGGGCTTGCCCGGCCGCTTCGGCAGCGGCTTGCGCGCGCCATCGTCACGCGGCGGCAGGCCGGTGTGCTGGGTCAGCACGCGGCCCTTTTGCGGCTTCACCTTGAGTGACACGCCGCCGCCTTCGCTGGAGTTCTTCTTGCGCGGCGCCTGGTAGCTGCCCTCGCCCGTGCCTGCCGGCTGGGTGCGCGGGATCAGCTGGTGCTTGCCGTTGCCGATAAGGTCGGCGCGGCCCATCTCCTTGAGCGCCTCGCGCAGCAGCGGCCAGTTGTTGGGGTCGTGGTAGCGCAGGAAGGCCTTGTGCAAGCGGCGGCGGCGATCGCCTTTCACGATCTCGACTTTCTCGCCGGTGAGGCGGGAGATTTTCTTCAGGGGATTCATACCGGAGTGGTACATCGCCGTCGCGGTGGCCATGGGTGAGGGATAGAAAGCCTGCACCTGGTCGGCGCGGAAACCGTTGCGCTTGAGCCAGAGCGCGAGGTTGAGCATGTCGGTGTCGGTGGTGCCCGGATGCGCTGCAATGAAGTAGGGGATCAGGTACTGCTCCTTTCCCGCCTCTTTCGAGAAGCGCTCGAACATTTCCTTGAACTGGTCATAGGCGCCGATGCCCGGCTTCATCATCTTGGACAGCGGACCGGACTCGGTGTGTTCGGGCGCGATCTTGAGATAGCCGCCGACATGATGCGTCACCAGCTCCTTCACGTACTCCGGGGAGCGCACGGCGAGGTCATAACGCAGTCCCGAGCCGATCAGGATCTTCTTCACGCCGGGCAGCTTGCGCGCCTTGCGGTAGAGGTCGATCAGCGAGGAGTGGTCGGTGTTGAGGTTGTCGCAGATGCCGGGGTAGACGCAGGAGGGCTTGCGGCAGGCGGCCTCGATCTCGGGCGACTTGCAGGCGAGGCGGTACATGTTGGCGGTGGGGCCGCCAAGGTCGGAGACGACGCCGGTAAAGCCCGGTGTGTCCTTCATTTTCTCGATCTCGCCGAGAATGGATTCATGCGACCGATTCTGGATGATGCGGCCTTCGTGCTCGGTGATGGAGCAGAAGGTGCAGCCGCCAAAGCAGCCGCGCATGATGTTCACCGAGAAGCGGATCATCTCGTAGGCCGGGATGCGGGCGCCGCCGTAGCTGGGGTGCGGCACGCGCGCATAGGGCAGGTCGAAGACGTAATCCATCTCTTCCGTGCTGAGCGGAATCGGCGGCGGGTTCAGCCACACGTCCCGGTCGCCGTGACGCTGCACCAGGGCGCGCGCATTGCCGGGATTGGTCTCGAGATGCAGCACGCGGTTGGCGTGGGCGTAGCGCACCGGGTCGGTCGAGACGCGTTCGAAGGACGGCAGCCGGATCACGGTTTTCTCGCGCGGCGGCAGCCGGTTCTTCATGGCCTGCGAAAGGCGCAGCGACACCGGCTGCGTGTGCTCGTCGCGTGCGGCGGCACTGTCGGCAGTCGCGCTGATCGCGCCGGCATCGCTGCCATCACTGAAGGTGGCGCCGCTGAAGAAGGAGGGCGCTGCGGATTTCTGCTTCTCGACTTCGCAGGCGGCCGGGTCGGCGGTGTTGATGTAGGGATTGATGTGCTGGTCGATGCGGCCAGGCGCGTCGACCTGGGTGGAGTCGATCTCGAACATGCCCTCCGGCGTGTCGCGGCGCACGAAGGCGGTGCCGCGCAGGTCGGTGATGTCCTGGATTTTCTCGCCGCGGTTGAGGCGATGCGCGAGTTCGACGATGGCGCGTTCGGCGTTGCCGAAGAGCAGCAAGTCGGCCTTGGCGTCGAGCAGGATGGAGCGGCGCACCTTGTCCTGCCAGTAGTCGTAGTGCGCGATGCGCCGCAGCGAGGCCTCGATGCCGCCGATCACCAGCGGCACATCCGGATAGGCTTCACGCGCACGTTGCGAGTAGACGTTGCAGGCGCGATCGGGACGCTTGCCGCCCTCGTCATTGGGCGAGTAGGCGTCGTCCGAGCGGATCTTCCGGTCCGCCGTGTAGCGGTTGATCATGGAGTCCATGTTGCCGGCGCTGATACCCCAGAACAGGCGGGGCTTGCCGAGCGCCCGGAAGGGCTCGGCCGACTGCCAGTCCGGCTGCGCGATGATGCCGACGCGGAAGCCCTGGGACTCGAGCAGGCGGCCGATGATGGCCATGCCGAAGCTGGGGTGGTCTACATAAGCGTCGCCGCAGACGATGATGATGTCGCAGACGTCCCAGCCGAGCGCGTCCATCTCTGCCCGCGACATGGGCAGGAAGGGGGCGGGCCCCAGGCATTCGGCCCAGAACTTCTCGTGGCTGTAGAGGGCCGGTGCGGTGGGCAGCGGCCGGGCAGGCGCGGACATGGCGAACCTCGGTGTGGGGCGCGCATTGTAGCGCAGGCCCCTGTCCCGCGCAGGGCCGCGTTCGTCGGGCGAGGCTGCCGGCGCCGGGTGCTCTGTAGTAAAGATGTAGGACTGGGCTCAACAAGAAAAACGCGATGTCCCCCGATTCTCCCTCCGCCGTCAGCCTCAATCCGGACGAGATCCGCGCCACCATAGCGGGTCGCGTGTTCTGGTGCTGGCTGAAGCCGCCTATCGACCAGCTTTTTGCCCAGCGCCGGCAGGAGGAGTTCAGTCACCTCGTCTACGTCGGCTGGCCGCTGCTGGCCCTGCTCTGGGTCTGCATTGGCGCGGGCGGGCGCATGCTCTTCCCGCAGGAGCTCAATGGCCCGGATGGCGTGCTCTGGTGGCGCTGGCTCGGAGCCATGGGCGCGGCCCTCGTCCTGCCCATCCTGCTGTTGCACCTGCCGACTTTCCAGCGGCATTACCAGAAGGTGATCTTCGTGGCCGGCTCGGTCGTGCTGGCCATCGCCGTGCTGGGCACCCATCTCCTGGACAATCCGCGCCTGACCCAGATGAACAGCTATGTGGCGCTGCTCATCATCAGCATCCTGGTGCTGCCGCTGCGGCTGTCCCTGATCGTTTCCTCACTGACGTCACTGACGGGCATCTTCGTCGGCGTCGGCATCGTGCTGTTGCTGGGCCGCCCGGTGGACTGGGCGATGATGGCCTGGTACTGCCTCGGCAGTCTGCTGGTGATGGTCTTCGTGGGCGCGGTCATCGAGCGCCAGGAGCGCATCAGCTTTCTGCAGGGGCTGCTGCTGGAGCACGAGTCCAGTGAGCGCCAGCGTCTCAATCTGGCCCTGGAGCGGCTGGCGCAGCAGGACGGCCTCACGCACCTGGCCAATCGCCGCCACTTCGACGAAACCCTGCTGCGCGAATGGGAGCGCCTGCGCCGCGAGAACCGGCCCATGGCCCTGCTCTTTATCGACGTCGATTTCTTCAAGCCCTACAACGACACCTATGGCCATGCCGCCGGTGACGAATGCCTGGCGGCGCTGGGCGTGGTGCTCCAGCATGCTGCGCGGCGTCCGGGCGACCTGGCGGCGCGCTATGGTGGCGAGGAGTTCGTGATCATCCTGCCGGGGACCGATGTCGCAGGGGCGCGCGAGGTGGCGGAGCGCATCCTGCAGGATGTCGATGCCCTGGCCCTGCCCCATGCCGGCTCCCAGGCGGCGGCGCACGTCACGGTCAGCATCGGCCTGGCGGCGCGCCTGCCGCAGCCGGGGGAGGCGCCGCAGGCGCTGCTCGATGCCGCCGACAAGGCCGTCTATGCCGCCAAGCGCGGCGGTCGCCACCGTATCGTCATCCACCAGGACCTGGCGATATCGGCCTGAGGCCCGTCATGGACGGGTTGCGCCTCAGGAAAGGGTCTGCAAGGTCCCGTGTCCGCGCAGTCGGATCATCCTCAAGAGCCTTTTCAACAGGGCGGTCTGCTTCATGCCAGTCGGGATGAATCCCGGCCTGCAGGGATGGGCTTCAGGAAGGGGGCGGAAGGTCTCGACTCATTTCAGGATGAGGCAGTGGACATAAAAAAAGCCGGCAAAAGCCGGCTTTTTTGCGTGCCCGGGAAGCTCAGGCAAGGCGCTGGCGGGCGCGGGCGCAGGCGGCCTTCACCTGGGCCGGGGCGGTGCCGCCGATATGGTTGCGGGCGTTGACCGAGCCTTCGAGAGTGAGCACGCCAAACACGTCCTCCCCGATGACTTCGGAGAACTGGCGCAGCTCGACCAGGCTCATTTCCGCCAGGTCCTTGCCGCTCTGCACGCCAAAGCCCACGGCCTTGCCGACGATCTCGTGGGCATCGCGGAAGGCCACGCCCTTCTTCACCAGGTAGTCGGCGAGGTCGGTGGCGGTGGCGAAGCCGCGGCGGGCGGCCTCGCGCATATTGTCGTGGCGGGCCTGGATGGCCGGGACCATGTCGGCAAAGGCGCGCAGGGAGCCACGCACGGTATCGATGGAATCGAACAGCGGCTCCTTGTCCTCCTGGTTGTCCTTGTTGTAGGCCAGCGGCTGGCCCTTCATCAGGGTCAGCAGGCTGAACAGGTGGCCAAAGGCGCGGCCGGCCTTGCCGCGCACCAGCTCGGGCACGTCCGGGTTCTTCTTCTGCGGCATGATGGAGGAGCCGGTGCAGAAGCGGTCGGGCAGGTGCACGAACTGGAACTGGGCGGAGGCCCAGAGCACGAGCTCTTCGGAGAAGCGCGACAGGTGCATCATGATGAGCGCGGCGGCGGCGCAAAACTCGATGGCGAAGTCACGGTCGGAGACGGCGTCGAGGGAGTTCTCGCAGACGGCCTCGAAGCCCAGCAGCTCGGCCGTGTAGGCGCGATCGATGGGGTAGGTGGTGCCGGCCAGGGCTGCCGAGCCCAGGGGCATGCGGTTGACGCGCTTGCGCAGGTCGACCAGGCGCTCGTCGTCGCGCTTCAGGTTCTCGAACCAGGCCAGCAGGTGATGGCCGAAGGTCACCGGCTGCGCCGTCTGCAGGTGGGTGAAGCCGGGCATGATGGTGGCGTGCTCGCGCTCGGCCAGGTCGATCAGGCCGGTGAGCAGGCGCTTGAGCTCGCCCCTTATGGCGTCTACCTCATCCCGTAAGTAAAGCCTTACATCAGTGGCGACCTGGTCATTGCGGGAGCGGCCGGTGTGCAGGCGCTTGCCGGCAATGCCGATGCGGTCGGTCAGGCGGTGCTCGATGTTCATGTGCACGTCTTCGAGGTCGGTCCGCCACTCGAACTGGCCGGACTCGATCTCTGCCTGTATCTCCTGCAATCCAGCAACGATCTTGTCGCGATCTTCGGAGCTCAGCACGCCCACTCGGGCCAGCATGGTGGCATGGGCGATGGAGCCCATGATGTCGTGCCGGTACAGGCGCTTGTCAAAGCTGACGGAGGCGGTGAACTCGGCCACGAAGGCGTCGGTCGCCTCGCTGAAGCGGCCGCCCCACATGGAGGAAGAGGTCGATTGGCTCATGCAGAACTCGATAGTCGAAGGATTTGCCGGGGATGGGCGCCGGCGAACGGCGGTAAACCGGGGATGGGGCGCAGTATACCGGCAACCGCGGCCGTTTGCCTGACTTGCCGTTCGTCGGGGAAGGGGGCAGACTCGGAGACATGCGACACAACAAAAATAACAACCAGGTCACAGAAGAGGGGGGGGAGGATTTCTTCCTGCCGGACTTCTGTGCCGCCCAGTCCCTCCTGCGCCTGGTCATCGTGGCCGAGCTGCTGGCGGTGCTGCTGGTGCTGGCCGGCGTCGACCGGCTCGAAGGTTTTCCCTGGGACCGCCTCGCCCTGACTTCCTTCCTGGTGCAGTGGATCGTGCTCGTCAGTGGCGCCCTGCTGTGCAAGCTGCGGCGTCCGCTGATGCGCCTGCCCAGCTCCACCGCCGCCGCCCTCAGCTTCATGGTGGTGGTGGCCCTCGTCGCGCTGTTCAGCTGGCTGGCCGAGCCCGCGCTGCGCTTTGCCCGCATCGCCTGGTTCTATTCCGTGAGCGGCCAGGACATCCTGCGCAACGTGCTCATGGGCGCCATCGTCACCGGCCTCATCATGCGGTACTTCTTTTTGCAGGAGCAGCTGCGCGCGCGCCAGCGTACCGAGCTCACCGCGCGCCTGCAGGCGCTGCAATCGCGAATCCGGCCTCATTTCCTGTTCAATTCCATGAATATCATCGCCAGTCTGATCCATGTGGATCCGGACAAGGCCGAGCAGGCGGTGGAAGACCTCTCCGAGCTCTTTCGCGCCAGCCTCAAGGCCGAGGGCGAGGTGTCCATGAACGAAGAGCTGGAGCTCTGCCAGCACTACGTGAACATTGAAAAATTCCGCCTGGGTGATCGCCTGCAGGTGGAGTGGAAGTTCAATACGGTGCCCGAGCAGGTGCGCATTCCGGCGCTGACCCTGCAGCCCCTGATCGAGAACGCCATCTATCACGGCGTGGAGCCGCGCGCGGAGCAGAGCGTGGTGCGCATCACGCTGGATTACGACGGCCGCGACGTCAGCATCATCATCACCAATCCGGTAGCCAAGGCCGCGGTCTCGTCCGCGCGCGGCAACCGCATGGCGCTCAACAACATCCGCCAGCGCCTGATGGCCCACTACGGCGAAACGGCCAAGCTCACCACGCATGCCGATGAAACCGTGCACACCACGGTTGTTTCCTATCCTCTCAGCCTTGCGCCGGGAAGGGCGGCCCCCGCCGCTTCCGTAAAACTAGAAGAATCCGCAGAAGAAGGAGCGTGACATGAAGGTGCTGATTTGCGACGACGAGGCCCTGGCCCGCGAGCGACTCGCCCGCTTCCTCCGTGACATGGATGGCTACGAGATCGTGGGAGAGGCCGAGAACGGCGAGGACTGCCTGCACCAGGTGACGGTGCTGCAGCCGGACGTGGTGCTGCTGGACCTGCGCATGCCGGTCATGGACGGCCTCGCCTGCGCCGAGTTGCTGGCCAGGCTGCCGGCGCCGCCGGCGGTGATTTTCTGTACCGCCTACGACGAGCATGCGCTCGCCGCCTTCCAGGTGCAGGCCGTGGGCTACCTGCTCAAGCCGGTGCGCAAGGAGCAGCTGGCCGAAGCCCTGGAGCGCGCCACGCGCGTCAATCGTGCCCAGCTCGAGGCGGTGAAGACCAGCGCCGACGACGCCCGCACCAACGGCCGCAGTCACATCACCGCCAAGACCCATCGCGGCATCGAGCTGATCCCGGTGGATGACGTGCGCTATTTCCTGGCCGACCAGAAATATGTGACGGTGCGCCACGGCAAGGGCGAGGTGCTGATCGACGAGACCCTGAAGGATCTCGAGAACGAGTTCGGCCCGCGCTTTATCCGGATCCACCGCAATGCCCTGCTGGCCCTGGCCTTCCTGGACGGCCTCGAGCTGGTGGCCCCGGGGCAGTACCAGGTCCGCATCAAGGGCATCGAGGACCGCCTCGTGGTCAGCCGCCGGCACCTGCCGGAGCTGCGCGAGACCATGCAGAAGCTCTGAGCGGGCGGCGGCAAGTATGGATATTTGGGCGGCGCTTCCTTAAAGTCGCCCCACGGCCGCGCCTGCCCGCGGCGCCCAAAACAACAAGGAGTTCCCCATGAAGCGCCTGCTCGCTGCCAGCACCCTGGCCATCGTCCTCTCTGGCTGCGCCGTGGCCAATGCCCCGGTCAACGGTCTGCTCTATTCCAGTGTCACCGGTCCGGTCGGCGTCACCGGCTCCGCCGACAAGCCCACCAAGGTCGGCCGCTCCACCGCCCGCTCCTTCTTCGGCCTCTACGCCACCGGCAACGCCAGCATCGAGGAAGCCGCCAAGAACGGCGGCATCACCAAGATCCACCATGTGGATCATGAGACCCAGGTCATCCTCGGTGTCGTCGCCGACTACACCACGGTCGTTTACGGCAACTGATCCTCCCGGGCGGCTTTTGCCGCCCCGGTGTGTCTCCAGGCCCGGCCCATGGTCCGGGCCTTGCTGTTTCTGGCGCTGACAGGGCGGCCGGCGCCATTGGCCTTGCGGGTGGGGCCGTGCCGGTGAAAGCTGCCGCCCGCCCCGGCGCATCGGGTAAACTGGCGGCCTTTTCCGTTGCCGCTGTCCTGTCATGACCGAACTCCTTCGCATCGCCACCCGCAAATCCCCGCTGGCCCTGTGGCAGGCCGAACACGTCCGCGCCGAACTCGAGCGCCTGCATCCGGGCCTGCGCGTGGAGCTGGTCACTTTCACCACCCAGGGCGACAAGATCCTGGACACGCCGCTGGCCAAGATCGGCGGCAAGGGCCTGTTCGTCAAAGAGCTGGAGGTGGCGCTGCTCGACGGTCGCGCCGACCTCGCCGTGCATTCGATGAAGGATGTGCCCATGGAGTTCCCCGAGGGCCTGGGCCTGGTCGCCATCGGCGAGCGCGAGGATCCGCGCGATGCCTTCGTGTCCAACCGCTTTGACGGCCTGGCGGCCCTGCCGGCCGGCGCCGTGGTCGGTACCTCCAGCCTGCGCCGGCAGTGTCAGCTCCGCGCCGCGCGACCCGACCTCGTCATCCGCGACCTGCGCGGCAATGTGAATACCCGTCTCGCCAAGCTCGATGCTGGCGAGTACGACGCCCTCATCCTCGCCAGCGCCGGCCTCAAGCGCCTCGGCTTTCATGACCGTATCCGCGCCGGCATCGCCCCGGAAGACTCGCTGCCCGCCGTGGGCCAGGGCGCCCTCGGCATCGAGGCGCGCCTGGGCGACGCCCGGGTCGCCGCCCTGGTGGCGCCGCTCAATCATGTCGAGAGCGCACAGCGGGTGAGCGCCGAGCGCGCCATGAACCGGCACTTGCAGGGCGGCTGCCAGGTGCCCATTGCCGGCTATGCCGAGCTCGCCGGTGAAGAGCTCACGCTGCGCGCCCTGGTGGGCAGCGTGGACGGCCGCGAGATCATCCGCGACGAGATCCGCGGGTCGCGCCACGAGGCCGAGGCGCTGGGCGTGGCGCTGGCCGAGCGCCTGCTGGCCGCCGGCGCGGGCCGCATCCTGGCCGACGTCTACGGGCAGGCATGAGCCTGGCCGGCCTGCACATCCTCAATACGCGTCCCGCGCACCAGGCGGCGGCGCTGAGCGCAGCCCTCGTCGCGGCGGGCGCCCGCGTCAGCGAACTGCCCCTGATCGGGATTGAGCCACTGGCGCTGGCGCCCGCAGACGAGCGCCTGCTGCTGGACCTCGATCGCTATGATGGCGTCATCTTTGTCAGCGCCAATGCCGCCCGCCTGGGTCTCGATGCCGTGGCCGGCTGCTGGCCGCAGTGGCCGCACCGCCTGCCGGCCTATGCCGTCGGCGACTCCACCGCCCGCCTACTGCGCGATGCCGGCCTTGCCGTCACCGTGCCGGCGCAGGCCGACAGCGAGGGGTTGCTGGCCCTGCCGGCGCTGGAGCAGGTTGCCGGCCTGCGCTTCCTGCTGCTGCGCGGCGAGGGCGGGCGCGAACTGCTGCCCGAAACGCTGCGGGCCCGTGGCGCTCGCGTGGATGTGATCGCGCTTTACCGGCGCGTGCTGCCCGCCGCCGCAGCGGCGCAGTGGCGCGCGCTCGCGGAGGCGACGCCGGACGTGGTCGTGCTGACCAGTCCCGACGCCTTGCGCCACTGGCTGGCGGTGGCGGGCGCGGCCGCCACCGGCCCGCGCTGGCTGGTGGTGAGTCCGCGCATGAGCGCGATGGCGCAGGCCGCCGGTGCGCGCGTTGACCTTGCGGCAGCGGCCGATGCCGGCAGCCTGGTGGCGGCGCTCGAGGCCCGGGCCGGCGCCTGAGTCCCGGACGGCGGCAGCGAGGGCGCGCGGTGCATTGCCAAAGCCGGCCTGCTCCCCTATTTTTGCAGTCCAGCCGCGCTTCTCCTCGCGCCTCGTGCGCCGCCACATCTCCAATCGCCTGCGGACAAAGGATCTTCCATGACAGCCCGAGACAAGCCTGCGTCCGAAAGCCGCATTCCGCTGGTATCCGGCGCCGTGATCGCGGTGCGCTCCCGGCCCTACCTCGCCTACTTGCTGGCCCTGCTCGCGCTCGGCCTGGGCGGCTATGTGTGGTGGCTGACGCGCGAGGACGCCACCGTCCTGCACCGCGACCACGACAAGCTGGTGCTGCTCGAGACCCGCCTGAACGACATGCGCCGCCAGCAAACACGACTGGTGGACGACCTCACCCTGAAAAGCCGCCAGATCGACGAGCTGAAGTCCCGCCTCGGGCGTCTCGACGACAGCCTCAATGTCGAGCAGCGCCGCGCCTGGCTGCTCAATGAGGCCGAGCATTACCTGCACCTGGCGCAGCAGCACCTGCAGCTGACCCGCGACATTGCCGGCGCGCGCGCCCTGATCGAGGTGGCCGATCGCCTGCTGGCCGCCAATGGTGACAACCGGCTGCTGCCGCTGCGGGAGGCGCTGGCGCGGGACCGCATCGCCCTGGTCGCGGCGCAGGGCGTCGATGTGTCCGGCCTGTATTTGCGCCTCGGGGCCCTCAGCGAGCGCGTGGCCGCCCTGCGGATTCCGGCCGAGAGCGGCGGGCGCGCCCGCCAGGCGGGCGCGATCGTGGCGCCGGCCACGCCTGCCCCGGGCGCGGTGCTCGAGTCGGGCTGGGCGCGCCTGCGCAGCCTGGTCACCGTGCGCCGCTACGAGGAGCCGCTGCAGCCGCTGCTGAGCGATGCCGACCGGTCTTTGGTGCGGGAGAGCCTGCGCCTCGACCTGTCCCAGGCGCAGCTCGGCCTGCTGCGCGGGGAGCCGGAGATTTTCCGGCGCAGCCTGGCCAGCGCCCGCGGCCGCCTGGCGCGCTATTACGCCATGCTGCCCAAGGCCGAGCTCCAGGGCCTGCAGCGCGAGCTCGACAGCCTCGCGGCCGTGGATATCCGTCCGGCCCTGCCGGATCTGTCCGCCTCGGTCCGGGCCCTGGACGCCCTGTCCGCGCGCGATGCGCTGGCGCCGCCTGCCCTGATGCTGCCCGCTCCGGCGCGGACCGCGCCATGAAGCAGTCCCTGCTGCTCATCCTCATCCTGCTTGGCCTGGGCGCGCTGCTCGGGCTGTGGCTGCTGCACGACCCCGGCTATGTACTCGTCAGCTGGGGCCTGACCTCGGTGGAAATGAGTCTCTGGGTGGGCATCGTGGCCTGGCTGCTCAGCCTGATCGTCGCCATGGTGTGCACCGACCTGCTGGTGCGCCTGCTCGGCTTTAATGGCTGGTGGTCGCGCTGGACGCAGCAGCGCCACCTGCAGCGCAGCGCCCGTGCCTTGCAGGAGGCCACGGTGGCTTTCGAGCGCGGCGACTGGCGTCGCGCCGAACGCCAGTTCTTTGCGGCGGCGCGGCTCTCGCCGCAGCCGCTGCCGGCCTGGCTGGGCGCGGCGCGGGCGGCCCTGCGCGGCCAGGCCATGGACCGCGCCGAGCAATACCTGGTGCTGGCCGAGGAACGTGGCAATCGCCTAGCCGTGGGCCTGGCCCGGGCGCGCTTGCTGATGGGGGGTGGCCGCTGGGAGCAGGCGTCGGTGCTGCTGGCGCGCCTGCAGGACAAGTTCCGCAAGGACGAGAGCGTGTTGCGCTTGCGCGTGGACGTGCTGACCCGCCTGCAGAAATGGGGCGAGCTGGCCGACCTGCTGCCCCTGCTGCGGCGTGGCAAGAGCGAGGACGCGCGCTTCGAGGCCCTGGAGAAACGCGCCTGCCGCGAAGTGCTGGCGTGGCTGGGCCAGGCCGCCAGCCGGGTCGACCGCAGTTATACGGTGGGCAAGCTGGAACAGTATTGGACGACGCTGCCGCGGCACCTGCGCCAGGACGAGGAGCTGCGCGTGGCCTATGCGGAGCAGCTGATCCGCATCGGCGCCGACGACGAGGCTGAAGCCCTGCTCGCCGGCCAGCTCGGCAAGGAGTGGAGTCCGGCGGCCATCGAGGCTTATGGCCGCACCCGCAGCACCCGGCCGGACGCTGCGCTGGCGCGGGCGCAGGCGCTGGAGGCGGAGCATCCGCATAATCCGGCGCTGTTGCTGGCGCTGGGGCGGCTTTGCCTGCAGAACCGGCGCTGGGACGAGGCCCGGCACTACTTCGAGGCCTCGCTGGCGCTGCGCAAGTCGCCGGAGGCCTATGCCGAGCTGGTGCGCTTGCTGGCGCGCCTGAATCCGCCCGAGGCTGGCGCCTATGTGGCCGAAAGCGTGGCCGCCGTGGGCCCGCGCCTGCCGGACCTGCCGCTGCCGTAAACGGCGCGCGATACTCTGAGTCAGGCGGTGCGAGCCGGGAAGTGGGCAAAAAACCGGTCTGGCTGGCAGTCTTCGCCTTGACGCGCCCTTGGGCCGTGGGTTTAATACGCGCCTTCACGGCCCGGTAGCTCAGTTGGTAGAGCAGCGGATTGAAAATCCGCGTGTCGGCAGTTCGATTCTGCCCTGGGCCACCAAATCTCCGAACGCCGGCTTTTCAGCCGGCGTTCGCGTTTCCGGGGTTCGGCTTTTGTCCGCCCCTGCCGCCCGGCCAGGCCGCGACCTCGCGCCGCCGCTGGTAGGTTCTGCCGGCCGTCCGGCCCTCCTGTCTTGAGCCACTCCACCCGCCCGGGCACCCTCTGGGGAAATACCTAGAAAGAGGGAGGGAGCCCTGCATGAGCTCCAGCAGCATCCGGCGCGAGGGGTGGAAGGGCTTTCGCCCACTCAGGGACTGGCGACAGCTCCTCATCGACATCATCAACTGGAGCCCGGTGGACCGCGGCATGCTGCCGCTCCTGCTGGGCACGCCGCTCTACATCCAGATCATCCTCTGGTTTGAATACGTGATGCAGCGGCCGGACCGCGACAAGCTCATCAACGTGGCGTTCGGGATGCAGGCGATCCTGTTCTTCTGGTACATGATCGCCGGCTCCGCGCTGCTGTTCGCCCTCGGCATGTATTTGCGCAAGCGGCAGCCGGATGCGGCCTGGTACCAGTACCTCACGACGATGTCCTATTCGATGACCATGACCTACTCGGGCTGGCTTATCGGCACGCAGTCCATCATGACGGGCGTGGTCATGCTGGGCGCACCCGTGGTGGGCTTTATCCTGCTGGAGCGCATGCCGGTGCTGCTGGCCTTCCTGGCGGCGCTGATAGGCTGCCTGGTGCTGGCCGTGACCACCGCCCTCGACATCCTTCCCTATGCGCCCGTCGTGGTGCCGCCCTCCGACAAGTCCAGCGCATTGTTTTGGGCGCTCAGCTCCTATTTCCTCTCCGCCACCCCGATACTCGTGATCATCGTGATGGCGGATCGCGCCCTGAGCTCCTGGCGGCAGCGCGAGGCCACCATCCACACCATCAGCCGCACCGATGCGCTCACCGGCATCCACAACCGGCGCAGCATCCTCGAATTGCTGGACAAGGAAATCGCGCGTACGCGCCGCCATGGTCCGCCGCTGGCCGTGGTCATCCTCGATCTCGACCACTTCAAGCACGTCAACGACACCTGGGGGCATCCCACCGGGGACCTTGTGCTGCAGCAGGCCTGCGCCGTCGTGCAGGGGGCGATTCGCCAGTGCGATGCGGTGGGCCGCTATGGTGGCGAGGAGTTCCTGCTCCTGTTGCCGGATACCTCGCTGGAGGGCGCCCTCGTGCTCGCGGAGCGTTGCCGCCAGCGCCTGGAAGAGGCCCTGGTCACGGCGGAGAACGGCGCGAAGTTCAAGGTTACCGCCAGCTTCGGCCTGGCCTCCAACCAGCTCTGCTTCGAGCTTGGCGCTGCGACGCTGATCAAGGCGGCGGACGAGGCGCTGTACCGCGCGAAAGAGGCGGGCCGCAACCGCGTGGAAACGGTTTCGCCGCCCGCCCCGGCAAAGGCCTGAGCCAAGGCGTCGTGCCAGGGCCGGTGCCTGCTGGGGGGCGCGCCGAAATCGCCTCGCCGGCATCGCTGCCCGCGAGCCGGTGATTCGGCCGGCTAGTGCGTGCCGGGGGCGGCGTCCAGTCCCGCTTCCTCCCGCACCGCCGCTTCGTACCAGTGCCGTATCGTGGAGAGATGGCGGTCTTCCTGCTCCTCGGCCTGATGGAACTGGTCGCCGATGGCCTCCATGGTCATCTCGCGCGCCAGGCGCACCAGCAATTCCCAGGCGGCGTTGTCGGTCATCTCGATGCTGAGCATGGCCTCCAGTGACTGCGTCACCGAGGTGCGCGGGTCCTGGATCACTTTCATGAGCCCGAGCGATGCCACGGCCGCGACATCCGCATCCGGCGTCTGCGCCGTGGGATCGGCGCCCAGGCCGGCCAGCACATCCCGCAGCAGTGCAAAGTGCTGCGCTTCCTCGATGCAGAACTGTCGCAGCAGGTCGAGGTCGACGGCCGCCGGGAGGGTGCCGGCTGCGGCCGCCGCCTCGCACTTGGCGATAAAGCACTCGTAGACACGAACGCCGCTGCGCTCGAAGGCCAGGCGCTCGCCCATCTTGTTGAGCAGGATTTCCGTGTGCTTGCCGCTCAGCTTGTCCTTCATGGCCTTGAGGGCGCCGCGCAGGGTGCCGGGCAGCGGCACGGTGCCGATGACGCCGGCATTGCGGATGTATTCCTTGCCCAGTTCGTGCAGCTCGGCCTCGCTGCCGCCGGTGGGTGTGGCGGCGGCAGCGCCGCTGATCATGACCTTGCTCTGCAGGGGCGACATGTCGATGCCCGTGCGATTGGTGCCCATCTGTACGGATTTTTCCATGATGCTGTCCTCCAGTTCCGGTGCCGCCTTGGCGACGGCTGGAAATCGCGATGCGGCCTGCGCGCGGCGGTGCCCGCGCAGGCCGGTACCTGGTCAGGCGCGCCAGCCTCAGG
>JAJFBF010000013.1:50812-53122 GCA_020697295.1 Moraxellaceae bacterium | reverse complement strand
CAAGCTGCCGCCCCATTCCATCGAAGCCGAGCAGTCCGTGCTGGGCGGTCTCATGCTGGAGGAAATGGCCTGGGATCGCGCCGCGGAAATCATCACCGAGCCCGACTTCTACCGCCGCGACCACCGCCTAATCTTTCGCGCCATCGCCGAGCTCGCGGCGGAGAGCAAGCCGCGTGACGCGCTGACGGTGGCGGAAACCCTGAAGCACATGGGGGAGCTGGAAGAAGCCGGCGGCATGGCCTACCTTGGCGAGATCGTGAAGAACACCGCCTCCGCCGCCAATATCGCCGCCTATGCCGACATCGTCCGCGAGCGTTCGGTGCTGCGCCAGCTGATCCGCGCCTCCTACGAGATTTCCGACAACGCCTACCAGCCGCAGGGCGCGTCCTCGTCCCAGATTCTCGACGAGGCCGAGCGCAAGATTTTCGCCATCGCGGAGCAGCAGACCAAGGGCACGGGTCCGCAGGCCCTGCGTCCGCTGCTGGCCAAGGCGGTGAACCGCATCGAGCAGCTGTTCAGCTCCAATGATCCGCTCACCGGTCTTTCCACGGGCTTTGCCGACCTCGACGAAAAAACCTCGGGCCTGCAGAAGGGCGATCTCGTCATCGTGGCGGCGCGTCCGTCCATGGGCAAGACCACCTTCGCCATGAACCTGGTCGAGAACGTGCTGCTCGGCGGCGCGCCGGTGCTGGTGTTCTCCATGGAAATGCCGGCCGACTCGCTGGTGATGCGCATGCTCTCCTCGCTGGGCCGCATCGACCAGACGCGCGTGCGCTCGGGCAAGCTCGAGGAGGAGGACTGGCCGCGCCTGACGTCCACCATGGCCATGCTCAACGAGCAGAAGCTGTTTATTGACGATTCGGCGGCGCTCTCGCCCACCGAAGTGCGCGCCCGCGCCCGCCGTGTTGCGCGCGACAACGGCGGCGCCCTCGGCCTGATCATGGTCGACTACCTGCAGCTTATGCGCGTGCCCGGGCTGGAGAACAACCGCGTCAATGAAATTTCCGAAATCTCGCGCTCGCTGAAGGCGCTGGCCAAGGAAATGGAATGCCCGGTGATTGCCTTGTCGCAGCTCAACCGCTCGCTGGAACAGCGCCCCAACAAGCGCCCGGTGATGTCCGACCTGCGTGAGTCGGGCGCCATCGAGCAGGACGCCGACGTCATCATGTTCATCTACCGCGACGAGGTCTATAACCCCGAATCGCAGGACAAGGGCACGGCGGAGATCCTGATCGGCAAGCAGCGTAACGGCCCCATCGGCATGCTGCGCCTGGCCTTCCTCGGCAAGTACACGCGCTTCGAGGACCTGGCGCCGGAGTTCTACCGCAAAGAGGAAGAGTATTGATGCGCGACGTCGGGTTCCTGCGCCATGCGTGACGCGCGCCTCGGCATCAGCCTCGCGGCGCTGCACCACAACCTGCGCCGCGTGCGGCAGGCGGCGCCCTATGCGCGCGTGATGGCCATGGTCAAGGCCGAGGCCTATGGCCACGGCGCGCGCCTGGTCGCGGATGCGCTGGCCGAGGCCGACGGCTTTGGCGTGGCGCTGCTCGAGGAGGCGCTCGAGCTGCGCGCCGCCGGCATCGTGCAGCCCGTCACGGTGCTCGAGGGCGTGTTCTCCGAAAGCGAGATGTTCGAGGCGGTGCGCCACAATCTCGATATCGTCATCCACCAGGAGGCGCAGCTCGGCTACCTCGAGCGCTGCCGCCTAACCGGCCCCGTCAATGTCTGGCTCAAGCTCGACTCCGGCATGCACCGGCTCGGCTTTACGCCGGAGGCGGCGGTGGCGGCCTTTCGCCGCATCCGGGCCGCGCGCGTCACCGGCGAGATCGGCCTGCTCACGCACTTCGCCTGTGCCGACGAGCTGGCCTCGCCCCTGACTGACCGGCAGCTCACCCGTTTCCGCGCGGTGCAGCAGGTGCTGGCGCAAAGCGGTGAGCCCATCCGTGCAAGCCTGTGCAATTCCGCGGGCGTTCTGGCCTGGCCGGCCGCGCATGGGGACTGGGTCCGGCCCGGCATCATGCTGTATGGCAGCTCGCCTTTTGCGGACCAGACGGCGGAAAGCCTGGGCCTGCTTCCGGTGATGACGCTGTCCTCGCGGTTGATTGCGGTGCGATCGATCAAGGCGGGGGAGGCGGTGGGGTATGGGGCGACCTGGGTGGCGCCGCGGGATACGCGCATCGGGGTGGTGGGGATTGGTTATGGCGACGGGTATCCGCGGCATGCGCCGGCCGGGACTCCGGTGCTGGTCAACGGGCAGCGGGTGGCGTTGGCCGGGCGTGTTTCGATGGACATGATTACGGTTGATCTGGG
>JAJFBF010000013.1:0-50787 GCA_020697295.1 Moraxellaceae bacterium | reverse complement strand
CGGGGTTGGCTGCTGATGAGGTGGCGGCTCATGCGGGGACTTTGAGTTATGAGCTTTTTTGTAAGGTTACGGCTCGAGTGCGGCGGGATGTCTGGTAGGGGTTGGTGTTCTGATTTCGATTTTGCCAACGCCAACGCCAACGCCAACGCCAACTCCAGCTCCAGCTCCAGCTCCAGCTCCAGCTCCAGCGCATCAGTCACCGTCACGGCCTTAGGCGCTGCTGCCTTCACCGCCGCTATTTCATCTCATCACAGTCGCCACCAGCTCTCCGTCATCGCTGTCATCGCTGTCATCGCAGGCGCAGCTCCTGGCTTTTTTGGGCTTCTCTGGGGCAGTAAGGGGCTCCTCTGCTATTTGGGCGTCTGAAGGGGCTGCCCCTGCCTCCCGCAGGAGCAACCCCTCCAGCCACCCGCCACTTGCCGCAGTGCCCGGGTTGAGGCGTTGGGTGGTGGCTGTCGGCTTCGCCTCAAGTGGCCTGGGGGGTGGGCGTCGGCTTTGCCTCGCCCAGGGGTGTGCTTGATGTCGACCCCCGCTCCAGCCCCCGCTCCAGCCCCAGGCCAAGTCCAGTCCAGTCCAGTCCAGTCCAGTCCAAGCCAGAGCCAGAGCCAGAGCCAGAGCCAGAGCCAGAGCCAGAGCCAAGCTCAGGTCAGGTCAGGGTCAGGGTCAGGGTCAGGGTCAGGGTCAGGGTCAGGGTCAGGGTCAGGGTCAGGAACAGTACGGTTGGTATTTCGCAGCAAGCAGCTCTGCTGATACAGCCATTTTGTATAAGCTGCTGCTTGGGGTGGGCTAGGCTGAATAAAAGGCATGTGAGGGGAGGGCCAGATCATGCGCACCCTGTATTACTTGATGGACCGGCTGGATACGGCGCGGGATATGGCGGCGACGCTGCGTGAGTTCAATATTGATGACAGTGGCTACTTCATTGTCAGCAAGGACCATGATGGCTTGCGTCGGCACAGCCTGCATGATGCTTCTGTCTTTGCGGAGACGGATCTGATTCATTCCGGTTTGCGCGGGGCCATCATCGGTGGGTTGTGCGGGCTGCTCTTTGCCTTGTGGATGGCGGTGATGCAGCCTTTCGACATGGAGATGGGCCTGCTGACTTTCCTGCTGGTGGCGCTGCTGGTGGGGCATTTCGGGGCCTGGGTGGGCGGCATGGTCGGACTCAGCCACGAGAACTACAAGCTGACGCCTTTTCATGAGGCCATTGCGCACGGCAAATACCTGATGGTGGTCAACCTGCGCGATGCGGCCCGCGCGCGTCCACTCAAGGAGGTGTTGCACCGGCGTCATCCCGAGGCCCATTTTGAGGCGGAGGACAGCGGCGCCTTGAGCCTGCTGTCGTCCAAGCCCGAGTTTCGCCCGCGGCACCTTTGAGCACGGCCTGTGACGGGAAAGTCGTCGCAGGGGGTTGTCAGGGGTGCTGGCGCGCGATAGCGCGGCGAAGGCCGCGAGAAGGTCCGCGTTCAGCCACGGACCAGCCCCGCCTTCGGGCGGGGTTTTTATTGCCTTTTTCAGCAGGGTGCCCGGCATCTTGTTGCCAGTCGGGATGAATCCCGACCTGCCGAAACGGTTTTTCTTTGCTCGTAATACGGCGCGTCCGCCTGTGAGGGCGCCGGCTTCTGCATTCCGGGTTTGGGATTTGGCGGGGCGGCTCCTACAATCGGGGCTTCCTGACGCGGGACTGCCGGCCATCTCATGAGCAAAGCCAAGAGTATTTATGTCTGTACTGCCTGCGGGGCGGAGACCACCAAGTGGGCGGGGCAGTGCGGCGATTGCGGTGCCTGGAACACCATGACCGAAAGCCTGCGCGAGGCGCCGTCCAAGGCGGCCCGTACCGGGGGCTATGCCGGCCAGGTGGGCAAGGTGACGGTGCTGGCCGAGGTGTCGGCCATGGCCGAGGAGCGCGTACCCTCCGGCCTGTCCGAGCTCGATCGTGTGCTGGGCGGTGGCCTCGTTCCCGGTTCGGTGGTGCTCATTGGCGGCGATCCGGGCATCGGCAAGTCCACCATCCTGCTGCAAACCCTTACGCATCTCGCGCAAACCCTGCCCGCGCTCTATGTCACGGGCGAAGAGTCGCTGGCGCAGGTCGCCATGCGTGCGCGCCGTCTCGAGCTGCCCATGGACAAGCTCGAGCTGATGGCGGAAACCAGCGTCGAGAACATCATCGCCACCGCGCGCGAAAAAAAGCCGCGCGTACTCGTCTGTGATTCCATCCAGACGCTTTATACCGAGGCGCTGCAGTCGGCGCCGGGCGGGGTTTCGCAGATTCGCGAGTCGGCGGCGCTGTTGACGCGCTTCGCCAAGCACTCCGGCTGCGCGCTGTTCCTGGTCGGCCACGTCACCAAGGAAGGCGCGCTGGCCGGCCCGCGTGTGCTCGAGCACATGGTCGATTGCGTGCTCTATTTCGAGGGCGAGGCGGACTCGCGCTTCCGCGTCATCCGTGCCGTGAAAAACCGCTTTGGCGCCGTCAACGAGCTGGGCGTGTTCGCCATGACCGATCGCGGCCTGCGCGAGGTCAATAATCCGTCCGCGATTTTCCTGTCGCGCCACAGCGAGGCGATTCCCGGCTCCATCGTCATGGTCACGCGCGAGGGCACGCGGCCTTTGCTGGTGGAAGTGCAGGCGCTGGTGGACGAGGCCTACGGCAATCCGCGGCGCGTCGCCATCGGCCTCGACCAGAACCGCCTGGCCATGCTGCTGGCGGTATTGCATCGCCACGGCGGCATCGCCACCGTGGGCCAGGACGTGTTCGTGAACGTGGTCGGCGGCGTCAAGGTGCTGGAGACGGGTTCCGACCTGGCCCTGTTGCTCGCGGTGACCTCCAGCCTGCGCGGGCAATCCCTGCCCACCGATCTGGTGGTCTTTGGCGAGGTCGGGCTCTCCGGCGAAATCCGGCCGGTGCCCAATGGCCAGGAGCGCCTCAAGGAAGCCGCCAAGCATGGCTTTACCCGCGCCATCGTGCCCAAGGGCAATTTGCCCAAGCAGGCTATCGAGGGCATGACGGTGGTGGCGGTGGGGCGTCTCGCCGAGGCCATCGAGGCCGTGTAGGGGTTTCGCGTCTCCGGCGCGGCAATGGTTTCGTTGCGCGACGCGCTCGGGTTTAATCGGGACCTGCCTTTTCCCGGGAGATCTCCCATGGCGCTGCGTCCCGCAGACGGCCTGTTGCCCCTGTTGCTGTCCCTTTGCCTGCTCCTGCCGGCCGAGGGCATGGCGGCGGCACAGCCGCTGGCGCCTGCCGCCGCTCTTGCCGATGCGCCGGGTTCCAGGCCTGCTCCCGTGTTTGCCGATCAGCCTGCGAGCGGCGCTGCTTTTGCGGCTTCGGTTACGGTTTCAGGTGCAGGTGCAGGTGCAGGTGCAGGTGCGGCCGAAGCTTCTCTTGCGCCTGCCGACGGCGGCCGGCCGCGCGTGGCGCTGGTGCTCTCCGGTGGCGGCGCCCGTGGCCTGGCGCATGTGGGCGTGTTCAAGGCGCTGGAGCAATTGCGCATTCCCTACGACTGCATTGTCGGGACCAGCATGGGCGCCATTGCCGGCGGCGCCCTGGCCAGCGGCACGTCGCTGGAGGTGGCGGAAAAAAAGGTGGTGGACGCGGACTGGGAGGGCATCCTCGCCGGCCGCACAAAACGCTTCGATATTCCCTACTTTCGCAAGTCCGAAGATGAACGTCCCTACTTCAACTTTGACCTGACGCTTGCCGACTTCAAGCCGGTGACGCCGCGCAACTTCGTGGGCGTGCAGAATATCGCGCTGTTCTTTCGCGAGCTGACCGGCGCCCGCTCCGCGGACAGCTTCGACGAGCTGCCCATTCCCTTCCGCGCTGTCGGTACCGACATCATCACCGGCGAGGCGGTGGTCATTGACAGTGGATCGGTGGCCGATGCCATGCGCGCCAGCATGACCGTGCCGGGCCTGTTCGCCCCGTATCGCCATGACGGTCACCTGATCGTCGACGGCGGCCTGGCCACCAACCTGCCCGTCGGCATTGGCCAGCAGCTGTGCGGCGAGGTGGTGATCGCCGTCAATGTGAGCAGTCCCAACCTGCGTGCCGAGCAGCTCGACAGCTTTTTCAGCATTGGCGAGCAGGTCATCAATATCAGCATGATGCAGAAGCTGGACCAGGAGCTGGTGCGCCTGCGGCCGCGGGACGTGTTGCTGATGCCGGACCTCGATGACTTGGCCAGCACTGAATTCGAGCGCGCCCACGACATCATCGCGCGGGGCGAGGCGGCGGTGTTGTCCCAGGCCATGCACCTGCGCGAATTGCAGGTGAGCGAAGCCGATTACACGGCCTGGCGCGCGGCGGTGGTGGCGCGGCGACCGCCGCGGCCGGTGGTGGAGACGGTCACCATGGCCGACATGCGCTGGGTGAACCCCGAGGTGATGAGCGACCTGCTGCGCCTGCGCCCGGGGATGCCCTTCGACCTGGCCGCGCTGCACCGCAACATCAGCAAGGTCTATGCGCGCGGGGATTTCACGCAGATCAGCTACGAGCTTGTCGAGACTGCGCCGGGCCGCGCGGAGTTGCGCATCGCCCCCGAGGAGCGGCCCGGGCGCGACTTCATGCGCTTCGGACTCGGCCTCTATACCGACTTCCAGGGTGATGGCCGCTTTACCGCCACTGCCTCCTTGCGCCGTGCCTGGCTGAATCGCCTGGACGGCCAGTGGCGCACCGACCTCGAGGTGGGCCGCGATTTCAATCTGCAAAGCGAGTGGTATCAGCCGGCCAGCCTGGGGTCGGAACTTTTCCTGGCACCGCAGGTGTTCTACAACGAGCAGCACCGGGACCTGCGCTTTTCCAGCGAGACGCGCTTCGGCTACGAGTACACGCGCACTGGCGCCGCGCTCGAAATCGGCTCGGTGCTGGGCCGCTTTGGCGAGATTCGCGCCGGCGCGACCTATGCCTATGCCACGACCCGCACGCAGGCCGGGCCCATCATTCCCGAGGGTGGCTATCATCAGGGCGGCTTCACGCTGCGCAGTGTCTATGACCAGCTCGACAGCGTGTATTTTCCGCATGAGGGCGGCGCTGCGCGCGTCAACTATTTCGCCTCCCGCGGCAACTTCGGCGCGGACCTGCGCTATGACCGCCTGGATGTCAGCGCCAAGCGCGCCCTGACCCGGGGCCGTACCACGGTGCAGGTCAACCTGCGCGCGGCCAGCAGCCTCGATACCACGCTGCCCTTCTATGACGCCTTTGGCCTGGGCGGCCTGTTCAACCTGAGCGCTTATCCGCCCGACTACTTCCTCGGGAACGAGGTGGTGAGCGGCGGCCTCCTGCTCTATCGCCAGGTCAGCACCCTGCCGGCCGCCCTCGGGCGCGGTGTCTATGCCGGCACGGCACTGGAGGCGGGCCGGATGACAGGGGTGCTGCCCGGCTATGCGGCCCCGGACGAGGCCTTGTCGGGAGGCCTTTTCCTGGCCGCCGACACGGTGCTGGGGCCATTCTACCTGCTGGGCGCGGTGGGTGACCGCCAGCAGCGGGCCCTGTACCTCGCGCTGGGTGTCAGTTTCTGAGCCCCGGCGGGACTGGATAACATTCGTCCAGTTTCGCAAGCGCGGGCAAAGAGGCAGGATGGGTGTCTATCGCCCGTGCCTGTCCTTCCCATGACTGAAGATCTCCCGCTGTTTCCCCTCAATACCGTGCTCTTTCCCGGCGGCGAATTGCCATTGCGGATTTTCGAGCTGCGTTACCGCCGCCTGGTCGATATCTGCGGTCGCCGGCAGCCTTTTGTCATCGTCCGCATCCGCGAGGGCCGCGAGGTGGGCGAGCCCGCATTTACCCATGAAGTCGGGACGCGCGCCTTTTTCGAGCAGCTGCAAAGCCAGCGCGACGGCACCCTGGGTGCGCTGGTGCTGGGCGAGGAGCGGGTGCGGCTGTCGGACTGGCGGGTGGAGGAAGACGGACTCATGTTTGCCCGCGCCACGACGCTCGATGGCGAGACGTATGCGCCGGTGCCACCCGACCTGCAGGAACTGGCGCTGGCGCTGGAGGAGCAGGGCCACGCCGTGCCCGATGCCGGCCTGCTGGCCTGGCGCCTGGCCGATGGCCTGCCGCTGGATGCGGATACCCGTCAGGGGCTGCTCGAGCAGGATGATGGCGAGGCCCGGCTGGAAACGGTGCGGATGTGGTTGCTGCGGCACCCGGGCTGGTTTCACGCCTGAGCGGGGCGCCGCCCTCGCTAGTGCCCGTCGATTTTTGCCAGTGCCGCGCGGATCGCGGCGGCATCGGCTTCCAGGCCACCGGCGGCGGCCGGGCCCAGGGCGAGGTCGAAGGGCTTGCGCAGCAGGCGCAGCAGGAAGCGGCCACCATCGCCCGCGTAGCGGGGCAATACGTGCAGGTGCACATGCGGCACACTTTGCTGTGCGGCGGGGCCGTCATTGATGGCGAAGTGCGCGGCGGCCGGCTGCAGCGAGGAGGCATAGAGCGCCTGCGCGATGCGCGCGCCGGTGTCGATGAGGCGGCCGCGCACTTCCGGCGACAACTGGTGCAGTTGCACCTGGTGCTCGCGCGGGATCACGAGCACGTGGCCGCGGCGCAGCGGGAAGATGTCCATGAAGGCCAGCACGTCCGCATCCTCGTAGACGCGGGTCGCGGGCAATTCACCGCGGATGATGCGGCAGAAGATACAGTCGGTCATGGGATGCTCCGGAGTGCTGTCGTTGTTTTTGTGCTACGCCTGCGCGCCGTCGCCCCACTGTCGCCACCAGCCCAGCGATTCGACGGTGCTGCGGGAGGGTCGATATTCGGCGCCGCAGAAGCCCGCGTAGGAGGAATCGCGCAACCAGGTGAACAGGCCCCGGTAATCGATGCGGCCGGTGCCGGGTTCGTGGCGACCGGGATTGTCGGCGAACTGGATGTGGCCGACCTGGCCCAGGTTGTCGCGCAAGGCATCCGCGACGTCCTCGCCCATGCGGCTCATATGGTAGCAGTCGAACTGCATCCTGAGGTGGGGCACGCGATGGCAGAGGCGCTGCATGTCATCCAGGGAGTGCACGAGGAAGCGCGGCATGTCGAAGATGTTGATCGCCTCCAGCACCGGGGTAATGCCGCTGGCATGCAGGCGACTGGCGGCGTGCTCGAGGTTGTCCAGCAGCACCGCTTCGCAGGCGGCTTCCGGGACACCGGCGGGGCGGCGACCGGCGAGCAGGTTCACCGTGGGCACCGCGAGGGCGCGCGCATAGGCTAGCGCCTGCGCCACCGCCGCGCGGAACTCCGCTTCGCGGCCGGGGACGCAGGCCAGGCCGTCGCCCTCCTGCATGAGGTCACCGGCAGGGACGTTGATCAGCACCAGTTGTTGCCCGTTGTCGGCGAGCAGGCGCTTGAGCGTGGCGGTATCGAGCTCATAGGGGAACTGGATCTCGATGGCGCGAAAGCCTGCGGCGCGCGCGGCGGCAAAGCGCTCCGCCAGCGGCAGCTCGGTAAAGAGCAGGGAAAGATTGGCGGAAAACCGGAGCATGGCGAGAATCTCCTGTCGAAGGGTGGGCCGGCGCGCCAGGCGGCCCGGGGTGTTGGAACGCCCGGGTCGCGGCGCGTCTAGGGCCCGGCCGTGATGTCGGTAAGGTCCTCGCGCAGGCCGGTGGTGCCCGCGCGCGGGTCGCCGGCGGGCGCGCCGGTGAACAGGTGGATCAGGGTGCTGAGGTCCTGGTCAAGGAAGCCGTGCGCCCCATGCGTTCGCATCAGGCTGGCGGCCTGCGCCGCCAAAGGCGCCGGGCTGCCGCATTGCGCGGCCAGGGCGCCGGCCATGTCGAGGTCTTTCAGCAAGGTGCGCACGCGCCACTGCACCGGTTCGAACTGGCGCGCGCTCATGCGCGGCGCAAGCAGTTGGAAGGGCTTGGAGTCGGCAAAGCCGCCAGCAAGGGCCGGGGCCAGGCGACGGGCGTCGACGCCGGCCCGCTCGGCCAGCGCCACGGCCTCGGCAATCAGCGCGGCATTGGCGGCCACGATCAGCTGGTTGCAGATCTTGGTGACCTGGCCGGCGCCGCTGGCGCCCATATGCGTGACCCGCTGCGACAGGTGCGCGAGCAGGGGACGCAACGGATCCAGTGCCTCGGCCTCGCCCCCGGCCATGATGACCAGGCTGCCGGCTTCGGCGCCCACGACGCCTCCCGAGACCGGGGTATCGAGCCAGTGCGCGCCGGCGGCACGAGTGGCGCCGGAGAGGACGCGCGTGACGGCCGGATCGATGGACGAGAAATCAATGACGGTCTTGCCGGGACCCAGGCCCGTAGCCAGGCCCTCGGCACGCCCGAATACGTCTTCGACCGCAGCGGTGTCCGCCACGCAGACCATGATCACTTCGCAGGCCCTGGCAAGGGCGGCGGGGCTGGTGGCCTGCGTGGCGCCGGCCGCGACCAGGGGCGCGCATTTGTCGGGCGAGCGGTTCCAGACGGTGAGCGGGTAGCCGGCGGCGAGCAGGCGGCGGCACATGGGCAGCCCCATGAGGCCGATGCCGATAAAACCGATACGGGTCATGACAGTCCCGGGAGGGTGATGGACAAGCTGCGCATCTTAACGCGTGCGCAGCACCTCGGTGAGCAGGTCCTCACCGCTCCAGTCGCGGCGGCCGCCCTGCTCGGCGGCATGCACCAGTTCCAGCAGGCGGGCGTTGACCGGCGCGGCGGCCTGCTGGTCGCGCGCCAGGCGCAGGATCTCGCCCTGCAGCCAGTCGATCTCGGTCTTGCGCCCGGCGTCGAGGTCGTCCTGCATGGAGGAGCGCGCCATGGGGTCGATGGCCAGCATGCGGCTGGCGAGCAGGCGGAACACGGCATCGGGCAGTTCCAGCAGGGACGGGATCCAGGGCGTGGGCACCGGCGTCAGGCGCGCCAGGCGCTGGCCGCGCTGGCGCAGCAAGGCAAGGGCCTCGCGTTGCGCCGCCGCCAGCACGCGCCGGTAGGGCTGGCGCGAGAGCTCGGTCTTGAGTGGCAGGCCGGATAGGGCATTGATGGAATTGTTGAGGTTAAGCAGCAGCTTGGCCCACTGTACCGGCACGATGTCGTCGACCAGGGTGAGCGGCAGGCCGGCGGCTTCGAAATCGGGCAGGAAGGGCGTGAGCAGGGGCGAGCGCTCGACGTAAAGGTCGCCTTCGCTACCCTGGTGGAAATGGCCTGGCGCCGGTTGCATGACATTGAAGGGCACCATGCCGGCCAGTACCGTCTGCTCGCGCAGGCGTTGCTGCAGCAGGGCAAGGTTGTGCATGCCGTTCTGGAAGCTGATGACGACGGCATTCTTCTTGAGGAAGAACTCGAGGGCGCGCGCCGCGCTGTCGGTGGCGCCGGATTTCACGGTGATGAGGACGAGGTCGGCCGCGGCCGCGGCGCCGGGGTCGGTGCTGAACATGAGGCGGTCGGGGTCGAGGCGGCTGCGATAGCCTTCGTAGTCGCTCAGCGTCAGGCCCTGCTCGGCGAGGACGGCGGCCTGGTAGGGGCGGCCGATCAGCACTACGCGGCTGCCGGCGGCGGCGAGGCGGCCGCCGAGGTAACACCCTATACTGCCTGCGCCAAAGACCGCGATGCCGGGCATGGGAATCTCCTTTTCTCCGGGACGGGGCCAAGCTTCTCCGGGACGGGGGCAAGCTGCTGCGCCCGCGTTTACCCTGCCTGCGCAAGCCTACAAGAGGCCTAACCAATGCACCTACGGAATTGCCGGGCAACCCTGTTGCTGATTGTGATGTTTTTGATGCCAGCCGGCGCGACGGCGACCGACCTGGCGTCGATTCGCCTGCCGCCGGGCTTTCGCATCGAGCGCCTGGCCAGCGTGCCCTCGGCGCGCGGCATGGTCTGGAGCCCGGGCGGGACGTTGTTTGTCGGCAGCCGTGACGGCGCCGTGCATGCCCTTACCGGCTATGGTCGCGGCACTCCGCGCCTGCACCGCATTGCCGAGGGCCTGGCGCAGCCGGTGGGTGTGGCTTTTCGCGACGGCGACCTGTACGTCTCCGCGGTCAGCCGCATCCTGCGCCTGCGCGATATCGAGCGCCGCCTGGCCGCGCCGCCCGCGCCGGAAGTGGTGAGCAGTGCTTACCCCGCGGATCGGGCGCATGGCTGGAAATTTATCGCCTTCGGTCCTGACGGCCTCCTCTATGTGCCGGTAGGCGCGCCCTGCAATGTGTGCGCCGCCGATCCCGAACGCTATGCCGTCATCACCCGCCTCGATGTCCGTCGCCCCGGCGCCTCGCCCGAGGTCGTGGCGCGCGGGGTACGCAACACCGTGGGCTTTGACTGGCATCCGGTCACCCGCGAACTCTGGTTCACCGACAACGGGCGGGACCGGATGGGCGACGACTTGCCGCCGGACGAACTCAACCGCCTGCGCCGGAAGGGGCAACACTTCGGTTTCCCTTTCTGCCATGGCGGCAGCATCGTGGACCCGGAGCTGGGCGATCGCGGCCGTTGCAGTGATGCCGAACCGCCGGTGCTGGCCCTGGATGCGCATGGCGCCGCTCTGGGCCTGCGCTTTTATACCGGCACGCAGTTTCCGGCCGCCTGGCGAGGCCAGGCCTTCATTGCCCAGCACGGGTCCTGGAACCGCAGCCGCAAGAGTGGCTATCGCGTGCTGGCGGTGCGCCTGGACGCCAACGGCAAGGTGGTGGAGGCGAAGCCTTTCGCCAGCGGCTGGCTCGACGAGAAAACCCAGGAGGCCTGGGGCCGACCGGCCGATGTGAGCGTGGCCCCGGATGGCGCCTTGCTGGTGTCGGATGACTATGCCGGGGCGATCTACCGCATCAGCTATACACCACCGGCGCCACGCTGAGGGGCCGGGGGGCGCGCTCCACGATCAGCAGCGGCGGGGGCGGGTCCAGGGGCTCCTCCGGATCACGGATGGGTGTGAGCGGCGGCGGGTCGTCGGGGGCGGTGCCGACCAGGCCAGGCGTCTGGAGCCCGGAGTCCGGCGCCTGCCCCGGGTCCGGGGCCAGAGAAACCGTGGCGGGGCCTTGGGGAAAAGCGATGGCCAGGGCGGACTGCCCGGCAGAAGCGGGGGCGGCCGGCAAGCTCCAGGCTGGAGCGGCCTGGAGCGTCATGAGCACAGCGAACAGCGCCAGTTGGCGGGAAGCGAAGTCCATCGGGCATCTCCTGGCATTCAGACCATCAGTTTCGGCAGGAAACCGCCGTCGTTCTGTGGGTGAGCCGGAGATTTTGTGTTGCGGATTTGAGCCGGCCTGCCCTGATCCCCTGGCAGTTGCAGGGTCCGGGGCAGTGGCTGCGCCCGTGAGGGGGGAAAGGCCAGGGACAACGCCTGGACCTGGACCGAAGGCCGGCGCATGGATGCTGGGCAGGGCGAGGGCCAGCCATTACCATCGGCGTCATGCCGCGATCGCGGCCTTTTCCCACGACAACAGGAACCCTCGCCCATGAGCGCATTCGAACAGGCCCAGAAAGACGTCCACACCCTGACCCAGAAGCCGGACAACGCCGATCTGCTCGACCTCTACGCCTTCTTCAAGCAGGCCCAGGAGGGGGATGTGAAGGGCGATCGCCCGGGCATGATGAATATCGCCGGTCGCTTCAAGTACGACGCGTGGGCCAAGCTCAAGGGCATGTCCAAGGCCGACGCCGAGGCCGCCTATGTGGGCAAGGTGCAGAAGCTGCTGGGCAAGTAAGGCTCAAAGCCTGTTTCAGCAGGGCGTTTGTTGCCTGCCAGTCGGGATGAATCCCGACCTGCCGGAACAGGCTCTTAGTCGCGGGGCAGGGGCCGGCTGTTGAAGGTGTTCCAGAACAGCAGCGGCCCTTTTGCTTCGCGCAACCGGTCCAGGAAGGCGGCGGCCGCCTTGCCGCTGTAGGTGCCTTCCAGCTCGAGGCCGGTCTTGTCACGGAATTCGCGGATCGCCGCGCTGGCCGCGGGCGTCGCCTCGCCATATCCCGTGCCGAAGTAATCGCCGACCAGTGTTGCCGGCGGCGCCTTCTTCATGGCCTGCGCTTCGCCGGCCGCATGCATCATCACCAGTGCCTGGCGTTCCAGCTTTTCCACCACGCCTGTCGTGCAGGCCGCGAACGGCCCGAGCCTTTCCGCGGCGACCCGGATGCCGGTGACGCGGCTCTCCAGTCCCGCCAGGCGCACGCCCAGGGTGAGGCCGGCGAGGGTGGAGGCACTGCTCACCGCGACAATGATTTCCTCCGGTTCCGGGCACAGTCCCGCGCGGATCTGCTCGCGCAATTCAAACGCCGCATTGATGTAGCCGAAGGTGCTTACCGGGTTGGAGCAGCCGGCGAAGAGGAAGTAATTGCGCGGATTCAGGCGGCCCGGGTGCAGGTAATAGCGCAGCACGGCGCTCCACAGGGTGGGGCGGGGCTCGTGGCGGGCGTGGAAATGCGCCTGCCATTGCCGGTTGCCCGCTACCGTGGATGACTCCGCCTGCGGGAAGGTGATGAGCGTGCAGGGAATGTCCTCCGCGGCGCACACCATGCTCGCGGCGATGCCGGCATTGGTGCCGGTGGCCCCCAGCGTGAACACCGCGCGCGCCCGGTGCCGGCGCATTTCCGCCAGCACGAACTCCAGCTTGCGCACTTTGTTGCCGCCATAGACCACGTGCGACAGGTCGTCGCGCTTGATCCAGGCGTTGGCCCCTAAGGCGGGCAGGGCTTCCACCGGTGTCGGCAAAGTGGCCAGCGCAACCGGCGCGAGCGCGTCGGCCAGCGCGGGGTGCGCGGCGAACAGGGGCCAGCGCACGCGACTGGCAGCGGCGGCTTCCGGATCCGGGGGCGTGGCAAGCGTCATGCGTGTTTCCTCAGGCCGGCAGCGCCGGCCACCAGGCGCTGATGCGGCCGTCCTCGACCACCGCGAGGTCGCCGAAGTCGAGCAGCACCCGCTCGCTTTGCGTGGGGCGCAGGAAGATATGGTCGTTCACGCGCAAGGGTACCTGCGCCGAGCTGGTGACGATGGCCTGGTTGCTGCTGCGGCCATACAGTCCGTTGTCGAAGAGCCCGGGCGGCGCCTCGTATCTTGCCAGCCAGAGGCCGCCGTAGATGAAGTAGCTGCGCTGCTGGTTGGGGTTCCACGCGGACAGTAAGCGGCGCGCCCCCTCGATGCCGGGAATGGTCACGTCCCGCTGGACCTTCAGCACCGGTGTCGCGATAAAGGCGGCGGGCTCCAGGTCGGCCAGCAGGTCGAGGTCGAAGTCGGCGGGCTTGACCAGGCAGGAGCCGGCGGCGACTTCGTTGAGCGGGGACTTTTCATCATGCAGGCGCAGCGTCGGGCTGCCGGCGCCATTGAAGGTCAGGTCGCGCCCGCGCCAGTCCGGATGCTGCGCAAAGAGCGCGTCCTGCATTGCGCGGTAGGCAGCGCAGGCCTTGGCAAAGCTCTTGTCGCGGCTTTCGATCACACCAGGAATCTTGCCGACGTGGGGGTCGTAGCCCATGAAACCGCTGAACTCGAGATGCGCCGGATGCGCCGCCATCAGAGCCAGCAGCGGCTTCAGCTCCGCCGGCGACGCCAGGCCGCCGCGGTGCAGGCCGACGTCGATCTCGAGGTTCACGCGCAATTTCGTGCCCAGCGTTTGCGCCAGCTGCAGGTATTCCTGCAGGCGCTCCGGGCTGTCGATGAGCCACTGCAACTGGCGCGCCGGCTGGAAGGCCGTGGCGCCGAGCGTGCGGTAGAAAGTCGCGGCGGCATTTACCGGCATGGGCTTGCCGAGCAGCAGGTCGGATTGCGGCAGCGCGCGGGCCAGCGTGTTGAGGTGCGGCTGGTGGAAGACCATGAGCCGCTGCGTGTCCATGAGGCCCATCACTTCCTGCAACAGCGGCAGCGAGGGCAGCGACTTGGCCACGACTCGGAAGGCTTTGCCCGGCGCCAGCGTCGCCTTGACGCGTGCGCAGTTCCGGCCGAGGCGCTCGCGGTCGATGATGATGAGCGGACGCCCCGGGCCCTGCGCGCGCAGCAAGGCGTTGAGCTGTGCGAAATAGGCTGGATAGGGGCCGCCGGCATCGCCGGGGCGCAGCCAGAGGGCGCCGCCGGCAGCGAGCGCGGCGGAGCCGAGCAGGAAAGTGCGACGCTGCATGGCCTTATCCCAGGAAGAGCTGGCGGGCGTGCGGGTTGAGGAAGCGGCCCTGCGGGTCCAGCTCCCGGCGCACGCGCAGGAAATCGTCAAAGCGCGGATACACCGCGCGCAAGTTTTTCGCCGTCAGCGTGTGCAGCTTGCCCCAGTGCGGCCGGCCCTGGTATTTCCAGAAGATCGGCTCGACCAGCCGGAACAGCGGGCGATAGTCCTGCTTGTGGTACTGGTGCACCGAGATGGAGGCGCCGGGGCGTTCGGAGAACGGGCTCAGCCAGCAGTCGTCGGCCGCGGTGTAGCGGAACTCGAGGGGGAAGAAGACGTTGATGCCGGCGCGCCGGATGGTCGAGTTCACTTCTTCCAGGCATTCCAGGCCGCGTTCGGCCGGCACCGTGTACTCCATTTCGTTGAAGGCCACCGTGCGCGGCGAGGCCAGGACATCGAACGAGTCCCCCACGCGCTCGCTGTCGCTGATGAACATGCCGACCAGGCGTTGTACCCAGGCATTGGTCCAAGGGTATTTGCGCGCCGTATCGGCGGCAAAATCGAGAAGCTCGTTATCGTCGGCGGGGACCACCGGCGTGGGCGCGTCGGTGGTGATGTTCATGCGCTTGACGATGGCCTTGCCGCCGAAGGGGAAGACAAAGATTTCAATGTGGCGGTGACGGTCGCGCTCGGCTTCCATGGCGGCCATGGCGGCCTGGACATCACTGACCCGCACGGTTTCGCGCAGGCGATAGGCGGTGCGGTTTTGCAGTGTGACCTGACTGAGGATGCCGAGGCTGCCCACCGCCACGCGCGCGGCATCGAAGATGTCGCGGTTAGTGTCGGCCGAGCAGTCGATCGCGCTGCCGTCGGCGGTGAACAGGCGCAAGTGCGTGACGTTGCCGGAGTAGCTCTTGAGCAGGCGGCCGGTGCCGTGCGTGGAGGTGCTGATGGCGCCGCCCAGGGACTGAAGGTTGATGTCGGCCTCGTTGAGCAGGCCCTGGCCCACGGCCTTCAGCGCCGGGCCGGTGGCGGCCACCCGGGTGCCGGCCCGGAAGGTGGCGGTCTGCGCCTTCGGGTCGTGGGCGACCATGCCGTTGAGGGCCTCGAGCGAGATGATCGTGCCCGGCGTCGACACCACGGGGCTGAAGGAGTGGCTGCCGCCGACGGCGCGGATGGGCGCGGTGGCGCTGCGGATGGCCGTGGCCAGCGCCTCCTCGCTGTCAGGGTAGGCCATGTTGGCAGGACGCGCCTTCTGGCCGCCCGACCAGTTCTGCCACTCGAGCGGCGGCGAGTCGGCGCGGGCCTGGCCCGGCAGCAGCAGGCTGCCGCCGGCGGCCACGCCCAGGCTGCCGGCCAGGGCGAGAAAGCGACGGCGATCCGGGGAAGACGGCTCTTCGGGTGCGCTCATGAATACCCCTCTTTGTTGTTTTGCGGGCACTGCCCTTGACGGTTGCGGCCTAGTCAAGCATAAAGCTGAATAACACTCAACTTTTGGTCTGGCCATGTCCCGCGCTTCACTCCCGCCTCTCGACGAACGGCTGGCCCGGCAACGGGTCGTGCCCGTGCAGGCCCGTTCCCGCCAGCGTATCGACGCCATCCTGGACGCGACCGGCGCCCTGCTGGCCGCCGCGGGCGCCGAGGCGGCGACGACTTCCGCCATTGCCCGCGCCGCCGGCACCACGCCGGCCACGCTCTATCACTACTTCGAGAACCGGCTGGCGGTGTTTGCGGCGCTGGCGCGGCGCACCATGGCCGAGGTCGATGCGGCCCTGACGGACCGACTGGTGGAGCTCGCCGATGCCGACGAGATCCGGTCCGGTGAATTGCTGGCCACGCTCTACCGGGCCTATCGCGATGCCCCCGGCTATGTGGCCGTGCTGCGCGCGCTGCGCGCCGAGCCGGCGCTGCAGGCGCTGGTGCGCGAATCCAACCAGCGTGTGGCGGAAGTGATCGCGGCCTTGCTGGCCCGGCATACCGGGCTCGAGGGTGCGCGCGCGGCGCGGGTCGCCGGCATCCTGAGCGAAGTGTGCGAACAGGTGCTGCAGGCGGCGCTGATGGCCGACGAGGACGAGGCGGCCGCCCTGGTCGACGAGATGGCGGAAATGCTGGACGTGCTGTTCCGATACTACCGGGGCGAGGCCGCCGGCCCCGAAACGGGGGCCAGCCTCTCCCGCTGACGGATTGTCAGACGCATCCGGGAGCGAGAGAGGGGGGCAGCATTACAATCGGAGCAGGGAAGGGCCGGGCGCGGACGCGTCACTGGAAGGCCTGACCGATTTGTTGTGATTGGCTTATGACCCGGGATGGTCGTGAAGAGGCGGCAGGGAATGCGGCCCGGCCTCGCGGTTGCTGGCGACGCGTGGCGTCTGGCCCCGCCGCGGCACTCCTTCCTGGCGTTGCAGGCATTTGCACGCGAGGAATTACCTTTCATGAACCTGCCGTTACATCCCTTGTCCCGACTGTCGTCAGGCCCGGCCGCGGATACGGCCTACCCTCATCAGGTCATGAAATCTTCCTCTCCGCTCAACGAGCAGCAGCGCCTGGCGGCCTTGCGCGCGCTCCAGTTGCTGGATTCGCCGCCCGATTGCGAGCTGGACCGCGTCACGCGTCTCGCCGCCCGCCTGCTGGATGTGCCCATCGCCCTGGTGTCGCTGGTGGCGGAGGAGCACGAGTGGTTCTACTCGCGCGTCGGCCTGGACATCGACCGCATGGCGCGCTCCATTTCCTTTTGTACCCACACCATTTGCGAGACGCAGCCCATGGTGGTGGAGGATGCCCGCGAGGATTCGCGCTTCCGGGACAATCCGGCCGTGCAGGGCGAGCCCCGGATCATCTTCTATATTGGCCAGACCCTGTATTCCCGGGCGGGTGAGGCGCTCGGCACGCTTTGCCTGATCGACCATGTGCCGCGCCGTTTCACGCCGGATGAAATGGCCCTCTTTGCCGACATGGCCTGCATGGCGCAGGAGCGCCTTCATCGCCTCGAGCTGGGCGCCCATGCCCGTGCCCTCGGACAGGACAGCCTTCGCCTCGAGTATGCGCTGCGGGAAAGCGAGCGCCGCTACGTGGCGCTGTTCAATAACCGTACCAACGGCATCATGCACATGTGCATGGTCTGCGACGACCATGGCAAGGTGGTGAACTACGCCATCGAGGACGTGAACGAGACCTATGAGCGCCTGATGGGCGTGGCGCGCAAGGATCTGCAGGGGAAGCTGGTGACCGAGGCCTTCCCCGGCATCGACCAGCTCCCCGGCTTCAGTTTCCTCGTGCCCTATGCCGAGGTCGCCATGAGCGGGCAGGAGGCCAGCTTCGAGCGCTTCTTCCCGCCCCTGGGTCGCTGGTTCAACGTCTATGTGTACAGCCCCGCGCACGGGGAATGTATTTCCATCTTCAGCGACATCACCGAGAAAAAAGCCTACGAGGTGGCAGCCCGGGAACGCGAGGAAATGCTGCGGGCCACCTTTGAACAGGCGGGCGTCGGCATCGTTCATGTGGATCCCCGGGGCTTTTTCCTGCGCGCCAACCGCAAGTTCTGCGACATGCTGGGGTATGCGGAGGGGGAGTTGCTGGAAAAACATTTCAGCGACCTGACCGCGCCCGGGGACCACGAGCGCACTCTGGCGATATACGAGCGCATCCTGGCCGGAGAGTCCGCGACCTCCATGCTCGAGAAGCGCTATATCCGCAAGGATGGAGGCCTTATATGGTGCCGCATCAGCGTGACGTTGGTGCGCCAGCCGGACAGCGGAACGCCGCGATTCAACGTGGTCATGGTCGAGGACATCACCGAGCGCAAGCAGGCGGAAGCCGCGCTCGAGCGCGAGAGGACCCAGCTCCAGGCCATACTCGACAATTCGCCCGTCCTCATCTCCATCAAGGATGCCGAGGCGCGGCTGGTACTGGCCAACCGCGCCATCTTTGACCAGATGCAGATTCCCCCGGCGGCGGATGCGGTGGGCAAGAGCATCTTTGACCTGCTGCCGGCGCCGGTGGCCTCGGCGCACTGGGCCAACGACCAGGCCGCGCTGGCGGCGGGCGGGCCCTTGCATTGCGAAGAAACGGCATTGCACCGCGATGGCAGCTGGCATGTCTACGAGACCGTTAAATTTCCGCTGCAGGACTCACGCACCGGGGAGGGTATGAGTATCTGCGCCATCTCCATGGATATCACGGCGCGCAAGGCGGCGGAGGCCGAGCGCGAGTCGCTGATGCAGGAACTCGAGGCGGCCGCCATCGATGCCAACCGGAGCCGGGCGCAGCTCGAGGCGGTGTTCGAATCTATCGAGGAGGGCATTGCGGTCTTCGACATGCAGGGAAATCTCGTCATGCTCAACCAGGCGCTGGCCCGCATTCACCGGTTCGCCCGCGTCGACGACCTGAAACGCCACCGCAACTTCCTGGATCGCCTCTACGAGCTGCACGACAGCGAGGGGCGTCGCGTTCCCCCGGGGCAGCAGCCGGCCGCCCGCGTGCTGCGCGGCGAGCGCTTCAGCGACTGGCAGGCGCGGATGACGCGACCGGATATCGGTTACTCCGGCTATGTCAGCTATAGCGGCGCCCCGGTTCATGATGAGAAAGGCCGACAGGTGCTGGCGGTGCTGGTGCATCGGGATATTTCGGCCAGCAAGGCCCTGGAGCAGGAGCTGCAGGAAGTGCAGCGCGGGCTCGAGCAGCGGGTGCTGGAGCGAACTGCAGAGCTCGAGGCGGCCAATGCGGCCCTGGTGCGCGAGCAGGAGCGCACGCGCGTCGTGCTGGAGACGGCGACCGATGCTTATGTGGCGGCCGACGAGAAGGGGCGCATCACGGACTGGAACCGAGCCGCCGAGCGCATGTTCGGCTGGCATGCCGAGGATGTGATGGGGCGCACGGTGACGGAGATCCTGATTCCCGTGCGCTACCGTTCCGTGCACGACCTGGGTTTCGGGCGGATGTGCGAGGGCGACATGCTGTCTGACCGCGGGCGCGAGTTCACCGCCCGCCACTTCGACGGCCACGAGTTTCCGGTGGAGATCTCGCTGAGCGCGAACCGCTTTGACGACAGCTGGGCTGTCAGCGCATTCCTGCGCGACATCAGCGAGCGCAAGCAGGGCGAGGCGGCGCTGCGCCGCGCCCATGACGAGCTGGCGCAAAGCCTGTCGGCGGAACAGGCCGCCGCCCGTGCCGCGGAGGCGGCGAAGTCGCGCGCGGAGGCGGCGCTGCAGCTGGCGGAGGCGGCCAACCGTGCCAAGAGTGAGTTCCTGGCGACCATGAGCCACGAGATCCGCACCCCACTCAACGGCGTCATCGGCTTCAACGGCCTGTTGCTCGACGGCCCCTTGACCGAGGACAAGCGTCACTATGCGGAGTTGGCCCGGCGCAGCGGCGAGGCCTTGCTGCATCTGCTCAACGATTTCCTCGACTTTTCCAAGATCGAATCCGGGTACCTGGAACTCGAGCCCACCGAGTTTGATCCCCGTCTTGAAGCCGGGAATGCGATCAGCCTGGTGCGTGAGTCTGCACTCGGCAAGCCCCTGCATCTCGACTGCCGGGTAGAGGCGCCCGCCTGTGTGCGCGGTGATGCGGCCCGTCTGCGCCAGATCCTGCTCAATCTGCTGGCCAATGCGGTCAAGTTCACCGAGAGCGGCGAAATTCGGCTGCATTGTGAGGAACTGACGCGAGAGGAAGGGCGGGTCTGGCTGCTGTTCGAAGTCATCGACACCGGCATTGGCATCGATGCGTCCGTTCGCGACCGCCTGTTCCAGCCCTTTGTGCAGGCGGATGCGAGCACGACCCGCCGTTTTGGCGGCACCGGGCTCGGCCTCGCCATCTGCAAGCGCCTGGCCGAGGCCATGGGCGGCAAGATCGGCGTGCGCAGCGAGCTTGGCAAGGGCAGTACCTTCTGGGTGAAGCTGCCGTTTGAATGGGTGGCAGGGTCGACGGACAAGCCCGAGTCTCCGCCCGAAATTCCGCGGGTGGGGGGGGCGGAGCAGCCGCGCGGGCGCGTGCTGGTGGTGGAGGACAATCCGGTAAGCCAGCTCATGGCTGCGGAAATGCTGAAGCGCCTGGGCTGCCGCGTGGACGTCGCCGGTAACGGGCTGGAGGCGGTCGAGGCCCTTCGCCGCCTGCCCTACGACCTCATCTTCATGGACTGCGACATGCCGCTCATGAACGGCTTCGACGCCACCCGCGCCATTCGCCTTGAGGAGCATGGCAAGCGCCGCGTGCCCATCGTGGCCATTACGGCCTCCGCGCTCAAGGGCGACAGCGAGCGCTGTCTCTCGGTGGGGATGGACGACTTCATGTCCAAGCCGTTTCGTTTGCAGGACATGGCGCGAATGGTCGATGCCTGGCTGGAGCCGGTGGGAACTGACGGGCCGCCGCCCTCCGCCTGAGCCGGCAGGGGCTGCGGCGAATCCGGGGCGCAGGCGTGGCATGCGCTGGCGCCGTTCAGACGAGGGTAGTGAGGGCGGTGGCGGGCAGTTGCGGGGGCAAGGGGGCGAGCGCAGGCGCCAGTAGCCTGCCGCCAGGAATCAGAATCCTGGCGCCAGAACCGGAAGCCTGAAAAGAAAAAAGCCCCGGATAGGGGCTTTTTCTAGGGGGGTGTCTCACGACAGGTTTCTTGTTGTTTTCGCGAGCAATCATTGCGTAACCCTGTGCTGCTAAATAGTTACAAATGCCGTCGACGTGTGTGAGATTTTTACCCGACAGCATCAAACGCAAGTAGTAGCGGGACTATGCTGCAGGGGTTGAGGCCGCCCGGTTTCCTTGGGGTGGGGCGACCATGGACGGGTTTGTGGCGCGGGCAGCGCCACGGCGAACCTGTACGTGACGACATGTGCGGGCCGGCAATTGGTTCTCTCGCCCGATGCCCAGGCCAACCGTCCGTGGCCATAGTGGAATGGCGGCATTGCCGCGGCGCATCCGGGCGTCCGCCGCTGGCGCACAGGGAGGGCTCGATGGATCACAGGCCTCGCGACTTCTGCATTTCCTGCGTGGTGCCCGTCCATAACGAGGCGGCCAACCTGCCCGCCTTTATTCCGGCGCTCTGCCGGCAGCTGGCCGCGTTGTCGCCCTGTTTTGAAATCATCACTGTCAATGACGGCAGCCGCGACGATTCCCTGGCGCTCTTGCGTGCGCTGGCGCCGGCGCACCGGCTGTGCATCGTGGATTTCTCTCGCAACTTCGGCAAGGAGGCGGCCCTGACCGCCGGCATCGACTGCGCCCGCGGCGATGTCGTCATCCTGATCGACGCCGACTTCCAGCACCCTGTCGACCTGCTCCCGGCCTTTCTTGCCAAATGGCGCGAGGGCTACGACATGGTCTATGGCCAGCGCAACGGCCGCGACGGCGATTCCTGGCTGCGCCGGCGCGGCACCCGGCTTTTTTACTACCTGATGAATCGTGGTTCGAGCGTGGCCATTCCCGAGGATGCCGGCGACTTCAGACTCATGGATCGTTGCGTCGTGGAGGCGCTGCGCTCCTTGCCGGAGCGTACCCGCTTTATGAAAGGACTTTATGCCTGGGTCGGGTTTCGAAGCGTGGCGGTTCCCTTCCCGGTGCAGGCCCGCCAGGGCGGCTTGTCGTCATTCGGGCTGTCGGCCTTGTTTCGTCTTGCGCTTACCGGCCTGGTGTCGTTCTCGGATCTGCCCTTGCGCATCTGGAGTTCGCTGGGCTTTGTGGTGGCCCTGGCGGCCCTGGTCTATGGCGTGTTCCTGCTGGAGGAAATCTGGTGGGAGGGCGTCAAGGTGCCGGGCTGGGCCACGATCGCGGTCAGCCTGATGTTTTTTTCCGGCGTGCAGCTGATATCGGTCGGCATTCTGGGTGAGTACCTGGCGCGGGTGTTCAGTGAGGTCAAGCAACGCCCGACTTATATCGTGGCCCGGCGCGAAGACTACAGTCGCCTGGGCGGAATGTTGCCTGCCGCAACGGAGTCCGCGCCGGTGAAAGTGGCGGAGACCGCCCGGGCGGGATCCGACTGATGCGGCAATTGCTCTGCTTCGGGCTCACCGGCGCCGCGGCTGCGGCCACTCATCTGCTGTTCGTGCTGTGGCTGGTCGAAGGCGCCGGGCTCGCGCCTCTGCGCGCCAATATGGCCGGCTTTGTGTTGGCGTTTTTCGTCAGCTATTCCGGGCATCGCCATTTCACGTTTGCCGGAGGCGGCGGCCCGCATCACCAGGCAATGCCCCGCTTTCTGCTCGTGGCGCTGACCGGGCTGCTGCTCAACCAGGGGCTGTTCGCCCTGCTGCTGTCGCTAACGACCTTGCCGTATCCGCTGGCGCTGGTGCTGGTGCTGGCGGGAGTGGCGGCGCTGACGTTCCTGTTGGGGCGACATTGGGCCTTCCCGCAGAATTCGTGAGAGACCGTTTTTCCGGGGTGGCCTTCTGGTGTGGCGGCATGTTGCTGAAGAGCAGGACGCGATCAAAACTTCCCCAATGCTGCAGTCCCGGAAAGCGGCGCTGGATATGGGCAAGCTCGGCGCGCCGCACGATCAGGAACCAGGGCCGTGGGCCCTGCAGCAGGCCGGGCAGGTCTTTCTCGAGCAGGAGCCAGCGGGCGGCCTCGGGATGGTCGCGCAGGCCAAGATAGAATTCACGGCGCCAGTTGTCGCGATCCATGAGGCGGGGATCATCCCAGTGATCGACGACGATGATGCGTTGGCGCGGCTGCAGGTAAAGCGGAAGGTCGTTGAGATAATTGCGGTAGGAAATGATGAGGGTGTCATCGCGCAGCGCAGGCCGCATGCGCTCGGCCAGGGGGCGGCTGCTGCTGTACTGCGTGAATTCCGGCACCAGCGGAATGAACAGCAGGAGCCCCGCGGCGGTACTGGCCGCGACGGTGCGCCAGGCCGGGAGCAGGCGCTGCCGGTCGAGCAGCCAGAGGGCACCGATGCCGGCGAGGAGCCATTGCAGGCCCATGCCCAGCGCCAGCAATCGGCCCGCGTCACTGCCTTTCCAGAAAAAAATGCCCGTGAGAAATGCGGTGCCCACCGCCACGGGCGTCCAGGCCACCAGCGCCAGCCCGCGCGATGCCGCCGGCTGCCGCAAGAGCGAGTCCATGTACACGCCGATGGTGATGGCGAGGGCGGGTACGGCAGGCAGCAGGTAGCTCGAGATCTTCGATTCCGGGAGCGTGAAGAAGAGCACGACCAGCCAGGGCCAGATCAGCAGGAACAGGTGTCGCCGTCCGGTCTCGCCTTCGGTGCGCCAGCGTCGCCAGAGATGGCGGGTGGCGCCCGGCAGCAGCACGGTCCAGGGCAGCAGGCCGCCGGCGAGGATGGCCAGATAGAACCACCAGGGCTGTGCATTGTTGAAGCCGCTGGCGGCAAAGCGGTCGAATTGCTGGTAGATGAAAAAATAGTGCAGGAACTCGGGGTTGGCGCGCTGCACCAGCCAATACCAGGGCAGGTTGATGGCGGCGACAAGGGGCAGGCCCCAGCCCAGGCCGTAGGAGGTGATGTCGCGCCAGCGTCCGCGCAGCGCCACCCAGCTGCCCACGATCAGCAGCGGGAACACGACGCCGATCAGGCCCTTGGTCAGGAAGGCCGCGCCGGCGCTCAGGTACATGAGCAGCAGCCAGCGCGTGCGCGCGGCGCCCCGGGCCTGGTCGGCTATCAAGAAGGCGAGCAGCGAAACTGCGATCCAGACGCCGACCTCCATGTTCATGTCGGCGTACTGGCTGCTGAGGAAGTACAGGGGCTGGCAGGCCAGCACCATCACGCTGAGCCAGGCGGCGCGGCGGGAGTAGAGGCGGCGCACGGCGACAAAGGTAGTGAAGACGCCGAAGGCGCCGAACAGCGCGGGCACGAGGCGGATGGTCCAGACTTCGACACCGAAGACGGCCATGGACAGGGCCTGCAGCCAGTAATACAGCGCCGGCTTGTCGAGAAAGACGACGCCGTTGTTGCGCGGCGTGATGAAGTCGCCGCTCAGCAGCATTTCCCGCGCGACCTCGGGATAGCGGCCCTCGTCGGGAATGTTGAGGGGACGCGCGCCCGTCATGATCAGGAAATAGATCAGCAGCAGGGCGAGCAGCAGCCACAGGTCGAGGCGAGCCGCCCGCGCCGGGGAAAGAGTCATGGCAGCATCCTGGCGGGCCGTGCTCTTGCACACTGCCACGGGAACTCATGCTCTGCAGTTAAGGGATGGTGTGTTTGTGCGGTGACTGCGTGAGAGTGCGCGCCTGCAACCGAAAGCCAGCGGAAGGCGGATGTGCGGGCGGGCATCATGCCGCGGTGCGTTTCCCTCCTCCCGACGACAGCCTTCAGCATGGATGCCTTTCAGCCCTTCACGCTCTGCGCCGACGACTACGCCCTGGGTCCGGACATTGATGCCGGCATCCTGCAGCTGCTGCGCCAGCAGCGCCTGGGAGCGGTGAGCTGCCTCGTGACCGCGCCGCGCTGGCTGCAGGCGGCGCCGGCACTGGCCGCCTTTGCCGGACGCGTCGATATCGGCCTGCATCTCAATTTCACCCAGCCCTTTCCGGGGCAGCCGGCCTGGCCGCTGCCGGGCTTCATCCTGCGCGCCGGCCTGCGCTGCCTGCCGGCGGCGGAGATCGAGCGCGACATCGACCGCCAGCTGGCACTGTTCGAGCAGGGCATGGGTCGGCTGCCGGACTATCTCGATGGTCATCAGCACGTGCACCAGTTGCCGCTGGTGCGGGAGGCGATGCTGCGCCAGGTGGCCCGGCACTGGCCGGGGGGCAAGCCCTGGGTGCGCCTGGCCTGGCCGCGGCGCTACCGGGGCCTCAAGGCGGCCCTGATCGGCGCCCTGGGCGGAGACGGCCTGCGCTGGCGGCTGCGCGAGGCGGGCATCCTGTGCAATCCGGACTTTGCCGGGGTCTATTCCCTGTCACCGGAGGCGGACTACCGTCGGCTGATGCAGTCCTGGCTGGCCGACCTCGCGCCGGGCGGGCTGGTCATGTGCCATCCGGCCCTGGCGACCGTCGGGCCGGAGGAAGGGCCGGCCAGCACCGGGATGCGCCTGTCGGAGTGGCGGGTCGCGGTGCCCCGCTGGCGGCATCATGCCGACGCGCTGTCCCGGGCTCGCCAGCAGGAGCTGGATTACCTGTGCAGCTTCGACTTCGAGTCGGATTGCCGGGCGGCAGGCCGGCTGGCGGTGCGCTTTCGCCATGCTCTCCTGCGCTGAGCCGCAGCGGTCGGAGAGCGACGCTACAGTCTGCGGTAGACTCCCGGCTGCCGGAGGGAGTCGGCGGTGTGAGGCAGCCAGGCAGAGCCAGCCTCGCGCAGAGGGAATCCAGATCAATCCGGCCCACCGGGCCCCGAGGAGATGACGCCATGGCCACGCAATTGCTGAACGACCGCGACCTGTCCTTCCTGCTCTACGAATTCCTGGATACCGCCGCGCTGCTCGATCGCCCGCGCTATCGCGAACATTCGCGCGAAGTCTTCGACGCCACCCTGGCGACCGCGCGCACCATCGCCGACAAGTACTTCGCCAACCACAATGCCAGGGGCGACGCCAACGAGCCGACCTTCGACGGCGAGAAGGTCGAGCTGATTCCCGAAACGAAGGCGGCCTGGGACGCCTTTGCCGAAGCCGGCTTCCTGGCTGCGCATTATGATTTCGACGAGGGGGGCATGCAGCTGCCGGAAGTCATCCTGCGCAGCGCCGTGGCCTATATGAATGCGGCCAATGTCGCGACCATGGGCTATTCCTTCCTCAGCCTGGGCGCGGCCAACCTCATCCACGCCTTTGCCTCCGCGGAGCAGAAGGCCAGGTACCTGCCGCCGATGCGCGAAGGCCGCTTTGCCGGCACCATGGCCATGACCGAGCCGGGACAGGGCTCGGCGCTCGCCGATATCCGCACCTACGCGGTGCCCCAGACTGACGGCAGCTACCGCCTGTTCGGACAGAAGATGTTCATCTCCGGCGGCGATCAGTCGCTCACGGAAAATATCGTGCACATGGTGCTGGCGCGCATCAAGGATGCGCCGCCCGGCGTGAAGGGCATCTCGCTCTTTATTTGTCCCAAGGTGCTGGTAAACGACGATGGCTCCCTCGGGGCGCGCAACGATGTCGCGCTCGCGGGCCTGCTGCACAAGATGGGATGGCGCAACACCACCTCGACGGTGCTGAATTTCGGCGAGAAGGAGGGCGCCGTGGCGTATCTGGTGGGCGAGCCGCACAAGGGGCTCTCCTATATGTTCCAGATGATGAACGAGGCGCGCATCGCCGTCGGCCTTTGCGCCGCGGCGGTCGGCTACCAGGGCTATAACTACTCGCTGGAGTATGCGCGCGGGCGTCCGCAGGGCCGGCTGCCGTCCAACAAGGATCCGCTGTCGCCCCAGGTGAACATCATCGAGCACGCCGATGTGCGGCGCATGCTGCTGGCGCAGAAGGTGTACGCCGAGGGCTCGCTTGCGCTTTGCCTGTATGCCTCCAGCCTGTTCGAGGACACGCGCACGGCGCCGGCGGAAGCGCAGCGCCAGGAGGCTTTCCTGCTGCTGGACTTGCTGACGCCGGTGGTGAAGTCGTGGCCGTCAAAATATTGCCTCAAGGCCAACGAGTTGGCCCTGCAGGTGCTGGGCGGCGCGGGCTATATCCGCGAGTACCCGGTGGAACAGCTTTATCGCGACAATCGCCTCAATCCCATCCATGAGGGGGCGGAAGGCATTCATGGTCTTGACCTGCTGGGACGCAAGGTGGCGCAGGGGGCCGGCTACCAGCGCTTCCAGGCGCAGGTGGCCATGGCTGTGCGCGAGGCGGAGTCGCTGGAAGCCACGCGGGAATTCGCCGGCCCGCTGGCCGAGGCCCTGCGTCTGCTCGACAGCGTCACGCAGCGCCTGCTGGCGCTGACGCGCGAGAATCCGGACCTGGGCCTGGCCAATGCCACGGTGTATCTCGATCTGTTCGGGCGCATTACGCTGGCCTGGGTCTGGGCCCGGCAGGCGGCGCTCGCTGCGCGCGCGCTGGCCGAGGGAGGGCAGGGTGACAGCGAAGCCGCGTTCTACCAGGGCAAGCTGCAGGCGGCGCGTTATTTCTTTCGCTGGGAATTGCCGGAGGCGCGCGCCCAGGCGGACTTGCTGCTGGCCGCCGACAGCACCTGCCTGGACATGCAGGACGCCTGGTTCTGACCTACAGGGTTGAGGCTTGCTTTCACGGCCGCAGCACCACCTTCACGCAGTGATCCTTCTTGTCGCGGAACGTCTTGTAGGCCTCGGGGCCTTCGTCGAGGCGCAGGCGGTGGCTGATGACGAAGGTCGGGTCAATGTCGCCGTTCTCGATATGCTGCAGCAGCTTGTAGGTGTAGCGGCGCACATGGGTCTGGCCGGTCTTGACCGTCAGGCCCTTGTTCATGAGCGGGCCGAAGGGCAGCTTGTCGACGTAACCGATATACACGCCCGGAATCGAGAGCGTGCCGCCCTTGCGGCAACACTTGATCATCTCGCGCAGCACATGCGGTCGATCGGTGGCGAGGTGCAGCGCCATCTTCACGCGATCGACCACGGCGTCGATGCTGCCCCAGCCATGCGCCTCGGCGCCGACGGCGTCGATGCAGCTGTCGGGCCCGCGGCCCTGCGTCATCTTCATCAGCGTGTCGTACACATCCTGGCGGTCGATGTTGACGGTCTCCGCACGACAATGCTTTTCCGCCAGCGCCAGGCGATCCTTGACCCAGTCCATGGCGATGACGCGGCCGGCGCCGAGCAGCCAGGCGCTTTGCATGCAGAACAGGCCGACCGGGCCGCAGCCCCAGACCGCGACCGTGTCGCCCGGCTCGATATTGGCGTTTTCGGCGGCCATGTAGCCGGTGGGCAGGATGTCGGACAGGAACAGCGCCTTCTCGTCGGGCATGCCCTCGGGCACGCGGATGGGGCCGGTGTTGGCGTAGGGCACGCGCATGTATTCGGCCTGACCGCCGGAAAATCCGCCCAGCATATGCGAGTAGCCGAACAGCGCCGCCGGTGAGTGGCCCATGACCTTGCGCGCCATGGTGGCGTTGGGCTCGGGATTGGACGTGTCGCAGAGTGAGAAAAGTTGTCGCTGGCAGAACCAGCAGGCGCCGCAGGACAGCTGGAAGGGAATCACGACGCGGTCGCCGGTCCTGAGGCCGGTGACGTGGGGGCCGGCTTCGACCACTTCGCCCATGGGTTCGTGGCCGAGGATGTCGCCCTTTTCCATGGTGGGCATGACGCCGTCGTAGAGGTGCAGGTCGGAGCCACAAATGGCGGTGGAGGTGACGCGGATGAGGATGTCGTCGGGCTTCTCGATGCGCGGATCGGGCACGTTCTCGATTCGCACGTCCTCCTTGCCGAACCAGCATAGCGCTTTCATGGCGGTCTCCGGATACAGGCGGCGCGCGGCCGTCCAAGTCGCAGGGCGGCCGGAAAATTCATGCGGGGAAGCCGGTCACGCGCAGGAAATTTCCGGCAAGGGATGAACACAAGGTAGTGCAGCGACGCGCGGCGGGGGCAGTTGAAACAGAAAGGCTACAGGCTGGGCGCAAGCCTTGCGGCCCGGTGATGACTGATCAGGATGGGCATGCGGCGCAGCGCTCAGCGGCTGTCGCTCTCATTCTTCGGTGCGTCGTTGTCGCCGGAAGTTTGTTCGGGAAAGGGGGGCGAGGGTGCGGCATCCGCCTCCGGTGCTGCAGGGGCTGCAGGAGTGTCCAGTGCCGAGGAGGCGGTGGTCGGAGAATCGGCGGAGGATCCGGAGAGGGAATCCGGAGAGCGGAGAAACGGCGGCCGCGAGGGCCGAAGCCATTTGTCGACCATGGCGGATATCTGCTGCAGGCGCAGCGGCTTGGACATGAAGTCATCCATGCCCACCGAGATGCAGCGCTCGACGTCGCCCTGCAGCACCGAGGCGGTCATGGCGATGATGGGGACATGCTCGCCGGCCTGGGCCTGGGTGCGGATGGCGCAGGTGGCGTCATAGCCGTCCATGACGGGCATGTCGCAGTCCATGAAGATGAGGTCATAAGGCAGGCTGCGAAAGGCCTCGACAGCCTCCTTGCCGTTGCCGACCACGTCCACCTGGCAGCCGAGGCGCTGGAAGATTTCCCGCGCGAGCAGCTGGCTCACCGGGTTGTCCTCCACCACCAGCACGCGGCCGCGGATTTCGCCCGTGGGCCGGAAGGGCAGGAAGTCACTGGCGCCTGCCGGCGTCACCACGTCTTCCGCCAGCGGCTCGAAAGGAAGGTCGACCCAGAAGGTGCTGCCCTCACCCGGCGTGCTGCGATAGCCGATCTTGCCGCCCATGGCCTCGGCCAGGCGCTTGCAGATGGCGAGGCCGAGCCCGGTGCCGCCAAAGCGGCGGGTGGTGCTCGCATCCGCCTGCACGAAGGGCTGGAACAGGCGGTCGCGGACGGACGGGTCGATGCCGATGCCGGTGTCGCTGATCTGGAAGCAGATCCAGACATGCGCACTGGTGCGCAGTACCTCTTCGCAGGAGAGGCTGACCTTGCCGCGCTCGGTGAACTTCACGGCATTGCCGAGCAGATTAAGCAGGATCTGGCGCAGCCGCGCCGCGTCGCCGCGCAGGCGCGAGGGCGCCTCGATGCGATGCGACAGCGCAAGGTGCTTGAGTCCGGCATCGTTGGCGATCAGCGACAGCACATGGCCGACCTCGAGGTGGAGGTCGAAGGGGACAGGCTCAAGCTCCAGGTGACCGGCTTCGATCTTGGAAAAATCGAGGAAGTCATTAAGCAGGTGCAGCAGGGATTCGCCGGACTGGCGCGCCAGCTCGGCATAGCGACGCTGCTGCCCGGTGAGAAGGCCGTCGAGCAGCAGGCCGTTGAAGCCGATGACGCCGTTGAGGGGCGTGCGGATCTCGTGGCTCATGGTGGCCAGGAATTCGCTCTTGGCGCGATTGGCCGCCTCGGCCAGCTGCAGCGAGGACTCGGCTTTCTCGCGCGCTGAGTCGGCCTCGAGGATGGCCTCGGTGAGATCTGCCTCGGCGCGCTTGCGGTCGCTGACATCGCGCAGAAAGATACTGATCGTCCAGCCATCCTCAAAGCGGTTGGCGGCCAGCGACAGGTCCGCCGGGAAGTCGTGGCCATCGCGGTGGCGCGCGTTGAGCTCGAGGACATGGTTGAAAACGGCGGAGTTGCCGGTGGAGCGGAACTTTTCGAGGCTCAGGTGATGCATGTCGCGGGCTGATGGCGGAATCACCGTGTCGCTGAGGTTGCGACCGAGGATGTCGGCCCGTTTCCAGCCCAGGATGCGTTCAGCGGCCTGGTTCCAGTCGGTGATGATGCCGTGGCCGTCGCAGGCGATATAGGCATCCGTCGCTGTTTCCAGGACCAGGCGGCTGCGCTCCTTCTCGCGTACCAGCGCCGCGTTTGCAGCCTCCAGCTCGGCGGTGCGTTGGGCGACCCGCGCTTCCAACTCCTGTTGCGCCTTCTTCAGCTCGGCCTCGAGGTGCTTGCGCGATTCAATATCCTGAATCACCGAAATGATGATGGGCTGGCTGCTGCCCGGATGGCGACCCAGGGCCACGGAGATGCAGGCCCAGACCCAGCCGCCCTGCTTGTGGCGGTAGCGCTTTTCAAGGCTGTATTCGCTGAGTTCGCCAGCGACCAGGCGACGGAAAAGGGCGATGTTGGCGGGAAGGTCGTCGGGGTGGGTGAGGGCCTGGAAGGTGGTTCCGAGAAGCTCCTGCTCGCTGTAGCCGGTGAAATCGCAAAAGCGCCGGTTGATGCGCAGGATGTGGCCCTGCATGTCGACCACGGCGAGGCCGGTGGATGCCTGCTGGAAGAAGGTCTCGAACTCGGCCTGGCTCTCGCGTAGCGCAGCCTCGGCCTTCTTCTGGGCCGTGATGTCGGTGAAGATCAGCGTGCAGCGGTCCTGTGCATGGCTGTAGACATAGGTCGAGAACCACTGCCGGGTGATGGGAAAATCGATGTCCAGGCTGAGCTCGCCACCTTGGCGGGCGATATTGCCAAAGACGGAGATCAGGTTGGGCTCGAGATCCTCGATGCCCGGGAAGACGGCGGTGATGCGCCGGCCCTCGACCTCGCGCCGGGGAATGCCGACGATGCGCTCGTAGGCGTCGTTGACGTTTTCGTAGATCAGGTCGACCGGCCTGCCGGCAGCGTCGGTGACCACGCGCAAATGCGAAATGCCGTTGATGCGGTTGTTGAACAGCGCCAGGTAGCGACGTTCGGCTTCGCCCAGCGCCTTGCGGCTTTGCATGAGCGCGTCGATGTCGGTGCAGCTGCCGTACCACTGCAGGATGCCATCGGAGTCCGTGGCCGGCGAGGCGCGCACCGTGAACCAGTGATAGACGCCGTCGTGCCGCCGCAGGCGCAGGTCGAGGTTGCAGGCGGCGCGACCGCGCACTGCGGTCGCCCATGCCGCGCGCGCCGTCGGCTGATCTTCGGGATGCACGGCTTCGAGCCACCCGTCCCCCTGCAGCCGCGCGTGTGGAAGTCCGGTGAAGTCCTGCCACTGCACGCCGGAGACCTCTATGCTGCCGTGGGCATCGGCGGTCCACACCAGCCCTGGCAGGTTGGCGATCTGCAGGCGCAGGCACTCAACCTCCGCCATGAGTGCCGCGGTATCGGGAAGGCGCGGAGCGGTCATGGAAGTTCCTGTCGAACTGCCGTTGCGACGCGCGCGGCAGGGCGAACAGGGTAGTCGCTGACGGGGGAGGCAAGTCAGTGGCAATTTGTTGGAAGAATGGTGCGAGTCTTATTCTGGCAGCGGGTGTGAGAGCGGCGAATTGGTGTGCCTGAAAGCCTGGGGCGTGTCCGGCCGACGGCTCGAAAGAACTCATGCGCAAGGAATAGGATGCATGCCGCCAGCGAAAACTGAGGGCGCCTGGCTCCGGCGCAGACGTCCAGCCGGGGGGCGAACTATTCGGTGGCGTCTGCCCGCGCCCCGCTGGCTTCCCGACGCATGCGGGCGGCGGCCTCGGTGGCCTTGCGCTGGGCCTCCCGCTGCGCGTCGCTGCGCTCCTCGCCGTGACGGCTGCGATTGGCATTCTGGGCGGCACGGATATTCTGTCGGGCGGCTTCGCGCTGACGTTCGGTTGCCATGGTGCACCTCCGGGGTGGGAGTCGGTTCGGTCCGCCCATTGCGATCGATGGCCCTGGTGTCCGGGCCGGCTGACAAGGGCGTTGTCATCTTCAGGCTTGTCGTGAAACATTCTAGACAGTAATGCTATTTACTCCGCTCCTTATCACATTTTCGAAATGAAAATTTACGCAGACTGATAGCGGTGTCGGCAGGTGTGCGGGCGTGTTCCGAATTCTGTCTCCCTGTTTCGGCAAGACTCATTCTCGGCCATGACAACCACGGGCGCCGCAGGCGGCATGGATGGCGGCGGCTTGGGCGGATCGCGCCACGTCGATTTGCCGTCAGTGGGATGGACTAGAATTTCCGGAGTCCGGTCGCGATGGGCGTGTCCGGACAGGGGCGTGTCCTGCTACGCCCGTAGCCCGCGGAGGCATCATGCATGAGCCGCTGTTCAAGGACCGGCGTGACGCGGGTCGCCATCTGGTGGCGGCCCTGGCCGACTATGCGGGCGACGGGGACGTGATCGTGCTTGCGCTCCCGCGCGGCGGCGTGCCGGTGGCCTTCGAGGTGGCGCAGGCGCTGAAGTTGCCGCTGGATATCTTTGTGGTGCGCAAGCTGGGCGTGCCCGGGCATGAGGAATTCGCCATGGGCGCCATCGCCTCGGGCGGCGTCCGCGTGCTGCGCGACGATGTCGTGCAGACCTTGCGCATTTCGCCGGCCGAGATCGCGAGGGTGGCGGCCCGTGAACAGGCCGAGCTCGAGCGCCGTGAGCATGCCTACCGCGGCGGGCGCGCATCGCCCTCGCTGGAAGGCCGCACACTGCTGCTGGTCGACGATGGCCTGGCCACTGGCGCGACCATGGAGGCCGCGCTGGAGGCGGTGCGTCAGCAACGGCCCGCGCGCGTAGTGGTGGCAGTGCCGGTGGCCCCTGCGGAAACCCTGGCGCGCCTGGGGGCGCACGCCGATGCCGTGGTCTGCGTCGCCACGCCCGAGCCCTTCGATGCCGTCGGCTGCTGGTACCGCGAGTTTCCCCAGACCACCGACGATGAGGTGCGCACGCTGCTGGCGCAGGCTGCGCGCGCCGGATGACACGGGAGACTGCCATGGCGTCCACCACTGATCATGCCCTGGCCGGGCACTTGCGCCGGCTTGCCGTGCCACTGCTCGGCGAGGCGTCTGACCATGACGCCTTGCTCGAACAGATCGGCGATGCCCGCTTCGTCCTGCTGGGCGAGGCTTCGCACGGCACTCACGAGTTCTACCGCGAGCGCGCCCGCATCACGCAGCGACTGATTGCCGAGAAGGGCTTCGAGGCGGTGGCGGTCGAGGCGGACTGGCCGGACGCCTGGCGCGTCAACCGCTTCGTGCGCGGACTGGGCGACGATGAATTTGCCAGCGATGCCCTTGATGGCTTCCGGCGCTTTCCCACCTGGATGTGGCGCAATACCGACGTGGTGAATTTTGTCGACTGGCTGCGCGACTGGAATGCAGGACCGGTGGGCGGCGGCCAGGTCGGCTTCTATGGCCTGGATCTCTACAGCCTGAACGCGTCCATGGCGGCCGTCCTGCACTACCTCGACCGCGTCGATCCGGACGCCGCCGCGCGAGCCCGCGCGCGCTATGCCTGTTTCGACGCCTACGGCGAGGACAGCCAGGCCTACGGCATGATGACGGGCTTGCGCGGCGTGGCCTCCTGCGAGGAGGAAGTCATTGCGCAATTGCTGGAGATGCAGCGGCACCGGCTGGTGCAGGCGCCACACACGGGCGCGCAGGCCGACGAGGCCTTCCAGGCCGAGCAGAATGCGCGGCTGGTGCGCAATGCCGAGCGTTACTACCGGTCCCTGTATCTGGGCGAGGTGTCGTCCTGGAACCTCCGTGACGGCCACATGATGGAGACCCTGGTGGCGCTGGTGGCGCATCTGGAGCAGCAGGGCCGCCCGGCGAAGGTGGTGCTGTGGGCACACAACTCACACCTGGGCGATGCCCGCGCCACCGAGATGGGCGGCCAGCGTGGCGAGCTCAACATCGGACAGCTGGTGCGCGAGCGCTATGGGGATGATGCTTTCCTGGTCGGCTTCACCACCCATGCCGGCACCGTCACGGCGGCCGATGACTGGGATGCGCCGGCGCGGCGACGGCAGGTGCGACCGGCGCGGAATGACAGCTTCGAGGGCCTGTTCCATGCCGTGGGGCTGCCCGGCTTCCTGCTGCCGCTGCGCGAAGGCGAGGCGGCCGCCGCCCTGCGCGCGCCCCGCCTCGAGCGCGCCATTGGCGTCATCTACCGGCCGCAGTCGGAGCGACAGAGTCACTACTTCCATGCCCTCCTGCCCCGGCAGTTCGATGCCGTGCTGCACTTCGATGAAACGCGCGCGGTCGAGCCGCTGGAGCGGGACGTGCAATGGCAGGCCGGGGAGGCGCCGGAAACCTATCCGTCGGGCATGTAGGGTTGTCCGGCCTCGATACCTGGCAAAGCAGCCCGCGCTCAGGCTGCAGGTGCGCGCACGGGATCAGGCTTGGCGCGGGGTGAGGCCGGTCGCCGCCAGGGGCAGGCGCGCCAGCGTCTTCTGGCGCAGGGAGCTGCAGTACAGCCAGGGGCCCGCCTCCAGCACTTGCGTGATGAAGTGGTAGTCGCGCCTGCCATGGCACTGCAGGTTGGCGATGGTCTTTCCCTCGGCATCGAGGCCGAGCACGACGCCGGCGTGCGCGTGCGGCATGGGCAGGTGGCGCGCGTACTGCAGGACGCCAAAGCGCAGCAGCGGATGCGGCGCCAGCCAGTCCAGCAAGGGATTGCGTGGCACCGGGATGGCCAGCCAGAAGCGGTCCTGGCCGTTGAAGCGGATGTTGTCGGGAAAGCCCGGCAGGTTGTCCGCCCAGACCTCGTGCTGGCCGGCGCGCGGCCCCTTCAGCCAGTAGCGATGGATGCGGTACTGGCCGGTCTCGGTCACCAGCAGCCAGGCGTCGTCCGGGCCCAGGGTCACGCCATTGGCAAACTGCAGTCCGCGCATCAGCACGGTGGTTTCGCCGCTGCCAAGGTCGCAGCGCAACAGGCGGCCGTGGCCGCCATGCTCGATGAGGTCGAGATGGTCCTCGTTGAAGTGCCACTTGCTGGAGGCGTCGGAGAAATACGCGTAGCGGCCCTCGCGGTCGATATCCAGGTCATCCGCAAAGCCGAAGCGCAGGCCCTCGGCGGCTTCGCTCACCACCTCCACCTTGCCGGCCAGGCTCACGCGCAACAGGCCGCGGCGGGCATCACACACCAGCAGCGAGCCGTCGGGATGGAAGCGCAGGCCCAGCGGGCGTCCGCGTGTGTTGGCGATCGTGCGCAGCAGGTTGCCGCGGCCGTCGAAGCGGGCGATGCGGCCATCCTCAAAGCCGCTGTAGAGGCTGTTGTCCGGGCCGATGGCCAGTGACTCGGGCCCCAGGGTGCCGGACAGTCCGCCGAGGCGCTGCAGGCCGGCCAGAGTCTCGTTGCGCGCCCAGGGGCCCGCCAGCCGCTGCGCCGGCGGACGTGGCCAGGACACGGGGCGGCCCAGGCGGGGAAGGGAAAGCGTCATGCGTCAGTCTCCTCGGGGACGGCAGGCCGGACTCGACATCAGGATGGCCTCTCGTCATGCCGGCATTGTGGTGCAGCGGTGGCCTTATGTCGCAGGGTATGCGCGGGAGAGAAGGGGTGGGAGCGCGGATCGCAGCTCCGGCATGACCCGCTTGAGGCATTTCCTTCAGGGATGTGAACGCCGTCACACTCTGGAATCCGGCTTCTTCACCGGGCCGCAAGGACGTACACGAGCTCAAAATCTTCGTCGAAGTTCAGGGTAAGCACTGACCCAGATCAAACGGGAGGATGTCGCGGACAAGCGGCCAGTGAACGAGGATGAATGGGGCTGTTTTGCCTAATGCCGTACTTTCCCAAGGGTTAACCTTCCGTATACTCCTCTACCTCTCAGTGAGTATTTTTGTGACTGTCAATTGATGGCGGGAGAGAAAATGTTTATGGCCGGAAATTTCTCTTGGCGACTCTGAGCAGGTAATCGGGGAGAGGGCGGGCTCAGCCAGCCTTGCCTCACCCGGAGCGAATAACTCAACCAACAGTTCATTTTCCGCACATCAGCCACTGGCTGGTGCAGGACTTCTGTTGCCTGCGTTTCATGGCCCAAGGTTTCCGTTCAGCAGCGGGAGCCGGCGGAAAGGCACTGAGGGGCTGGCGGAAAATGAAAACTGAAAGGATGCATGCCATGACGGCGCAGACGTCACTTCCACAACACCAGACCACCAAGGAACGCTGCCGGATTCATCACATCGGCCTTGATGAGCGCGAGACTCTGGTGGTCGAGAGCCTGTTCCGCAGCAATCCCGAGCTCGGGCATCGCTATGTCTTCGGGCCGCCCACCGGGCACGACCAGGTCGACCTGCTCTTCGTGAATGCCGACGATGCCGCCGCCTTCGCCGCCTTCGAGGCGGTGCGGCAGGCGCGGCCCGAGATCCTGGCCATCATGGCCTCCTCCGAGGAAACGGATTTCGGTGACTACCGGGTGATCCGCAAGCCGCTCAATTTCCGCAATTTTGTCGCCATCCTCGATGCCATCACCTCCACCAGTGTGCGTGACGTCAAGCAGCTCAGCGACGACAAGGCCATGCGTGTGCTGGTGGTGGACGACAGCCTCCCTGCGCGCCAGTTCATGAAGCTGAAGCTGGAGCAGATCGCCACCGCCGCCGGCATCCCGCTTCATATCGATATGGCCGACTGCGGCGAGAAGGCGCTGGAAATCGTGCGTTTGCATGCCTACGACCTGGCCTTTCTGGATGTCGTGATGCCGGGCATGGATGGCTACGAGACCTGCCTGCAGATGAAGCAGATCGCGCCGATCCGCGTCGCCATGCTGACCGGCCGGGCGGCGCCGGTGGACTTCAATCGCGGCCGCAGCGCCGGTTGCGACAACTACCTGCCCAAGCCGGCCAACGATGCCGACCTGCGCACCATCCTGCGACTCACCTCGCTGAAGAAACAGGCCGCCGCGGCCCCTGCCAGGGCTTGAGTGGCCCGGCCACGCCAATTGAGGAAATAGCGATGGATAGTGTGCAGGGTGGGGAGTTCCTTATTGTGGCGGCCTCGGGCCAGCACTTCGGCCTGCCTGCCGGGTGTGTCAAGACGGCAGTGGCGGCGCGCCCGCTGACACCGCTGCCCTTCGTCCCGGCGTTTGTCGAAGGCCTGGTCAATATCAACGAGCGCATCGTGCCCCAGCTCGATCTTGAGCGCCTGCTGGGCGCCTCCGCCGCGGGCGAGGGCACCGAGCTCGTGCTGGTGGAAACCGCACGTTCACCCTGCGCGCTGCGTGTCGCCCGGATTCTCGCCAAGGCCGATATCGGCGCCGGTGAATTGCAACCGATTGCCGACGAGGCCGAGACCCTGCCGGTGAGCTGCCGCTTTGAGTGGGAGGGTGGCACCGTGCTCGTGCTCGATATCGAGCGCATTGGCAGCCTGATCGGCAGCCGCGAGCTGCCCGCGGGCGAGCGCGGCCTGCTGGGTCGCCTGCAGGTGGAAAATGACAATGACGACACCCGCTTGCTGGATTGCGTGGTTGTCGTGGTGGCCGGCGAGCGGTACGCATTTGCCTTGAGCGATGTCGTGGAAATTCTCGACCTGCCCCGGGCCACCCCGGTGCCGGGCGCGCCAGCGGCGGTCGAGGGCCTGGCCATGGTGCGTGATGAGGTGGTGCTGGTGCTCTCGCTTGCGGTCCTGCTGACATCTGCCGCGGGACCGGAGGCCGACCGGGGGAGCGTGATCGTGGTGGCGCGCGAGGGCGTGCATTACGGCTTGCGCGTGGCAGCCCTCGAGGGTTTGCAGCAGATCGATGCCGACTGCCTGCGGCGCATCGAAGACAGCGGCAGCGAGGTCGAGGGCGTGCTGGCCGATGGCGACCAGCTCTGCGCCTTGCTGACGCCGGAGCGCGTCATCAGCGCTGAGCGCCATCGCCTGTACCAGCCGCTGGCGCCGCGCCGCCAGCGCGAAACGGAGCGTCAGGCCGAAAGGCAGCTTACGGTGCTGCAGGTGGGGCTGGGCGGCGAGATCTTCGGCATCGCGCTGGAGCAGGTGCGGCGCATTGTCGAGTACCGGGTGCCCGAGCCCGTGCAGGCCGAGGCGGGAAGCCTTGTGACAGGCGCGGTGAATATCGAGGGGCGCGTAGTGCCGGTCGTCGATCTCGGCGCCTGCCTGCGCGCCGGTGCCGGCAACGAGGGCGCCTGGGTCATCGTCGGTGACGGACTCAACGAGTGGGCCATCGCCGTGCGCGAGGCCCATGACATCGTGTCGGTTCCGGAGAGCGCCCTTGAGCCGGTGCCCATGGACCCGGACAGCTTTGTCAGCGCGATCGCCAATGTGCAGGAGCGTCTCATGTCGCTGCTGACCCTGGCCCCGCTCACGCGGCGGGTGGCCTGACATGGGCGGCACTCCTGTGCGCGGTCGCAGCGCTCCCTTGCACCAGACGGCGGTGGCGCCACTGCGCGTGCTGGTGGTCGACGACTCCTCGCTGATGCGGCGGGTGATTACCGGGCTGGTCAAGCAGGCCGACGGACTTGAGCTGGTGGGCGAGGCGGCCGACGGACTTGAGGCCCTGGAGCAGGCGCGGACGCTACGGCCGGATGTCATCCTGCTCGATATCGAGATGCCGCGCATGGACGGGCTCGGCTTCCTGCGTGCCGCGCGCCTGGGCGTGTCCGCACGCGTCATTGTCGTTTCTTCCCTGGCTCGTCTCGGTCATTCCGCCAGTCGCGAGGCGCTGAATTTGGGCGCCAGCGACATCCTTCCCAAGCCTTCCGGTGTGCTGAGCCTGGACCTTGCGGCCGTGCGCGGCGAAGCCCTGCTGGCCGCCATCCGCGGCTGTCGTCCGCTAACCGCTGATTTGCGAGAACCCGCATGAGCGACCTGATCGAACAGCTGTGGCCCGCCTTCCTGGCGGAGAGCAATGAGCAGCTTGAGGCACTTGAGCTCGGCCTGGTGGGCGATGGCGCGGTAGGTGCGCGTGACCTGAATGCGCTGTTTCGCAGTTTCCACACCCTGAAGGGCGGTTGCGCCATGATGGGCTTCGCCAGCATGGAAGCGATTGCCCATGCCTGCGAAGACCTGCTGGATCCGGTGCGCAAGGGCGAGCGCGCGCTCGACAGCGCACTGGTCGACACGCTGCTGGCCGCCGTCGACTGCCTCAAGCGGCAGCTTGCCGCAGTCCAGGTGGATCACCGCGATCCACCGCCGGATGCCGCCCTGCTCGAACGGCTACGCGCCCTCGTGGTGCCATCCCCGGCAAAGTCTGCCCCCGTGGTGGCAACAGCGGTCACCAGGGCTGGCGCTGACAGTGACGCCACTGTCGCGTCGCCTCCGCAGGGGCCGGCTGACTACGCCGCGCTGGCGACTGCCGGCCGCGGCTGCCTGCCCATGCTCTGCGAGGCGGCGCTGATCGACCTGCCGCTGATCGAAACGGTGCCGGAGAAGCTGGCGGAGTTCGAAGCCGCTGCGCACGCGGCCCCTGCCGTGATTTTGCTGATACAGAAGCTGGCGAATGCGCCAATGGCTCTGCGCCTGGCCTTGCTCGCCGAGTTGCTGGATCGCCTGGCGTGGCTCGAAGAGAGCGAGGGCGTCGACGCGGGTACGCAGGATGCCGCCGTGGGATTGCGCCGCGCGCTCGAGCCCGGGCTGCGCGAGGCGGTACGGGAGGTGCCCCTGCGCTTTGCCGGCCTGCCGCAGGGCAATGCCGGGGATGCCCTGGCGGCGGTCGAACAGCTGCTGGAGCAAGTGATGCTGATGCGCCTGACGCACAGTATCCGGCTGCTGCGCCAGGCCCTGCTGCTGCTGCGCGAGATGGCGCGCGGCAGCCTGCCCGGCGGCAGTGGCATCGGTGAGCTGCTGCAGTTGGCGGCGGCGCTGCCGGGGGAGCTGCTGGACGGCCTCGAGGAAGATGCGCCCTACCAGGTCATGTGCCGACAACTTGAGGAAAAGCTGGAGCAGGCCGCGTTGCGCCTGCAGCAGGGCGAGGATCTCGCCGCCCGCGCCGCCGGCTGGCGCGAACGCCTGGATATTCCGGCAACGACGCTGGCGACGCTGGATGCGCCCGCGCTCGATCGCCTTGAAGCGGCCAACGCACGCCAGGACACCCTGGTCGAGCTCGAGGCGGACATGGAGTCCGCTTCCGACGCCGGGCGCGCGCTGATCGACTGGCTGGGCGCGAACGGTACCCTGATCAGCAGTCACTCGGTGTATGCGCCCGGCAATGCAACGACGGTGTCCCTGCGCTTTCTGGTCGCCCTGCCGTTGTCCATCGATGCGATCCGCGCTGCGCTTGCCGTGCTGGAGCCGCAACCGGCCCATATGACGCTGCACCATTGCCTGCCTCGGGGGCAGGAGATGAAGCCGGCGGCGCCGGCAGGCGAGCGTCCCCGGGAGGGAGCTGGTGGCAACGGTGCCACCAGTCCCGCCGCCATGGCGACGCTGCGTGTGGATAGCGCGGCAGTGGACCACTTTGTCAATCGCGTCGGCGAAATGGTCATGCTGCGCAACATGTTGTCACATGCCCTGCACCAGGATGATCTCATCGTGCGCCAGGGACGCGCCGCCTTGCTGCTGCGCGATCGCGGCGAAGGCCGGTCCCTGTCCGGCGCCGAGCTTCAGGAGTTGCGCGATCTGCTGGCGGCGCTCGCGGGCCAGCATGAGCAACTGGTGCAGACCGACTTGCGCTTGCAGGGATCGCTGTCGCGGCTGCAGGAAGAAGCGCTCGCGCTGCGCGTGGTGCCCATTGCGCTGGTGTTCAATCGTCTGCCGCGCGTGGTGCGTGATCTCGGCCAGAGCCTCAACCGCCTGGTGCGGCTCGATATCAGTGGCGAGGAGGTGCGCATCGACAAGGGCATGGTGGATGTGCTGACCGAACCGATGCTGCACCTGGTGCGCAATGCCCTCGATCATGGCATCGAGACGCCGGCGCAACGCGCCGCTGCCGGCAAGCCGGCCGAGGCGCTGCTGCGCATTGCCGCCCGCCAGCAGGGCAATACCCTGGTCATTGATGTCGTCGATGACGGTCGTGGCCTCGACTATGCCCGTATTCGCGCGCGCGCCGTGAGCAATGGACTGGTGCCGGCGGCGGAGGCCGAGACCCTGGGTGCGCGCGAGCTCGGGCAGCTGATTTTCCTGCCCGGATTCTCCACGGCCGAGCAGGTCACCGAGGTCTCCGGCCGTGGCGTGGGCATGGATGCGGTCAAGACCCGCGTCATGCAGCTTGGCGGCCAGGTCGAGGTCCGCAGCGAGCCGGGGCAGGGCACCACCTTTACCTTGCGCATGCCGCTCAGCGCCGCCATCCAGAACGTCATCCTCGTCGAGGCCGGCAGCCGCCAGCTCGGCATTCCTGAACGCAGCGTTACTGAAATCTTCCGCCTGCCCGTGGCTTCGCTGCAGACGGTTCAGGGGCAGGCATGCTGCCTGCTGCGCGGCGTCACGCTGCCGCTTTATCACCTCGCGGTCCTGCTCGGCCATGGCGAGTTCGCGCCGGCTTCGGAAGACAGCGTCGAGGTCGTGGTCATGACCGACGGGGTCTACCGTATTGGCGTGGTCGTTGAGCGCGTGGTGGGGCGCCCCGAAGTCTTTCTGCGCGATATCCATCCCGACCTGGTGCGTCTGCCGGGCGTGGGCGGCGCCTCCATCCTGGGCGATGGTCGTGTCGTCATCATCCTCGACTGCGAGAGCCTGTTTGATCTTGCCGTCCGCCATGCGCAGTCGCTGCGCAGCCTGTTGCGTGCGACATGAGCCAGTACCTGAGGTTTCTAGCCGGTCCTCATGAGCTGCTCCTGCCCGTGCAGGACATCGTCGAGGTCGGCGATGCCGGCGGGGCGTCGGCGACTTCCACGGTCACGGGCTGGCGACTGTGGCGCGAGCGCAGCCTGCCGGTGGTCAACCTGCCGCGCTACCTCGGTGGCAGCGCCGGTGTGCGGGCACAGCAGATCGTACTGAGTGACGAGACTGGCGGGCTCAGCATCATCGATGTCGATCACGTCCATGGCATCGTGGAATTGGATGAACGTGATTTCACCGGCATCGCGGAGATGAGCCCTGCACTGGCCAGCCTCATTGATGCAGTGGCCCTTGCCGACGCGGACACCCGCTGCCTGCTGCGCCTGCGCCGGCCGCCAGCCTGGCGTGACCCCCTGCCTGTTGCCGCACCTGCTGAATCCCCCGACCTGGAGGTCCCGAAATGAGCCCAAGACGCCTGCGTGTGCTGGTGGTGGATGATTCCCTGCTGCAACGGCGCCATCTTCAGGAACTTCTCGACAGCCACGACTTCGAGTTGCTGACCGCCGAAAACGGCGCCGAGGGCGTGGACACCGCGCGCCACAGACTGCCTGACATCATCCTCATGGATATCGAGATGCCGGTGCTTGATGGCCTGGAGGCGGCGCAACAGATCCGGAACGGCAGTGAGACCATGGATATTCCCATCATCATGGTGACCAGCCGCGGCGAGGCCGACTTCATGGAAAGCGCCTTTGTCGGCGGCTGCAATGACTACATCACCAAGCCCGTCCACCAGGACGAGCTGCTGGCCAAGATCGCCTCGCTCACGGGCTACCAGCACGGGGCCTTGACATGAACGCGGCTCCCGCCGGAGTGACGGTGGACGAGGCGGGCCTGCGCCCCCAGTACGTGCTGCCCGGCCAGGTGTTCGCCACTGCCGAGCCAACCCGCTTCACCACGATCCTCGGGTCCTGCGTGGCGGTATGCCTCTATGACGCGGGACGTGGCATTGGCGGCCTGAATCACTATCTGCTGCCGGGCGCGCCGATCAATCCCGCGGAGCGCGAACCGCTGCGCTGGGGCGATCCCTCCATCGAGAGACTGCTGGAGCTGACGCTGGCCGCGGGCGCGCGCCGTGCCTGCCTGCAGGCCAAGGTATTCGGGGGCGCCCAGATCAGTGCCCGTAGCGTGCCGGATGCCATGCGCATTGGCGAACGCAATATTGAAACGGCGCTCGCTGCGTTGTCGCGTTTCCAGATTCCGATCATGAACCAGAGCCTGGGAGGAGCGGCGGGACGCAAGATCATCTTCGATTCCCATACTGGAATGGTCTGGTCCAAGACCCTGGGTCGCTCCGAGGCCATAAGCGGCGCCCCGCCTCCAAGCGGATAGGAGCCCATTGGCGTAGGTCGGGCTTCAGCCCGACTGACAAGAGGCCAGCGGCCTTAATGAAATCAACTCCAGAAAGCAGTTTTGATCGCGGTAGGACGCCGCCAACGAAAGAAAGACGCTGAATCCTTAAAACAAATAATTGGCCTGTGGTGAAACATTATGTTCAAGAACATGACAATCAAGTCCCGACTCATATTCGTGCTGGGCTTTCTTTCAATGATGATGCTCGGCATTGGCATCGGCGGCCTCTACGGCCTCAGTGAGACCGACGAGGAAATCCGCACCATTTACCAGGACCGGCTGGTGCCCTTGGGGCAGCTGAGCGACATGCAGCGCATGTTCCTGGAGAACCGGATCAGTGTTGAGGATGCCCTGGTGCGGCCGACCCCGGAAGTCATTCGAGAGCAGGCCAGTAATATCGAGACCAATATCGGGAAAATTGGTGATATTTGGGACGAGTACATCAAGTCCTACCTGACGCCCGAAGAGAAACGCCTCGCCGAGGTTTTCATCGAGGATCGCGCGCGCTTCGTCCAGGAGGGGCTCAAGCCCGCCGTCGCCGCGCTGCGCGCCAATGACCTCCGCCTTGCCCGCGAGATTGCCCAAGACAAGATTGTTCCTCTCTACGAGCCGGTGGCGGCCGGCATCACCGCGCTGAACCAGCTGCAGGTGGATGTGGCGCGCGAAGAGTATGGTCACGCCATGGCGCGCTATGACTCCATCCGCAACATGACGCTGATGTCGATCATCACCAGCCTGATACTGGCGGCCTGGGTGGGCATCATGCTGGTGCGCGCCATCGTCAATCCGCTCAATGAGCTGGTGCGCGTCGCGGACAATATTTCCCGGGGTGAGCTCAATGACCGCATCGAGGTGCAGAGCAATGACGAGATGGGGCGCCTGCAGGGCTCCATGCAGGTGATGTCGGGCTCGCTCCGCAAGATGGCGGGTGCTGCTGCATCCCTGGCCGACGGCGACCTGACGGTGCGCGTGGCGCCGCACTCCGAGCGCGATCTGCTTGGCAGTGCGCTGGCGCGCATGATCGAGAAGCTGACCCAGGTGATGCGCGAGGTGCGCGCCGGCGCCAACGGCCTCTCCGCCGCCGCCCAGCAGGTCGCCGCCACCTCGCAGAATCTTTCCCAGGGCACCAGCGAGCAGGCTGCCTCCGTCGAAGAAACTTCCGCCAGCCTCGAGGAGATGAGCGCTTCCATCACCCGCAATGCGGAGAATAGCCGCGAGATGGAGAAAATGGCGGTCAAGGGCTCGCGTGATGCCGAGGACAGCGGTCGTTCCGTGCAGGAAACCGTGAGCGCCATGAAGCTGATCGCGCAGAAGACCAGCATTGTCGAGGAGATCGCCTACCAGACCAACCTGCTGGCGCTCAATGCCGCCATCGAGGCGGCCCGTGCCGGTGAGCACGGCCGCGGCTTTGCCGTGGTGGCCGCCGAAGTGCGCCAGCTGGCCGGCCGCAGCCAGACCGCGGCCAAGGAAATCAGTGAGCTGGCCGGCAACAGCGTGCGGGTCGCCGAGCAGTCCGGACAGCAACTGGCCGAGCTCGTGCCCTCGATCCGCAAGACGGCGGAGCTCGTGCAGGAAGTCGCCGCCGCCTCCGGCGAGCAGGCGGCGGGCGTGAACCAGGTCAACCGTGCCATGGCGGCGGTCGACCAGATCACCCAGCGCAATGCGTCCTCGGCCGAGGAGCTGGCCTCCACCGCTGAAGAGATGGGCTCGCAGGCCGAGGCCCTGGCCCAGCTCATGGCTTTCTTCCGTACTGGCGATGAGCCGGGCCTGCAGTCGCATCACAGCGCCGCGCAGCACCGCCCGCTGGCTCAGCAGCGACCGTCGGTGTCGCGACCAGCGGCAATTGCCGAGGCTGAGGGTGACTACCAGCCCTTCGCTTAAACGCGCGATACTCCAGCGACGCCCCGCACCGGCCGCGATTTCCCGCCGCCGGTGCGTATTGCCGAGACTGTGATGAGCACGCTTACCTCTCCCCTGATTGCCCCGGTCGCACCGATCAGCGACCGCGAGTTCCGCGATTTCCAGGAACTCATCTACCGTGAGGCAGGCATCCACCTGTCCGCCATCAAGAAGGCGCTGCTGACTGGTCGCCTTGCCAAGCGCATGCGCGAACTGCAGATGAAGCGCTTCCAGGACTACTATGCGTTTGTCACCGCCGACCGCAGCGGCGATGAGCTGGTCATCCTGCTGGATGCCATCACCACTAATGAAACCCATTTTTTCCGCGAGCCGCGCCAGTTCGACTACCTCGAGCAGGTGGTCTATCCGGAGTGGCAGCGCGCCGCCGAGTCCGGCCAGCGCCAGCGCCGCCTGCGCATCTGGAGCGCCGCCTGTTCCACGGGCGAGGAGCCGTATTCGCTGTCGATGTCGCTGCTGTCGAATTTTGCGCCGGAGCAGGGCTGGAGCGTCGATATCCTCGCATCCGACCTTTCCACCAAGGTCCTCGATCGCGCCCGCGCCGGCGTCTGGCCGCTCAAGCGCGCGGACAATATTCCGCGTCACCTGCTCAAGCGCTACATGCTGCAGGGCTCCGGCCTGCAGGAAGGCAAGATGAAGGCCGGGCCGGAAGTGCGGTTGCCGCTGGAGTTCCAGCGCATCAATCTCAACGAGGACAGCTATCCCGTGCGTGGTGGCCTCGATGCCATCTTCTGCCGTAACGTGCTGATCTACTTCGACACCGAGTCACGCACGCGCGTCATCAATCGCCTGCTGGACCTGCTGTCGCCGGATGGGCTGCTTTTCCTCGGTCATGCCGAAAGCCTCACCGGGCTCAACGACCGGGTGCGGGCGCTGGCGCCGGCCATTTATTGCCTGCGTGACCGGCCGACGCCCGGGGCCACGCGATGACAGTCGCCCCGATCCGGGTGCTGGCGGTCGATGATTCGGCCGTGGCCCGCAACGCCTATCGGTTCCTGCTGACGCCCGAGCTCGGATTTGACCTCGTGGCCACGGCGCCCAATGCCGAGATCGCGCGCAAGAAGATTGCCGCGCTCACGCCCGATGTGGTGGTGCTCGATATCGAGATGCCCGGCGAGGACGGCCTGTCCTTCCTGCAGTGGCTGATGCAGCACCAGCCGACGCCCGTGGTGGTGGCAAGCTCGCACAGCTCGCGCGGGGCCGAGCAGACCATGCGCGCCTTTTCGCTGGGCGCCATCGAAGTCGTGTGCAAGGGCGGTCCTGCCGGCGGCAGCGGCTGGGGCGATGATTTTGCGACGGTGCTGCGCGAAGGCGTGCAGGCCGCCGCCCGCGCCGGCTTGCGCATGAGCTTCCGCCGGGGCGGACGTCCTGCTGCCGGCGCGACGTCATCGCCTTTTGGTCATTCCACGCCAGTGCTGCCCGGCACCCTGGCTTCGCGTCCCATCCGCCGCGGCAACTGCGTGGTGATCGGCGCCTCGACCGGCGGTCCCGAGGCCCTGTCGGTGCTGGTGGCGCAGATGCCGGCGGATTTTCCGCCCACCTTTATCGTGCAGCACATGCCACCGCTTTATACCCGTACCTTTGCGCAGCGCCTGGACACCCTGGGGGCCGTGCGCGTCAAGGAAGCCGAGGACGGCGAGATGATCGGTCCCGGGCAGGTGCTGGTGGCGCCGGGCGGCATGCAGATGAGCATGGCCATCGGCCATGCCGGCCCGGTGGCGCGCGTGCGCAAGGCGCCCCCGGTGAACCGGCATGCGCCGTCAGTGGACGTGCTCTTCGACAGTGCCGTGGAAAGTTATCGCTCGCGCGTGTTCGGCGTGCTGCTGACCGGCATGGGGAATGATGGCGCGGCCGGCCTGTTGCGCATCCGCGAGGCCGGTGGCACCACGGTGGCGCAGGACGAGGCCAGCTGCGTGGTCTACGGCATGCCGCAGGAAGCCGCCAAGTGCGGCGCCGCCAGCAAGATCCTGCCGCTGGTGGAGATCCTGCCGTGGATGCTGACGCAATTGGTTGAGCGCTAGCGACGGCGCTGCCCGCCTATACCTTTTTCAGGCGCGCTTGCGCGACGCCTTCGGCTTGTCCTTCGGCAGCGACAGCAGGCGGTTGCACAACAGCCGGAAGCTGCGCGCGACGCGGATCGCCGCCAGCTCCGAGTCCTGGTGCACGCCCGTCAGGTTCATGAAGCCGTGACCCAGGTTGTGCACGCGCATCTGCTCCACTTCGATGCCGTGATCGTGCATATGCGCGGCATAGGCTTCGCCCTCGTCGCGCAGCATGTCGAAGCCCGCGGTCACCAGCACCGCCGGTGCCAGCGCCGGCAACGGTTGCGTGCGCAGGGGCGAGACGCGAGGGTCCTGGCCCAGCGCCCTGTTGCCATTGAGATAGAGTTTGTAGAACCACTCGCGGTCGCTGTCGGTGAGGAAAAAGCCCTTGCCGAAGAGCTCGTGCGATTCGCGGCGCGCGATGCGGTCGGTTCCCGGATAGATCAGCAACTGGGCCAGCAGCGGCCGGCCGGTCGCGGCCATGTGCTGCGCCGCCACGGCGGCCAGCGTGCCGCCGGCGCTGTCACCGCCCACGGCGATGGCCCCGGGTTCCACGCCGAAGGCCGACGCATGGTCCTGCGCCCAGCGCAAGGCGGCCTCGGCATCGTCGACTGGCGCGGGGAAGGGGTGTTCCGGCGCCAGGCGATAGTCGACCGACAGCACCTGCATGCCGGTCTCGATGCAGAGCAGGCGACAGACATCGTCATGGGTGTCGAGGTCGCCGAGCACGAAGCCGCCGCCATGGAAGTACACCAGCAACGCGGGCAGGGCGCCGCTGTCTTCCGGGACATAGTGGCGCGCCTTCAGTTCGCCGGCAGCGCCCTGCACCGTGAGATTGCGCACGGCCTGCACGTGATAGCCGACCCGCAGCGGCAGGATGTCGGCACGGAAGCGGCGGCGGGCAAGGTTTACATCGTCTGCATGGAGGTCGGCGCCCAGGTTGGCGAGCTTGCGCAGGAAGGCCAGCCAGTGCAGCAGGGGCGAAAGGCGGGCGCCGGCATCGTTCCGGGGGGCGCGCAGCAGCGGCCGCGGCACCAGGGAGCTGAACTGGTCGAGGGTGCGCACGAGGGTACGGCGCAGGGGAAGCGTCGGCATCATTGTTGTAGTTCCCTGTCGTGAGGCGGCCGCCCGTCTCATGAAGGGGCGGCAGGCACCGGAATCTACAGTGACCGGCCGGGGAGGGAAAGTCCCCTCACGTCATAGGGGTAATGCCCGGCGACCAACTGCTGGCTGGTCCTGCCAACGGAGGGTCGGGCCCTGCCGGATAGCCCCCTCAGTCCGCGTGCTGCAACAACTGCAGGATGGAGGAGAAATCCAGCTTCGCCTTGCCCTGCGCCACCTGCAGGCTGTAGAGCTGTTTGGCGAGGGCGCCCAGGGGCGTGGTGGACTGGCTCTTCTGTGCGGCCTGCATGGCCAGCCCCAGGTCCTTGTGCATCAGCGCGACCTGGAAGCCGCCGCTGTACTCGCGCGAGGCGGGCGCCGTTTCCATGACGCCGGGATAAGGGTTGTACAGCTCCAGCGACCAGTTGCGGCCTGAACTCTTCAGCATGATCTCGGACAGCACCTTCGGATCGAGTCCGTTGTCGACGCCCAGTTGCAGCGCCTCGCAGGTGCCGATCATGTGGATGGCCAGCAGCATGTTGTTGCAGATCTTGGCGACGGCGCCAGCGCCGGGGCCGCCCGCATGCATCACGTTCTTGCCCATGGCCTCCAGCAGGGGGCGCGCACGCTCGAGATCGTCGGCGACGCCACCGCAGAGAAAGCTCAGCGTACCTGCCGCCGCGCCAGCCACGCCGCCGGAGACGGGGGCGTCGATCATGCCGAGGCCGAGCGCATGCGCGGCTTTCGAAACCTCGCTCGCGCATTCCGCGGAGACTGTCGAGCAATCGATGACCAGCGTGCCGCGGGGCAGCTTGCCCAGCAGGCCGTTCTCGCCCAGGTAGAGGCCACGCACGGCCCCGTCATGCGGCAGCATGCTGACCACGGCGGCGCAGCCGGCGGCGGCTTCCGCAGGCGTGGCGGCCGTGGCGGCGCCATTGGCCACCAGCGGTTCGGCCAGCGCCGGATTGAGGTCGAACACCGTGAGGCTGTGGCCGGCCTTGAGCAGGTTCTGCGCCATGGGCGCGCCCATCAGGCCAATACCGAAGAATGCAATTTTCATGTCAGTGCTCCCCTTGTTCCGAATGCCATGCCCGCAGGGCGAATCCGCAGGTCATGCTGCAGGTCGGGCTGAAGCCCGACCTGCAGCCCGACCTGCCGATGAATCAAAGTGCCGGCTGCGACAACAAATGCCGCGCCACGATCAATCGCATGATCTCGTTCGTGCCTTCCAGGATCTGGTGCACGCGCACGTCGCGCACAAAGCGCTCGAGCGGAAAATCCTGCAGATAGCCATAGCCCCCGTGCAGCTGCAGCGCCTCATTGCACACGCTGAAGCAGATGTCGGTGGCAAAGCGCTTGGCCATGGCGCAGGTCGCGGTCGCGTCCGGCGCACCGGCATCGAGCTTGCTGGCGGCGTGATAGACCATGAGGCGGGCCGCCAGCAGTTCGGTGGCCATGTCGGCCAAACGGAACTGCAGTGCCTGGAAATCGCCCAGTTTCCTGCCGAACTGCTGGCGCTCCTGCAGGTAGCGGTGCGCGGCGCTGAGCGCGGCCTGCGCCGTGCCCAGCGAACAGGAGGCGATATTGAGGCGACCGCCGTCCAGGCCCTTCATGGCGATCTTGAAGCCTTCGCCCTCGGCGCCCAGGCGATAGCGGGCCGGGATACGCACATTGTCAAAAGTGATGGCGCGCGTCGGTTGCGCCCGCCAGCCCATCTTGAGTTCGTTCTTGCCATAGCCGATGCCGGGCAGCTGAGCCGGCACGATAAAGGCGGTGACACCTCTGGCGCCGGTGTCGGCAGTACGCGCCATCACCACCAGTACCTCCGTGCTGCCGGCGCCGGAGATGAACATCTTGCTGCCGTTCAGCACATAGTCGTCGCCATCGCGCCGCGCGCTGGTCTTGAGTGCGGCGGCGTCGGAGCCTGCGCCGGGTTCGGTGAGGCAGTAGCTCGCCAGCCATTCGCCGGCGGTGAGCTTGCCGCCGAACTCGGCCCGCTGCGCATCGTTGCCGAAGGTCGAGACCATCCAGGTGCACATGTTGTGGATGGTGATGTAGGCGGTGGTGGCGGTGCAGCCCTGCGAGAGCTGCTCGAAAATCAGCGCCGCGTCCAGGCGCTTCAGGCCGAGCCCGCCGCAGGCCTCGCTGGCGTAGATGCCGCAGAATCCAAGCTCGCCGGCCTTGCGGATCACGCCAAGCGGGAACTCGTGTTCCGCATCCCAGCGCGCGGCATGGGGCGCCAGCTCCTGCGCCGCGAAGTCGCGCGCGGTCTGCACAAAGGCCTGCTGGTCTTCCGTCAGATCAAAATTCATCCGCCGTCCTCAAGTGTCATTTGCGGTCAGTCTGAAGGTCGGGCTTCAGCCGGGGGCGCCTGGCCCGACACAGCCACTGATGCCGGGCCGAAGTCTGATCTACCTTTTCGCCGGATTCAGTCGGGCCGGGCGCCCCCACCTACAGCCCGATGTTCATCCTTACTTCATCGAGATGGTCATGTTCGGCGCATGGTGCGGAATATCATCCTCGAACCAGCGCGCGGTGATGGTCTTGGTCTCGGTGTAGAAGCGCACGCCCTGCTTGCCGTAGGCGTGCAGGTCGCCCATGAAGCTCTTCTTCCAG
>JAJFBF010000012.1 GCA_020697295.1 Moraxellaceae bacterium | reverse complement strand
TGCCCGAGGCTTCCATCTTCTGCGGGTCCATGCACTGCGGATCGATCTTGCGCTTGATGAAGTGGTTTTCCAGCATCGCGAACACCTGCTCGACCTGGAAATCGCTCTCGGCGGTGATCTTGATCAGCTTGTCCTTTTCCTTGAGCTCGACCTCGACCTTGTGACCGCGGAAGTCGAAGCGGGTGGCGATTTCCTTCACGGTGTTGGTCACCGCGTTGTTGACTTCAAAGAACTCGAGTTCGGAGACGACGTCGAAGGAGGGCATGGGGTGGTTCTCGCAAGGCCGGCGGAAGCGCGCAGTTTAACGGCCGCCGGCCACGAATCAATCCATGTCCCGGGCGTGGCTGTGGTGGAGGCAAATACCAAGGTGGGGCGGACGGGGACTGAAATGAACCGGAAGGGGCTGGATTGCCTGCGAGGCGTGGGTGTCGGGTCAGGACGGATACGGTCGGGAGCCAGGACGTATCGTCCTCGCGGGCTTCATTCCCCGGGCGACAGCGTGACTGGGTATACTCTTGCCAGGTGTTGGGTGGCGGGGCCGGCGATCGCCGGAACTGCACCCGGCAGGATATTGTTCCAGTGCCGCTTTCCGGGCGCCTGCCCATCGGTGCAGGCGCACTCGCGGCCCCTTATTTTGCGAGATCCCATGCCCTACCGCATCGTGCCTGTGACCCCCTTCGAGCAGAACTGCACCCTCCTCTGGTGCGCGGAAACCCTTGAGGCCGCGGTGGTGGACCCGGGTGGCGACCTCGACCGCATCCGTGCCGCGGTGACGGCGGCCGGCGTCACCCTCAAGCAGATCCTGCTGACGCATGCGCATATCGATCATGCCGGCGGCGTCGCGGAGCTGGCCGCCGCCGAACACCTGCCCATCGTGGGGCCGCATCCGGGGGACCAGTTCTGGATCGACGGCCTGGGCCAGCAGGCCCGGCATTTCGGCTTCCGCCCCTCTCAGCCCTTCACGCCGGACCGCTGGCTGGGCCAGGGCGACAAGATCCAGGTGGGCAAGCTGGCGCTGGAGGTACGGCATTGCCCGGGCCATACGCCGGGCCATGTGGTGTTTTTCGTGCCGGCGGAAAAGCTGGCCATCGTGGGGGACGTGCTCTTCGCCGGCTCCATCGGGCGCACGGATTTTCCCGGCGGCAACTTCGAGACCCTGGTGGCCTCCATCCGCGAGCAGCTCTTCACGCTGGGGGATGAGGTGAAATTCATTCCCGGCCATGGTCCGATGTCCACCATCGGCGAGGAACGCCGCAGCAATCCATTTGTGGCTGATCCCAATTACGGCTGATGGGCGCCTGTTGCCCGGCGTAAAAGCCTGTTTCAGTAGGGCGTCTGCCGCTTGCCAGTCGGGATGAAGCCCGACCTGCCGGAATAGGTTCCAGGTCGGCCGACAGCCAGGAGGGAAGGCCAGGACCGGATGCCATGAATGAAAAGGAGCCTGAAGGCTCCTTTTTCCGTTACGGGCCTGGCCGGGCGGGAGGTTCGCTGTGCCGTGGGCGGCAGCCTGCCGGCCCGGGTTCAGGCGAGGGCGGTCTGCTCCGCGGCTTCGGGCCCGCCGCTCGCCTGGCAGTGGTCGAGGGCCAGCAGGTAGTACTCCATGCCCCTGCGGGCCGCTTCGAGACATTTTTTCTGCATGGCCGCGTCATCGCCGCAGAGCCGCTTCACCAGCTCCATGGCCTCGAAGGGATGCAGGTCGTCGTAATGGGCATGCGCGCGCAGCCAGGCCATGGTGCGGCGGTCGAGCGTGGCCTCGCCGCGCTCGGCGTAGTGGCGGATGCCCTTGACCACCGAGCGCGTCCAGTCGCCGGTGGCCCATTCGATGGCGAGGTTGGTGGCGGCAATGCCCTCGGCCAGGGTCGCGCGCTGGTTGATGTGCCACAGGTAGTGGTTGATCGCATCCATGGCCGCCGGCGGAATGACCGCGTCGAGTTCGGCGGCGCCGACTCCGAAGCCGCCGGCCCAGTCGCGATACCAGTACAGGTGGCGCTGCTCGATGCGGATGTTGTTGATGAGCCAGTCGCGGGCATCCAGTACGCCAGGTGCGTCCACCTGGTGCGCGCGGGCCAGGCTCAGCGCCATGTAGTGAGGGAAATTGCCGACCAGCGGGTAGAAGTTCAGCAGGGCGTGGCGAAAACTGGCCAGGGGCAGCTCGCCTGCGGCCATGCCGGTGAACAGGGCATGGTGGGCGATGGCGTCCTTGAGGGGCAGCAACTCCTCCCAGAATCGCTGTGCCCAGGCAGGATGGGGTGTAATCGCGATCTGGCCGTACTGGTCTTCCTTGATTCGGGCGTTCACGGCGTGCTTCCTGATGTGGTGTACCTGAGGGTCATCCTACAACAGGAGCGGGCTGGCAAGCCGGCGCCAGCCGGTCGGCGACGAGCGGCTGGCGGGATACGGCCGGTGCGGGATGCTCTACGCTTGGGCAAGGGATGCATTATTCATGGAACAGAACCCCGGGGAGGACAGGATGCTGGGCCCGGACAATGAGCAGGCAAATATTGCGGCGCTGGCCGCCCGTGCGCGCCGCCGCAACTGGCGCCTCGACCTGGGGGAAGGCCTGGAGGCCGCCTACCAGGCGGATCATCGCGCACGCGCCGTGGTGTTTTTCCGGCACAGCTCCATTTTCATTTTCCTCATCTATCTGCTGCTGAGTTCGGGAATCTACCGGCTCATGCCGCATGAAGACGTGCCGCGCTGGCTGGCCCTCTATGGCTGGGTCGGCGTGATCATCGTGGCCGCCTCCGTGCTGTCGCGCATTGCCCGCCTCAATCCGCTGTTCGAGCACTATGTCGGCTTCGGCAGTTTTGCCGCGGTCGCGCTTTCGGTGGCCGTAACCGGGGTAGTCGTGAATCCGGTGGCAGGGCAACTGACCCAGGTGGCGGTCATGTACGCCATCATCATCATCTACAGCGTGGTAGGGCTGCGCTTCATGCAGGCGATGTATGCCGGCTGGCTGGGCGGGCTTGCCGGCACCGTGCTGGCCTGGCTGCTGGATGGCGGCGTCGACTGGGAGTTGCTCAACCGCACCTTTACCGGAAGCAGCCTGCTGGGGATGTTCATAGCCTATTATGCCGAGCGACGTGACCGGGAGCTCTTCCTGCAGGCGCACCTCCTGCGCGACGCCAACGAGCGTACCGAGGAATATGCCGGTCGCCTCGATCGCCTCTCCCGTCATGACGCCCTGACCGGGCTGGCCAACCGCCGGCATTTTGACGAGGCCTTGCAGCAGGAATGGCGTCGCGCCACGCGCCAGCAGATGCCGCTGGCGGCATTGATGATCGATATCGACCACTTCAAGCATTACAACGATTCACTGGGCCATGTCAGTGGCGATGCCTGCCTGCGCAAGGCCGCCAGCATCATCGCCGCCCATGCCCGGCGTCCGGGTGAGCTGGCGGTGCGGTACGGGGGCGAGGAGTTCCTGCTGTTGTTTCCGGACAGCGACCGCGACAGTGCCTGCCAGCAGGCCGAGCGCCTGCTCGAGGCATTTCGCCTTGCGCGCCTGCCCCAGGCGCCTGGCCTCGCGCGGGAATTCCTGACCGTCAGCATCGGCGTGGCCTGCACCTTGCCGGGTACAGGGATGATGTCACCGGATGAGCTCATCTGCGCTGCGGACGATGCCCTCTACGAAGCCAAGCATGGCGGCCGCGATACCTGGCGTTACGCGGCCGGCATCGGCGGGGGAGATGCGCCCGCGCCCCCCGTCCGGCAAGCCTCTAACTGAGGACTGCGCGTGGCTCACGTGCGGCCTCCGGAGTCGTGACAGACTCACTCCGGCGCACTTCCCCTTGAAAAAAACCGGCCTCGCAGACTCTGCTGCTGCTTTCGGGCGCCTGAATTATTTAAATCCATTTCGGAAAGTCTTCTGCTGCAGGATGGCGTCGCGAGCAGGACATCCAGGCATTGTGAGCAGCCGCTGCATCCCGTTGTAGGCGCACGTCCTCCCCGGGCGCGCGGTCGCTCCCACTCCTTACGGGCGCCCCCTTCCAATCCGCGCAAGTGACAAAATATTTCAGGTGTTTTGACGTTTGCATGTAAGGGAAAGGTCGTAGTCCAGTACCTGTCTGAAATTCTGGTATCCGCCACGCTGCGCGATTTTGTGAACCATACTGCATGCGCTGTGTTTCGGTGCGCGGCAAGCGGTAGCTGTGTAAATCCCTTTACCAGGCGCATCCCGAGCGTCTCTCTCCCGACAGGAGTCAGGAAGTGACAGTATTCCGGTTTTTTGCGGTTCTGCTTTCCCTTCTTTGCCGCGGCCTGGCGCTGCTTGTGCTGCCGGCCTGCGTCGCCGTACCGGATGCGCCGGCGAATGCGCCACACGCGGCGGCGCCGGTGCCCCTGGAGATGTCGGTCATCAGCATTCCGGTGAGCATCGATCTCGAGCAGGTGGGGGCGGACCTGATGCGCCAGCTGCCCCGGCCCCTGCTGCGCAGTACGCAGCGCCGCCCCCTGCCGGTGCGACTGCGCTCCTTGCAGACCTCGGTTGCCGCTGAGCCGGGGGTTTGCAGCCTTACGCAGCTGAGTTGCCTGGCGCATAACTCGGTGCTGACCGTGTCCGCGGATAGCCTGGCCACTGCCGATGCCGAGGTGACGCAGCAGATGCAGCTGCGCAGTCTCGCCATGAGCATGGACGGCAGTCGATTTACGCTCAGGGCGCAGGTGGAGGTGGTCGTGAATACGCGGCTGTCGCAGGAGGTGGAGCCATTGGGCGAGACCGCCTGCGGTGTCAGGGGTACAAAGCCACGCTTCGAGCTTCAGCAGAGCGGTCACGTGAGCTGGAGTCCGCAGGGCGAAGTCGTGGTGAGCCCGGGCCCTTATTCACTGCGCTGGCTGAAGCCTTGCGGCATCAGCGCCTTCGCCTCCGGTGTCGAGTCGCTGCTGGATTTGCCGGCCTTGCGTGATCAGCTGCAGGACGCCGTTGAGCGGCAGGTCCTCAATCGCCTGCGCCAGGACAGCCTCCGCGCGCACCTCGAACGTGCCTGGCCGGAGCTGAATACGCCCCGGGAGCTGCGGCCGGGCGTGTGGTTGCTGCCGCATCCGGAAAAGGTGGCTTTTGGCGAGCTGGTGGGGAAAGGCCGGTACATCAGCACGGCGGTGCTGGTGCATGCGCGGCCGGAGATCATCATGGGCGCGCGGCCCGATGTCGTGGTGCCGCCACTGCCGACGCCGGAGCGGGGCATGATCGGCGCCGACGGCATGCGTCTCGCGGTGCGTGGCGATGTGGCGCTGGCCGAGGCGGAACGGCAGTTGCGCCACAACCTGGGCGGGGCGCTGCGCATGGTGAACGGGCGGGAAGTGCGGCTCGGGCAGGTGCGGCTCTGGGGCAATGGCGAGCGGGCGGTGCTGGGACTGGCTTTTGCGGAGCCGCTGCTGGCGGAAATCTATCTTTTTGCGCGGCCGGTCTATGACCTCGAGCGAAACGAGGTGTCGTTCGAGGCCATCGAGTTTTCCCCCGCCTCGCGCGCCTATCTGGCGCGCGAGGCGCACTGGATGACCGTGCCGGGCCTGCTGTCCGCCGTGCAGGCACAGGCGCGTTTCCGCTTCGACGAGGGTCTGGCCGGGGCGCTTCGGGATTTTCGCGAACTGCGCCTGGCGGCGGGCCAGGACATGATGCTGCATGGGGGAGTGCAGCGGGTGCAGCCCCAGGCGCTCTATTTCACGCGCGATCGACTGGTGGCCCTGTTGCTGCTGGAAGGACGCCTGGCGCTCGAGGCCAGGCAGCGATGAGGGGGACTGTGGCGCCCGGGCTCAGGCCCGGTGCGGGACGAGCTGGTTGATGAGGGTGGCCAGCTCGACTTCGCAGGCGGGCTTGCAGACGTAGGCCCGTGCTCCCTGGCGGATGCCCCAGGCCCTGTCGCTTTCCTGGGTCTTGCTGGTGATCATGACCACGGGGATGTGCGCGGTGTCCTTGTCCTTGGCCAGCCGGCGCGTGGCCTGGAAGCCGTTGAGGTCCGGCATGACCACATCCATCAGGATGACGTCCGGCTTCTTGGCCTTGGCGGCGGCGATCCCGGTCAGGCCGTCGTCGGCGAACACGAAATGGTGGCCATACTTTTTCAGCATGCCGTAAATCGCGAGGGTGTCGGTGGGCGAGTCGTCCACTATCAATACGCGAGCCATAACGTTCTCCGGGCGGGTTTTATCCCAGAATAGGCCCCTGACCGTGGTCCGCCAGCAGTCCCGCTCGGGGTTGTGGCCGCGATCACACTTCATCTGCCGAACGGTGCCTGGCGGCGACTGCCCGCGGCGGGCGGCAGGGGGGGCGGCAAGGGGTCGGAGGGCGTGCAGTCCGTGACGTGTAGTGGTTGCGCGGGCACAGCAATTATTTACTGCCTTGCCATGGCGGCCATCCGAAAGCCGGGCAGAATGGCTGGCCATGATTGCTGCGAGTGGCCGAGGATTGTCCGCCGGGGGCTCTGTGTGGTCAAAGCGTAGTCGCGGTGATTCGGGACCTGCTTGTGACCGATATTCCCGGCCTGACCAAGGTCTTTCCTTTCACCCGATCCATTCGTTGAAACCGTGCGGGGCAGGACGCCCCGTATTTCCACTTCCACCACAGGCGGGCCTTGCCATGAAAAGAATTCTTTTTCCGGTCGTCGCGCTGCTGGCTTTGCTGGGGGGGTGCAGCACGCCCCAGACGCTGGCCTTGCGCAATTCGCCGGCCACTGCCGAAACCGGCGTGGTCGAACTCAGGGAGGTGCCTTTCTTTGCGCAGCAGGAGCACCAGGGCGGACCGGCGGCGCTGGCCACGTTGCTCAATCATTCGGGGCGCAAGGTCACGCCGGAGCAGGTGGTGGAGCAGGTCTACGCACCCGGCCGCGAGGGCAGCCTCGCCCTCGATCTGTCCGGTGCTGCACGGCGCCAGGGGCGCATGGTGTATCCCATTGCGCCGCAGCTCGAGGCGATTCTGGCGGCGCTGCACCAGGGTTATCCGGTGCTGGTGCTGCAGAACAACGGCCTGTCGTTCTTCCCGATCTGGCACTACGCCGTGGTGGTCGGCGCTGATCGCGGTCGCGAGACGTTCTGGCTGCGCTCCGGCGAGACCGAGCGGCTTGAGCTTTCCTTCGCCACCTTCGAGCGCACCTGGGCTCGCGGCGGCGCCTGGGGCATGCTGCTCATCGACCCGGAAAAAATCCCCGACAGCCTCGACGCCCGCATGGTCATTCGCGAACTGGCTCTGATGGAGCGGGCGGGGGCGGTGGCCGAAGCCCAGGCGGGCTTCAATCGGGCCCTGCTCAACTGGCCCGACCAGAAGCCGGCCTGGCTGGGCCTGGCCAATACCTCGCTGCAGCTTGGCCAGATGGATCGCGCCGAATCCACCTTGCGCGAACTGGTGCGCCGCGCGCCCCAGTACGGCGCCGGCCTGAACAACCTCGCCGATCTCCTGCTCAAGACCGGCCGTCCCCTTGAGGCCGTGGCCATTGCCGAGCGCGCCGTCAGCGTGCTCGACATTCCCGCTACCCGCAGCACCCTGCTGGCCGCGCAGCAGGCCATGGAGCCGCTGCAGTCGGAAGCGCTGCCCGCCCAACCCGGCGACCTCAAGCCGGCTGATATCCAGCCGCAGAAGAAGGTGGCGAAGACAGCCCGGAAGTCCGGCAAGGGGGCGCGCAAGCTGGCGAAGAAGCCGCGGAAGGCCGCAGCCAAGCCTCCTGTGTCGGCGCCCGCTGCCGCGAGCCGGCAGGCGACTCCTTAAACTTGCCGCCTGCCGGGCAGGTTGTCGTCAGGATAAATACCAACCGCCCCAGACAGGTTCCAGGCGCTGCCAAACGGCCCCGGTGAAGTGGTCTGGGGGCTGCGCAAGGATGAGGCCGCCCTGGGCGGACGTCCCGGCATGGGGCGAAGGCAAGAGCGGCGAGATTGGGTGGGAGAATGCGCGCAGCAGGCTCGCCTAGGGCATCCCCTGACCCGGCAGCAAGATAGCGGCCTGCCTGGGCTGGTAGTCGATCAGGCTGCCTTCAAGGGCCGGCAGGACCGCCACCGCCAGGCTGACCAGCAGTGCCACTGCCAGCAGGCTCGCCAGTTCCGGCAAGGACAGCGCCGGCGGCGGCAGGCGATGCCAGCTCCAGCGCAGCAGGCCCAGGCAGGCCAGGCCCAGCAGGCCGCCGGCCACGACGTCCGAGATCCAGTGCACGCCCAGGTAGGGACGGGAGGCGATGGTGAAAAGCATGAGGCCAAGCAGCAGGGGCCGCGCTATCGCGTTGACGGCTTCGTTGCCGTAGCGGCCCAGCAGCACCATGGCCAGGCCCCAGGCCATGACGGCATTGAACGCATGGCCGCTGGGGTAGGCCATCGAGGTCGGCGGCAGGGTCACCCACTGTGGCCGGGGCTGCGCCAGCAGCGCCTTGAGGAGTTCAGGCAGGACAAGCCCGACCAGGGTGACCATGCCCAGCAGGGCAACGGTCCGCCATTCGTGGCGCAGCGCCAGCCACCCGGCAAGGATGGCGGCGAAGGCCAGCAGGCCGGAGCGATCGCCGAGCAGGCTGAAGGTAACAAACAGGAGGTCGAGGCTGCCCTGGCGCAGGCTGAAGAGGGCGGCGGTGAGCTGTGCGTCCGGCGCCCGCAGCCAGGGCAGGAAAAGGGTCAGCAGGACAAAGCCGGCAAGCCCGAAGCCGGCCATGCGCAAGGCGGCGCGCTGGTCCTCGGGAAGGCCGGCGCGGGTATGGAACAGGCCCGTGTTGGGCAGGGGCGAGAGGCTGGCCTGGCGCTGCCGGCGGGCCTGCAGCCAGGGCAGCAGCCAGGCCAGCACCGCGACTGCGATCAGGATGCCGGCCACGAACAGCAACTGGGACCGTCCCGGCAGCCAGGCGTGGGCGGCGGCCGCGCCCAGGCTATAGCCGGGCAGCAGGTGGAAGGGTGCCCATACCAGTGCCGACAGGAAGTTCATCCAGAGGAAGTACAGCGGCTTCATGCGGAAGATGCCGGCGGCCATGGGCACGAAGGCGCGCAGCGGACCAATGAAGCGGCCAAAGATGATGCCCTTGCCGCCGTGGCGCTCCACGAAATCTTCCGAGCGCGCCAGCCATTGCGGGAAGCGTGAGAAAGGCCAGGCTTCGTGGATGCGATGCTTGAAGCCCCGGCCCAGCGCATAGCTGATGCCGTCGCCCAGCATGGCGCCGGCAATGCCCACCACGAACAGCGGCAGCAAGGGAATATCGGCGTGCGCGGCCAGCACGCACAGCACGAAGAGCAGCGGGACGGCGGGAATGATCACGCCCACCACCGCCATGGCCTCGACCAGGGCGATGAGGAACACGCCGAGCAGAATGGCGTCGGGGTGATGGATGAGCCAGGTGCGAAGCTCCAGGTACCAGGCGCCGAAATCCATGTGGAGGCTCCCGGCCGGCCTCAGGCCTGGCCGGAACGGGCCTGCTTCACATCGTCGATCGCGACGCCGGCGAACTGCAGGTCGGCATGGTAGGACGAGCGCACCAGCGGACCGCTCCAGATGCTGCGGAAGCCGATGGCGCGGCCATGGGCGGCGTACTCCTCAAACTCCTGCGGCGTGACGAAGCGGTCCACGGGCGCATGGTTCTTCGAGGGCTGCAGGTACTGGCCGATGGTGACAAGATCGACGTCATGGGCGCGCAGGTCGTCGAGCACCGCCAGGACTTCCTCTTTGGTTTCACCCAGGCCGACCATGAGGCCACACTTGGTGGTGATGTCGGGCCGATCGGCCTTGAAGCGCCTGAGCAGGTCGAGGGAGTGCTGGTAGTCGGAGCCCGGGCGGATGGCCTTGTAGAGGCGGGGCACGCTTTCGATGTTGTGGTTGAAGACGTCGGGCGGGCATTCGCCGATCAGGCGCAGGGCGATGTCCATGCGGCCGCGGAAGTCGGGCACCAGGATCTCGATTTTCGTCTCGGGATTGCCGGCGCGGACGGCGGTGATGCAGTCCACGAAATGCTGGGCGCCGCCATCCTTGAGGTCGTCGCGGTCCACCGAGGTCACCACCACGTATTTCAGCTTGAGGTTGGCGACGCTCTCGGCGAGGTGGCGCGGCTCGTCTGCGTCCAGGGCGTTGGGGCGGCCGTGGGCGACATCGCAGAAGGGGCAGCGACGGGTGCAGATGTCGCCCATGATCATGAAGGTGGCGGTGCCGCCGCCGAAGCACTCCGGCAGGTTGGGGCAGGCCGCTTCCTCGCAGACGGTATGCAGCTTCTGGGCACGCAGCAGGCCCTTGATGCGCTGCACTTCGCCGGGATTGGTGATGCGGACGCGGATCCAGTCCGGCTTGCGCGGCAGCTCCTCGGTCGGCACGACCTTGACCGGGATGCGCGCCACCTTTTCCGCGCCACGCAGCTTGACGCCTTGTTCCAGAGGGGCGGGGCGGGAGGACTCGGGGGGCTGGCTCATGGATCGGCTCCGACTGCAGAGGCCAAGGAGTATACCCCAAAGGATGGGCCCCGCCGGGCCGCGGGACGTCTTTGACGGCCCTGTACTGACCAATTAGTCGTAGGTCCGCCACGGCAGGGCGGGGCCGCGTTATCCTTCTGTGCTTGAGGAACGGGCGGAGGGGGAGGTCTGATGCACGGTCGATACGATGTGGTGGTAATCGGGGCCGGCCCTGCGGGCGAGGGCGCGGCCATGAAGCTCGTCAAGGAGGGCCGGCGGGTGGCCATCGTGGACGAGCGTGGCCGCCTGGGCGGCAATTGCGTGCATGTGGGCACCATTCCTTCCAAGGCCCTGCGCCAGACCGTGTGGAACCTCATGCGCTACCAGCGCGATCCCCTGTTCCAGCGCGTGGGGGAGTTGCGCAATGTGCCGCTCTCGCAGGTGCTGGCGCGGGCACGCAAGGTCGTGGACAGCCAGGTGGCCGTGCACACGCATTTCTATGACCGCAATGCCGTCAGCATCTTTTTCGGCGCCGCCTGCTTCGAGGATGCCCATCATCTCGCCATCACCACGCGGGAGGGCGGCGTGCGCGAGACGCTGGAGTTCGAGCATGCGGTGATCGCCACCGGCAGCCGGCCCTACCGTCCCGCCGATATCGATTTCACGCACCCGCGCGTATTTGATTCCGACAAGATCCTGAGCCTCGACTACCCCGTGCAAAAGCTCATCATCTATGGAGCGGGCGTGATCGGTTGCGAGTATGCGTCGATCTTCGTGGGCCTGGGCTACAAGGTCGACCTCGTCAACACGCAGGCCCAGCTCCTGTCCTATCTCGATGACGAGATTGCCGACGCGCTCTCCTATTACCTGCGCGAGCTGGGCGTGCTGGTGCGCAACCAGGAGGAATATGCGCGCCTGGAGACCTGTGATGACTGCGTCATCCTGCACCTGAAGTCGGGCAAGAAGATCAAGGCCGATGCCATCCTCTGGTGCAACGGCCGCAGCGGCAATACCGAAACCCTGGGCCTCGAGCACGTGGGCATCGCCCCCAACCGCCGTGGCCAGATTACGGTGGACGAGCAATACCGCACCGAGGTGCCGCATGTGTTCGCGGCGGGCGACGTGATTGGTCCACCGGCGCTCGCCTCTGCGGCCTATGACCAGGGGCGTTGCGCGGCGGCCCATATCGTGGGCTCCAGTGACGTGCCGCGGGTGGAGGAGGTACCGACCGGCATCTATACGATTCCGGAGATTTCCTCGATCGGCAAGACTGAAAACCAGCTCACCGAGGCGAAGGTGCCCTACGAGGTGGGACAGGCTTTTTTCCGGCATCTGGCGCGTGCGCAGATTACCGGCGAGACGGTGGGCATGCTCAAGATACTCTTTCATCGAGAGACGCTGGAGATCCTCGGCATCCACTGCTTTGGCGACAGCGCCGCCGAGATCGTGCATATCGGCCAGGCCATCATGCAGCAGAAAAATGGCGCCAATACCCTGCGCTATTTCGTCAACACCACCTTCAATTACCCGACCATGGCCGAGGCCTATCGCGTGGCGGCGCTGAACGGGCTTAATCGGCTGTTCTAGGCGGCGGCAGCCCGACGCCTGGTTCATGTTGTGTGGCGTCGCGCCCGGGGTTTGCCTCGGCGCTGCCGGGCATCCAGGAGGGCGCGGCGAGCCCCGCCTTCCGTAAGCCGAGCAAGCTTCGGCGGTCTGGAGCGTAGTGGCTGCCTGCGCCGCGGTTCAGGCGGGCTCGTCATGTGCATTGCGCAATGCGCCGCAGGTCAGGGTGAAGGTGCATTCGTTTCCTCGCGCAGCGTGTCCAGCACATGGCGGGTCATGGTGTGAGCGAGCTCGTATTCGCCCAGAAAGACACCCTGCACGGCTTCCTTTTCCAGCAGGGCCGCCTCGGTGTCGCTGTGGGTGCGCACGAGGATGTGCACGGACGGATTCAGCATGCGCGCGACCTCGATCATCTGCCGGGCCTTGAAGGTATCCGGGGTCGCGATCACGAAGACGCGCGCGCGGGCGACATGGGCCTGGATCAGCACCGCCGGGTCGGCGCCCTCGCCGGCGACCGCATGCACGCCTGTCTTGCGCAACTGCTCCACGATCTCGCGGTTCTGTTCCGCCACCACGAAGTTCACGCCGTGGCGCTGCAGGGCCTCGCCGATGCGACGCCCGACACGGCCATAGCCGACCAGGGTGACGTGGCCGGTCAGCAGTTCGGCATCCACCGACTGCGGCAGCACCGCGAGCGGATCGTTGGGCAGCTCGAGGCGGCGCGCCAGTGCGCTGTGCCGACGCACCCAGGCCTGGGCCGGCTCGATAAGGCGGAACAGCGCGGGATTGAGCGAGATGGAAAGGATGGCGCCCGCGAGCAGCAGACTTTGCCCTTCCTGGGGCAGCAGGCCGAGCGACAGGCCGAGGCCGGCGAGAATGAAGGAGAACTCGCCGATCTGCGCGAGGCTGGCGGACACCGTGAAGGCAGTGTTTAGCGGATAGCGGAAAGCCACCACGATAAGGAAGGCGGCCACCGACTTGCCGAACATGATGATGAGCGCGACGACCAGGACCCGGAGCGGCTGCTCGGTAAGGATGGCGGGCTCGAAGAGCATGCCCACCGAAACGAAGAACAGCACCGAAAAGGCGTCCTTGAGCGGCAGCGTGTCCTCGGCGGCGCGATGGCTGAGCGGGGATTCGCGCATGACCATGCCGGCAAAGAAGGCGCCGAGCGCAAAGGAAATCCCGAACAGCGCGGTGGCGCCGTAGGCGATGCCCACCGCGGCGGCGATCACGGCAAGGGTGAAGAGCTCGCGCGAGCCGGACTTCGCGACCTGCCACAGCAGCCAGGGGAACAGGCGCTTGCCCAGCAGCAGCATGAGCGCGACGAAGGCGGCGACCTTGCCCAGGGTGATGAGCAGCGTCGCGCCCAGGTTGCCGGAGGCCGCGGACTCTCCGCCCAGCCAGCCCGACATCGCCGGCAGCAGCACAAGCGCGAGCACCATGACCAGGTCTTCCACCACGAGCCAGCCCACGGCGATACGGCCGTTGAGCGACTGCAGCGTGCCCTGCTGTTCCAGGGCCTTGAGCAGCACCACGGTGCTGGCCACCGACAGCGCGAGGCCGAAGACGAGGCCCTCGCCCAGGGTCCAGCCCCAGAGCGAGGTGACGCCCACGCCGAGGGCGGTGGCCGCGGCGATCTGGACGATGGCGCCGGGCACGGCGATGCGGCGCACGCTCCACAGGTCGTCGAGCGAAAAATGCAGGCCCACGCCGAACATCATGAGCATGACGCCGATTTCCGCCAGTTGCTGCGCAAGTGCGACATCCGCCGCGAATCCCGGCGTGGCCGGGCTGATGAGGATGCCGGCGAGCAGGTAGCCCACCAGTGGCGGCAGCTTGAGGCGCGTCATGGCCAGGCCCAGCAGCAGCGCGAGGCCGAGGCTGGCGGCGATGGTGGTGATCAGGGTGACTTCATGGGGCATGCGGGCGTCCTGGCAGTCACGTGGGGCGGGCGGCGAGAGCCCGGGGGCAAAGGGGAATCGCCGCGGCGCTCGCCGGAGTGTAGCGGCCACCCCGGGCACGGTGAACCCTAGAGTTCGGTGTCGATCTCCGGCGGCCTCTGGAAGCAGCGCCAGGCGTTGTTGTGTTCCCAGCCGGCGAGGACAAGGAGCACAAGCGCGGCGGCAGCGGCCAGAAGCACGGGAGTAAGCCAGGGGACCAGTGCCGCCAGGCCAGCCGTCACCGCTATCGCCACCACATGTGCCCAGGGCAGGGCGCCCGCCACCGCCCATTTGAACAGCATGATGCCCAGCAGGTAGAGCCCGCTGCCGCCCAGGATCATCACCGCCGATGCGGCGTCGGTAGCGCCCAGCGGGTGCGCCAGCACTGTCTCGTCGGCCACAGCGCTCAGGATGATGCCGGCGACGATGGGCAGGTGCAGGTAGGTATAGGCCAGCCGTGCCAGGCGGCCGGGATTGCGCGCCTGCGCCAGGCGCCGGCTGCCGTGTTCCGCGCCCACGTCAAAATACAGCCACCACATGACGACGCTCGAGACGAAGGCGACCGCGAGGGCGGCCAGCGATGTCGCGCTCCAGTCGCCTTCGCTGAAGTTGGCGCCGGTGACAAGGATGGATTCGCCCAGGGCAATGATGATGAACAGCCCGCAGCGCTCGGCCAGGTGCTCGCCTTCCACGTTCCAGACCCGGGTGCTGGAGCGGCCGAGGCGCGGGATCCAGAAGCCCGTCGAGGGCGAGAGGTATTCGATGAGCAGGGCGGCGCCCCAGTACAGCAGCCTTGCCGTCATGTCCTCCTGCAGCGCCCCCTGGATCCAGAACAGCGCGGCCACCGCCAGCCAGGCCAGCATGCGCTGGAAGTTGAGCGACAGCTCCTGGTGGTGCGCGTGCAGCGCCCAGATCGCGAACAGCGTGCGGCCCAGCTGCATGCCGATGTAGGCAAGCGCGAACACGAGGCCGAGCGAATTGAACGCGTAGGGCAGCGACGCCGACAGCAGCAGTCCCGGGAACATGAGCGCGAGCAGCATGAGCCGCACCGGCACCTGCTCGGGGTCCAGCCAGTTACTGACCCAGGTGGTGAAGATCCACACCCACCACACCGCGAGCAGCAGTAGCAGCGTCTGCAGCGCCACGAGGGCGCTGAAGTGCGCGAGCAGGGAGTGGGACAGCTGCGTGGTGGCGAAGACAAAGACAAGGTCGAAGAAGAGTTCGACGAAGGTGACTTTGTTGTGTTCGTCGGGCCGGTCCTCCGACAACCGGAGCAGGTCCGGATTGCGGTTGAGCAGCCAGCGTTTCACGCCGGTTCAGTGGCGGCCGTACAGCCAGAGGCCGTAGGCGAGCAGGTTGACGAGCAGCAGGGTGCCGCCCAGGGCCAGCATCACACTGTCGGGCAGGCCGTTCGGATACAGTCGCCCGAACAGGTAGTACTCGATGAAACCGCCCTCGTAGGCTTCGCCGCCCCCGGCCACGCGCAAGCGGTTTTCCAGGGGGGTGAGCGGACAGGTCCAGCCGATGGCGGCGATGGTCACCCCCCAGGTCACCACCGGCAGGTGCCACCACATCACGTCCGGCCACCAGCGCAGCAGAAAGCCGCCAAAGGTGGCGAATACCAGGAAGGCGTAGTGCAGCAGCATCACGAGGTCGGCGGCGATCAGGTAGGCCATGGCGGTGCTCTTGGCAGTGCCGGGCGCGGGGCGCGACCGGTTCGGTTCTGGTTAGGGCAGGGCAGCAGGCGTTGGCCTGTGTTTCCTGGAGCGGGCCCGGGCAAGTGTGTCCCCGGAGCTTAGCTGCTCGCAAGGCGACGCGGCGACTGCCGCTTTAACCGTAGAGCCGGCGCTCGAGCGCGGCGACTATATGCGTGCCGATCACCTCTGGCGCAGGCGTGGCCGCGCCCAGCCAATCCTTCACCTGCGTCATGGCGAGTCCGGCGTAGCCGCAGGGATTGATGCGCGAGAAGGGCTCCAGGTCCATGTCCACGTTCAGCGAGAAGCCGTGGTAGGCGCAGCCCTTGCGGATGCGCAGGCCGAGCGAGGCGATCTTGCGGCCTTCCACGTAGACGCCGTGCGCGTCGCGATTGGCGAGGGCGGGAATGCCGAGCGCCTGCAACACCTCCACCAGCGCATCTTCGATGGCCTCGACGAAGGCGCGCGGACCGATGTTCAGGCGCTTGAGGTCGATGAGGCAGTAGCCGGTGAGCTGGCCGGGGCCATGGTAGGTGACCTGGCCGCCGCGGTCGGTCTGCACCAGCGGGATGTCGCCGGGCGCCAGCACATGTTCCCTTTTGCCGGCCTGGCCCAGGGTGAACACGGGCGCGTGCTCGAGCAGCCAGAGCTCGTCCGGCGTATCGGCGGTGCGCGCGTCGGTGAAGGCGCGCATGGCTTCCCAAGTGGGGACGTAGTCGACGAGGCCAAGGTGGCGGACGATGAGAATGGGCATGGGTGGATTATGCCGCAGAAAGGGCCCGGACGGACTTGCGTGACCGGACAGGGTTTCTTGCCGGTCAGGCGCCGGTTGCCGCCGGCACACAACCCCGGTGGTCGCAGGCAGGCCCCGGGAGTTGGCGGATTACAGCACCATGCGGATCTGGGCGCAGGCGGCGAGGTCGGCGTAGAGGCCGTTGATCTGCTCCTTGCGCACCACGTAGACGGTGGCGGTGACCGACACGTATTTGCCGGCGCTGGAGCCGCGTTCGCTGATCGTGGACGGATCAAAGTCCGGCACATGGCGCAGCAGGATGTTGGCGACGATCTCGCGCATCGGGTGCTGGGCCTCGCCCATGATCTTGAGCGGGTAGTGCATGGGGAATTCCCACAGCGCTTCGTTCTGGATGTCGGTGGAACGGAACTCGGTCATGGCGGAGAACCTGCCGCAAGGGCCTGAATCGGTGATGGCTGCCAATATGGAGTCGGCGGCAGCCGCTTACAAGGGCGTCCCGTCCCGGCAGGTCGGGCTATACAGCCCGACGAGTTCCGGAGTGTCGGGCTGAAGCCCGGCATGCCGGGTCTGGCGAGTCTGGAAAAGTCGGGCTGGGCGCCCCCGGCTGAAGCCCCGCCTGCGGGAGGCTGGGCCCGGGTGAGGCGGCATGAAAAAGGGGCGGGGGCCGGCTACCCGGACCACCGCCCCTGATCGGGCCGCGCTCAGATCAGCGAGCTGAAGAACAGCTTGATGTGATGCCAGAGGCGCGTGAAGAAGCCGGCTTCTTCCACCGGCTCCAGGGCCACGATGGGCTGGGTGGCGACCACCTGGCCGTCCAGCGTCAGGGTGAGGGTGCCCACGCTTTGCCCCTTGGCCAGGGGTGCCTCCACGGCCGGCACCATCTGCATGGCGGCCTTGAGGCGGGGGCTGTCGCCATGCGCCAGGGTCAGCGCCACGTCGCTGGCGAGGCCCACCTTGACCTGCTCGGTCTTGCCGAACCAGACGCGCGGCGTGCCCAGCACCGTACCAGCCACATAGGGCTTCACATTCTCGAAGTTGGCGTAGCCCCAGCTGAACAGGGCGCGGCTCTGGTCGGCGCGGTCCTGCATGGACTTGGCGCCCATGACCACGGCGATCAGGCGCATGCCGCCGCGCTTGCCGGAAGACACCAGGCAGTAGCCGGCTTCCTCGGTGTGGCCGGTCTTGAGGCCGTCCACGGTGGGATCGGTGTAGAGCAGGGCGTTGCGGTTGCCCTGGCGGATGTTGTTGTAGGTGAATTCCTTTTCGGCATAGAGCGGATAGTAGTGCGCGCTGTCGCGGACGATGGCGCGTGCCAGGATGGCCATGTCGTAGGCGGAAGTGAGGTGGCCAGGCGAAGGCAGGCCGGTGGCATTGACGAAGCGGCTGTCCTTCATGCCCAGGCGGGTCGCTTCGCGGTTCATGAGTTCGGCAAAGGCCGGCTCGCTGCCGCCGATGTGCTCGGCCAGCGCCTTGGAGGCATCGTTGCCGGACTGGATGATGACGCCACGCAGCATGTCGATGACCGAGGCCTGGCCGTTCAGGGGCAGGTACATGCAGGACTCGGCGCTGGTGCCGCGGCACCAGGCATATTCGCTGACGAACACCGGGTCGGTTTCCTTGATGCGCCCGGTCATCAGCGACTGCTCGACGATGTAGCTGGTCATCATCTTGGTGAGCGAGGCCGGGGGCAGGCGTTCATGGGCATTCTTTTCCGCGAGGACGCGGCCGGAGTCGAAGTCGACCAGCAGGTAGGCCTTGTTGTCGAGCGCGGGCGGCGCCGGCGGGGCGGCCTGGACAACGGCGGCCAGGAAGAAAAGCGGGGCAATCCCGGCAAGGAGGAAGCGACGCATCAGCGAGTCCTGTATCAGAAGGCGGGGGGGCAAGGGGCTAAGACGGCGCGGATTGTAGCATCGGCCTTTTGGGGGGGAACTGTGCCTTTGTCAGGCGATTGTTGCGGATGGCAGGAAAAGTCGGGGATGCAGCCAGCCCGGGCGGGCCGGCTGCGGCGGCGATTACTCGCCGCGTACCACGGTGCAGAAGCGGGCGTAGTAGGTCAGCACCCGGGTCGGGTGTTGCTCAACGCTGGCAACCTGCGTAATGCCACCATTGCGCTTGGCTGTATCAATGGAGGCGTCGCCGACGGCCACTATACCCAGGATGTTCTGCATGCAGGCTTCACCGCGCTTGCTGGGCTGGGCAATGGCGGCGGGACCTACATCTATCGGTGCGGCGTAGAAGGAGAGCGCCGAGGGCGCCGGTCCTTCCACATAAGCGCCGTAGTGCCAGACTGGGGCGGTGGGGCGGCCGCCCACGAGCTTGGTGCCCGTCATGGGCCCCATACAGCCGGAGATTCCCAGCGCCAGTGTGCCCAGCATGACCAGTTTGAGGAGATTCATGATGTAGTCCTCGTGGCTCAGTTGCCTTTGACGACCGTACAGAATGTGCCGAAAAGGCCAAGGACGCTCATGCTGTCATGGTCCACGCTGGCGACGTTGGTGATGCCGCCGGCCTTCTTGGCGGCGTCCGTTGATGCGTCGCCGATGGCGATCAGACCGAGCACGTTGGTGGCGCAGGCCTTGCCAGACTTGCTGGCATCGGTACCGTTGCCTGTCGTTACCGGCCCCTGAACGCTGGTGTAAAGCCAGCCCGTGGTCGGGGAAGCGACGACGGCGCAACCGCCGAGCAGGGAGGTGGCAAGGGTAAGGGCAGCGATCTGGTGCAGCTTCATAAGAACTCCATTTTCTTTTAATGACAAAGTGTTACGCCCTGTGAAGGCGCACAGACCTTAGCAGTATGTAACTGAACTGTCATTGAGTGAAAACCGAGCCCCCTTTTCGGGGGGGTGAACCGCCCGATGCCCTTACCAGGGCCGGCAAATCCAGACCAGCTCGATCAACGCGAGGCCGGTCATGGCCAGGGCGAGCACACGCCAGAAGCTGGCCGGATCCCGTTCCAGCCAGGGGCGGGCGGTCACCGGGGCGAGGGCGGGGTTGGGGCGGCGGAGGTCGGCCAGGAATTCGCTGAGCGAGTCGTAGCGGGCCTCCGGGGAGAGGGAGAGTGCCTTGCGCAGGGCCGCGTCCAGCCATAGCGGGACATGCGGATTGACGCGGCAGGCGCTGCGGTAGCCCAGGCGCTGGAAATCGAAGAGCGTGCGGGCGCGGGCATAGGGGTCGCCGAAGGGATGGCTGGCCGTGAGCAGTTCATAAAGCGTGACCGCCAGTGAAAACTGGTCGGCGCGCTCGTCGCGGGCCAGTCCGAGAATGCATTCGGGCGCCGCGTATTCGGCGGCGCCCGGACAGTCCTGCGCGGGACGCTCGTCGAGGCCCGCCACTGACGCCGAGCCGAAGTCGATGATCTTGAGGGTGCCGTCGGCGCAGAGGAAAAGATTGTCCGGCTTCAGGTCCTGGTGCAGCACCTCGCGCCGGTGCAGCGCCTGCAACCCCTTCACCACCTGCGTCGCCAGCGCCACCACGGTCTGTACCGGAGGCGGTGACGGCTGGTGTTGGCGCCAGGCGGCCAGCGTCTCGCCTTCCAGGTGTTCCTGCAGCAGGTAAAGGCCTGTGCGTTGCGCGGGCGCGGGCAGGCCGCGAATCAGGTGGCGGTGATCGAAGCGCTGGCCCAGCCAATCCTCGATGGCGAAGCGGGCGAGGGCGGTTTCGTCGCCGGCGCAGAGTCGCGAGGGGGTCTTCAGCACCATGCGGCAGCCGCTGGCCTCGTCGCGTACCCGGTAGACCTGGCTGCGAGCTGTCGCATGCAGTTCGGCCTCCACGCAGAGGCCGTCCAGCCGCTGGCCAGGCGCCAGGTCCGGGAGCAGGGGCAGGGTGGCGGCCTGCAGGCGGCTGTCGTCGGCTTCGGGCGCCGCGAGGGCATCGACCACCAGCAGCTGGCAGGAAAGGTTGTCATCGCTGCCAGCTGTGAGGGCCGCATCAACAATGGCCGCGCAGCAGGCCTGCGGTTCGGCGCCCGCGCTGGCCAGCAGGGTTTTCAGTCGGGCGTGCGCGAGGAATTCGTGGATGCCATCGGTGGTGAGCAGGAATACGTCGCCTGCCCGCGCATCGGTGATGCGAAAATCGATGTCCACCTGGTGGTCCATGCCGAGGGCGCGGGTGAGACAGGTCTTGCCGCCGCCGACTCGCGCGGCGTGATCGGTGGTGAGCGGTTCCAGCGTGCCCTGGCGCAGTCGCCAGATGCGGCTGTCTCCCACATGGAAGAGATGCACGGACTGCGAGCGCAGTACCAGCGCGGCAAAGGTGGTGAAAAAGCCGCGATGGGTCTGCGAGTACTGCTGGCCTTGTCCGTGCAACCAGCGGTTGAGTGCCGAGAGCACGCGTTCCCCCGCTGTGCGCACCGACCAGGTGTCGGGTGTCGAGTAATAGTCGGACAGGAAGCCCTGCACGCAGACCTCCGCCGCGTGGCGGCCGTCGCCGGCTCCGCTGACACCGTCGGCGAGCACCAGCGCCACGCCCTTGCGCTCCAGCAGGGGCGCCTCTGGCAGGCGGATACCGACGGCGTCCTCGTTCTCGGGCTTGCGGCCGGCGCTGCTGGCCTGGGCGGCGCGGACCTGCAGGCCGGCGGCCGGCCGGCTGGAAACGGGCAGGGCCTGGGTCATGGTGGCGCTCACTCCACCGCGATCATTTGCACGTTGCCGTGCTCGTCGACTTCGACCATATGGCCGCGGGGCTCGTCGATGAAGTTGGCGGCGAAGAAGGCCAGGGCCGACATGCCGGCGATCACGCAGAAAAACACCTTCGGGCTCACAAAGGAAAGGACGGTGAGGAAGAGCACGCCACCGACATTGCCGTAGGCGCCCGCCATGCCGGCGATCTGGCCGGTCATGCGGCGCTGGATGAGCGGCACGATCGAATACACGGCGCCACAGGCCGCCTGCACGAATACGGAGGTGATCAGCGTGACGCCGATGGCCAGCACGATGCCCCAGCTTTCGTTCACGTTGGACAGCAGCAGGTAGCCCGCGGTCTGCGCGGCCAGGCAGGTGACCAGCACCTTGCGCCGGCCGATGCGGTCGGAGATATAGCCGCCCGCGGGGCGCGCCACGATATTCATGATGGTGAAGGAGCCCGCCATGAGGCCCATGGCGGTGGCCGAGAGGTGGAAGGTGTCGCCGAAGAACATGGGCAGCATGGACACCACGGCGATCTCGGAGCCGAAGCAGGCGAGATAGGCGAGGTTGAGGATGGCGACCTGCTTGAAGCGGTAACGCTGCTGCAGCGGCACCGTCTCGGTCATCAGGTGGCGGTTTACCTGCCAGATTTTCCAGGACTGCCACACCAGCAGGAAGGTGATGACGCCATAGCAGAGGACGGCGAAGTCCTGCGAGATGATGTTGAGGCCGGCTGGGGCCAGGCGCCAGGCCAGCACGTAGAGGATGAGGTAGATGGGCAGGTTGGTCAGCAGATAGAAGACAAGGTCGCGCTTGCTGGTCACTTCCAGGCCGCCCGCCTTCTTCGGCTTGAAATAGGTGGCGCCCTTGGGCGTGTCGCTGACGTTGCGGTAGAAAATCACCGAATAGATGATGGCGATCAGGCCCATCAGCGCCACGGTGTAGCGCCAGCCGAATTCGCCGCCGAAGACGCTGACCGCCAGCACCGGCATGCCGATCTTGGCGATGGCCGCGCCGAAATTGCCCCAGCCGCCGTAGATGCCCTCGGCAATGCCGAGCTCGCGCGCCGGGAACCACTCGCTGACGAGGCGGATGCCGATGACGAAGCCGGCGCCGGTGAGGCCGAGAAGGAAGCGCATGACCGCGAGCTGCTCGAAGGTCTGCGCCATTGCAAAGCCGATGCAGAGCACGCCGCAGACCGCGAGCAGCAGGCTGTAGCTGAGGCGCGGGCCGTAGCGGTCGACCAGGATGCCGATCAGGATGCGCGCTGGAATCGTCAGTGCCACGTTGAGGATCAGGAAGGCCTTCACCTGCATGTCGGTCAGCAGCAGCTCCGCCTTGATGAAAGGCATGAGCGAGACATGGGCGAACCAGATGAGGAAGGTGATGAAGAACGCGAGCCAGGTAAAATGCAGCACGCGGATGCGTGGCTCGGCGATGGTGAATAGCGGAAACGGTTTGCGGGCGACAGACATGGCGAACTCCGGACGAAAGCAATGGATGGCAAACCTTGCCTTCGCCAGTAGCCTCGTTGCTGCCGGCGAGATGTGAGGGAGCTACTGCAAGCGATATGCCAGCCGCGTCGGGCACGAGGCGACGGGCGCCGCCCGCCTGAGCGAGGCCTCTTTGTGGTGCGTCGCATGGGATTGGGGCGCTGGCCTGCTGCATTTGGGTGCGCGCCGGGCCTGCCGGTTGCCGGGGGCGGGAGGGCGGACATCCTTGCGGGCGCAAGGCGGGCGCCGGTCGCGGGTGGAATGGCACAGGCGTTGCAACTACCCCTGTTATGATTCCTTACTCACCAGGCAGCGACAGGCCATGAAGCGCAGACTGATCGTTATCGGCAACGGCATGGCCGGTATCCGGACGGTGGAGGAGTTGCTCGCGCTGGCGCCGGACCGGTATGCGATCACCGTGATTTCCAGCGAACCGGTGGTGGCCTATAACCGCATCATGCTGTCGCCGGTGCTGGCGGGCGAAAAGCGTTTCGAGGACATCGTCACCCACCCCGAGAGCTGGTATGCCGAGCACGGCGTGACCTTGCTGGCCGGCTTCACGGTGACTGATGTGCGGCGCAAGCAGCGGGAAGTGGTGCTGGCGGACGGGCAGGTGCTGCCGTACGACCGTCTGGTACTGGCGACCGGCTCCACTCCTTTCATTATTCCCCTGCCGGGCCACCAGCACCCGGATGTATTGAGCTTTCGCGACATCCACGACGTGGAGCGCATGGTGCGTGCCGCGGCGCACAAGAAGCGCGTGGCGGTGATCGGGGGTGGCCTGCTCGGGCTCGAGGCCGCCAATGGCCTGCTCAAGCAGGGCATGGAAGTGACGGTCATCCACGACATGCCCCACCTGCTCAATCGCCAGCTCGATCCTGAAGCTTCCACGATGCTGCGTGATACCCTGGAGGCGCGCGGCATGCACTTCCGCCTCGGTGTCATCAGTGCGCAGATCGTGCACGGCGCGACGGGCGAGCATCTCGAGCGCATCGAGTTCAAGGATGGCAGCGAGCTGCCGGTGGATCTTGTGGTGATGGCGGTCGGCATCCGCCCCAATGTGGCCTTGGCGAAAAAGATCGGGCTGCAGGTGGACAAGGCCATCCTCGTCAATGACACCCTGCAGACTTTCGATCCCTGCATCTATGCCGTCGGCGAGTGCGTGCAGCACCGCGGCGCCTTGTTCGGCCTGGTGGCCCCGCTCTTCGAGCAGGCCCGGGTCTGTGCCAATCATCTGGCGGAGCAGGGCGTGTCCCGCTTCGTGCAACGCGCCACCGCGACCACCCTCAAGGTGAGCGGCGTCAATCTCTATTCCGCCGGCGACTTCACCGATGCCGATGCGGAAACCCTGGTTTTGCGCGATCCGGCAGGAGGCGTCTACAAGCGCCTCCTGATCAAGAATGATCGCGTTATCGGTTCAGTCCTGTACGGGGACACCAACGATGGTGTCTGGTACTTCGACCTGATTCGTGAGCAACGCAATGTGGCGTCCATGCGCGAATCCCTGCTGTTCGGGAAATCAGAGCATGAAGAGGCTACCCCTGGCTGAGGCCACCCCCTGTAGCGTCAGCACCACCTGTCCGTATTGCGGCGTCGGCTGTGGCGTCAAGGCCACGGTGACCGATGTGGAAGCGCGCACGGTGACCATTGCCGGTGATGAATCGCATCCGGCGAATGCCGGTCGCCTTTGCGTCAAGGGCGCGGCGCTCGGTGAAACCGTGGCGCTGGAGGGCCGCCTGCTGCATCCGGAGATCCGCGGCGAGCGCCGGACCTGGGATGAGGCGCTCGGCCATGTCGCCGGCGAGTTTGCCCGCATCATTCGCGAGCACGGTCCGGAGGCGGTGGCGATCTATGCCTCGGGCCAGTTGCTGACTGAGGACTATTACGTCGCCAACAAGCTGATGAAGGGCTTTATTGGCACCGCCAATATCGATACCAACTCGCGGCTGTGCATGTCCTCTTCCGTGGCGGGCCACAAGCGCGCCTTTGGCAGCGACACCGTGCCCAACTGCTACGAGGATCTCGAGCTGGCGGATCTCGTGGTGCTGACCGGCTCCAATGCTGCCTGGTGCCATCCGGTGCTGTTCCAGCGCATCAAGGCGGAGAAGGAGCGGCGCCCGGGCCTGCGCGTCGTTGTCATCGACCCGCGTCGCACCGCTACCTGCGAGCTGGCCGACCTGCACCTGCCGGTGAAGGCGGGCGAGGATGTGCGGCTGTTCAATGCGCTGCTGGCCTATCTCGCCACGCACGGCGTCCTGGACGATGCCTTTATTGGCGCGCATACCCGCGGCTTTTCCGCGGCGCTGGCCACCGCCGTCGCCCAGGACAACCACATCCCCCATCTCGCCGCCACTCTTGGTCTCGATGCGCTGGACCTGGAACGGTTCTTCAGCTGGTTCGCGACCACGCCGCGCACGCTGACGCTGTATTCGCAGGGCGTGAACCAGTCCTCCGCCGGCGCCGACAAGGTCAATGCCATCCTCAATTGCCATCTGGCCACCGGCCGCATCGGCAAACCCGGCAGCGGCCCGCTGTCGCTCACCGGCCAGCCCAATGCCATGGGCGGGCGCGAGGTGGGCGGGCTCGCCAACATGCTGGCGGCGCACATGGAGATCGAGAATCCCGTGCATCGCGAGCGGGTGCAGCGTTTTTGGGGCGCGCCCTCCGTGGCAGCCACGCCCGGGCACAAGGCCGTGGACATGTTCGAGGCCGTGCACGACGGACGCATCAAGGCGATCTGGATCCTGGCGACGAATCCGGTGGTGTCGCTGCCCGATGCCGACCGCGTGCGCGCCGCGCTGCAGCGCTGTGAACTCGTGGTGGTGTCCGACTGCATCGCCGATACCGACACCACGCGCCTGGCCCACGTGAAATTCCCGGCCCTGGGCTGGGGCGAGAAAGACGGCACCGTCACCAACTCCGAGCGCCGCATTTCCCGGCAGCGGCCCTTCCTGCCCATGCCCGGCGAGGCCCGGGCCGACTGGTGGATCGTCTGCGAGGTGGCGAAGCGCATGGGGTTTGCCGACGCCTTCAGCTTTGCCTCGCCGGCCGATATTTTTGCCGAGCATGCCGCCCTTTCCGCCTTCGAGAATGACGAGGCCCACGGCCGTCGCGACTTCGATATCGGTGGCGTGGCCGCGCTCGATGTCGCGGGCTACCGTGATCTCGAACCCTTTCAGTGGCCGCGGCGCCAGGGTGAGGCGCAAGGCCCGGCCCGCCTTTTTGGCGAGGGAGGCTTCTTCACGCCGGATGGTCGCGCCAGCTTCCTGGCGGTGGGGGCGCGCGGCCCGGTCCACGCGCCGGATCAGGACTATCCCTTCGTTCTCAACACCGGGCGCATTCGCGACCAGTGGCACACCATGACGCGTACCGGCCTGGCGGCACGCCTGCTGCAGCATATCGGCGAGCCCTTCTGCGCCCTGCACCCCGACGATGCCGCAGGCCTGGGCATCAGCGTCGGCGAGGTGGTGGAGCTGGAAAGCCGCTGGGGGCTGGCGCGGGCGCGCGCCGAACTGACGGCCGACCAGGCGCCCGGCACGGTTTTCATGCCCATGCACTGGACCGGCGTGCTGGCCAGCGCGTCGCGTGTGGGCGCGGTGGTGAACCCGGCGGTGGATCCGGTCTCGGGTCAGCCCGAAAGCAAGCACACGCCGGTCCGTGTGCGCCGTTTTGGGGCGCAGTGGCATGGCTTCCTCTTCAGTACGGTGGCCCTGCCACTGCCGGCGGCGGACTATGCGGTGGCCATCCGGGGCGGGAAATTCTGGCGCTTCGAGCTGGCCGGGCAGTCCGCTCCGGCGGATCGGCAGGAGTTGGCAAACGAATTGCTTAAGTATTCCCGTGAGCAGCACCTGGCGGGTGTGTCCGTTGAGTCGCTTGAGTATGTGGACCTTGCCCGTGGGGTGTATCGCCAGGCCGTCATTGCCGAAGGACGGTTGCAGTCGGTGTGCTTTATCGGCCCGGACAGTGGCAGCCTCCCTGAACGCGGCTTGTGCCTGTTTTGGTGTGGGCGAGAAAACGATTCGCCGGGCCATCGCCACGCATACGCTGGAGTCGGTGGCGGCCATCGGCCAACGCTGCAAGGCCGGCAGCAATTGCGGCTCCTGCCAGCCGGAATTGAAGGTGATCCTGGCGAGCTGCCAGGCAGGGCAGGCGCAGGCTTCCGCCTGAGTTTCAGGGCCGTCTCCCTGACAGGGGGGCGGTCGGAATGAGGGAGGCTCTCGCTCATTCCGCAACGCGCCGTCGTGTATTCGGGGCGGCAATTCTTCTGTCGTGCAGCAACGCTGCTGCCGGCTTCTGATCGAGATTCGCAGGCAACGGGGCTTGCAGTGATACGGCCCGCTTGCGCCTTTTCCTTGCCGGAAAGCCATCGGGTCGAACGCAACTCCCGCACAGCGGGTGCATTCGGAGGTGGGTATGAGCAGCAAGTCCCGTATCGTCGTTGTCGGCAACGGCATGGTCGGCCACAAGTTCCTGGAGGCGCTGGCCGACCGGAACGGACACGAGGCCTTCGAGGTCGTCGTGCTCTGCGAGGAGCCGCGCGCCGCCTACGACCGTGTTTATCTCTCCTCGTATTTCAGCGGCAAGACCGCAGAGGATCTCAGCCTGGTCGAGGGCGACTTCTTTAACGAGAAGAGCATTGCGCTCAAGCTGAATACGAAGGCCGTGGCCATCGACAAGGCGGCGAAGACCGTTACCACCGCCGCCGGCGAGTCCATTGCCTACGACAAGCTGGTGCTGGCCACCGGCTCCTATCCCTTCGTGCCGCCGGTGCCTGGCCACGACCGCGAGCACTGCCTGGTCTACCGCACCATCGAGGACCTGGAGGCCATCCAGGCCGGCGCCGCCGTGTCGAAGGTGGGCGTGGTGGTGGGCGGCGGCCTGCTCGGCCTGGAGGCCGCCAAGGCCCTGCGCGACCTGGGCCTGGAAACGCATGTGGTGGAGTTCGCGCCGCGTCTGATGGCGGTGCAGCTCGACGACGGTGGCGCCAAGGTGCTGCGGCGCAAGATCGAGGCGCTGGGCGTGCGCGTGCACACCGAGAAGAATACGAAGGAAATCGTCGATGGCGAGACCCACCGCCATGTCATGAACTTTGCCTGCGGCAACAAGCTCGAGACGGACCTGATACTCTTCTCCGCCGGCATCCGCCCGCGCGACGAGCTCGGTCGTCAGGCCGAGCTGGAGATGGGCCCGCGCGGCGGCATCGTGGTGAACAATCACTGCCAGACTTCGGATCCGGACATCTACGCCATCGGCGAGGTGGCGCTGTGGAGCGGCCGCATCTACGGCCTGGTCGCCCCCGGCTACCACATGGCGACAGTGGTCGCCGACCACGTGACCGCGAGCGGCGCCAAGCAGTTCACCGGCGCCGACATGTCCACCAAGCTCAAGCTGATGGGCGTGGACGTGGGCTCCATCGGCGATGCCATGGGCGCCACGCCCGGCGCGCACAGCTACTACTACATCGACGACGCCAAGGATATCTACAAGAAGATCGTGGTGTCCGCCGACGGCAAGAAGCTGCTGGGCGCGGTCATGGTGGGCGATGTCGATGCCTACGGCGGCCTGTTGCAGCTGATGCTGAACAACATGGACCTGCCGGAATATCCGGATGTGCTGATCCTGCCGGTGCGCGACGGCACCGGCGAAGTCGGCGTGGGCGTCGACGCGCTGCCCATGACGGCGCAGATCTGCTCCTGCAACAACGTCAGCAAGGCTGACATCTGCGGCGCCATCGATGCCGGCGCGCTGGAAGTGGCCGACATCAAGGCCGCGACCAAGGCCGCCACCACCTGCGGCGGCTGCAGCGCCCTCATCGGTCAGGTGCTGAAGTGCGAACTGGGCAAGCGCGGCGTCGAGGTCAAGAAGGATCTCTGCGAGCACTTCCCTTTCTCGCGCCAGGAACTTTTTCACCTGATCAAGGTGGAAGGCATCCGTTCCTTCGACGACATGATCGCGCGCCACGGCAAGGGCGATGGCTGCGACATCTGCAAGCCCACCGTCGGTTCCATCCTGGCCTCGACCTGGAACGACTACATTCTCAAGGACGAACACGCCGGCCTGCAGGACACCAATGACTACTTCATGGCCAATATGCAGAAGGACGGCACCTACTCCGTGGTGCCGCGCATGGCCGGCGGCGAGGTCACGCCGGAGGGCCTGATCGCGGTCGGCATGGTGGCGAAGAAGTACGGCCTCTACACCAAGATCACCGGCGGCCAGCGCGTCGACCTCTTCGGCGCGCGCGTGGAGCAACTGCCGCTGATCTGGAAGGAACTTATCGACGCCGGCTTCGAGACCGGCCATGCCTACGGCAAGTCGCTGCGCACGGTGAAATCCTGCGTCGGCTCGACCTGGTGCCGCTACGGCGTGCAGGATTCGGTCGGCCTCGCCATCCACCTGGAAAATCGCTACAAGGGCCTGCGCGCACCGCACAAGATCAAGTTCGCGGTGTCCGGCTGCACCCGCGAGTGCGCCGAGGCGCAGGGCAAGGACGTCGGCGTGATCGCCACCGAGAAAGGCTGGAACCTCTATGTCTGCGGCAACGGCGGCATGAAGCCCCGTCACGCCGAACTGCTGGCCGGCGACCTCGATACCGGCACGCTGATCCAGTACATCGACCGTTTCCTGATGTTCTACGTGCGCACGGCCGACCGTCTGCAGCGCACCAGCGTCTGGCGCGACAACATGGAAGGTGGCCTGGCCTATCTCAAAGACGTGGTCATCAACGATTCGCTGGGCCTGGCCGCGGATCTCGAGGCCGACATGGCGCACGTGGTCAGCACCTACCAGTGCGAATGGAAGTCCACGCTTGAGAATCCCGAGAAGCTGAAGCGCTTCTCGCACTTCGTGAACAGCGACGCGCCCGACGACAACGTCGTGCTGGTGCCGGAGCGCGGCCAGGTGCGCCCGGCCACGACGGCCGAGAAGCAGGGCCGGATCGGCACCGTGACGGTGCCGGCCTGACCACCTGGCCCGGCGCGGGACCTGTGCTGCAGTGCCGCGGTGCGGTGGGCGGCGCAGTTCCCGTGCCCGCCTCCGGGTTTTCGCTCCACATCCGGATCCTGCCCGGACACATTTCCATCCCGGCTCTACGCACCTGCGTAGCCGGCCTCCCGAGGAGAACTGAATGAACGCTCGCAGCAACCTTGCCGAACCCCTCCAGGCTGTCGACATCTGTGCGCTTGACGACCTCAAGCCCGGGCTGGGCGTCTGTGCCCTGGTGAATGGCCAGCAGGTGGCGCTGTTCCGCCTGCGCGACGGCGCCATCTTCGCCGTTGGCAACCACGATCCCTTTTCCGGGGCCAACGTGATTTCGCGCGGCCTCACCGGCGACCTTAAGGGGCGCAAGGTGGTGGCCTCGCCGCTGTACAAGCAGCATTTCGATCTCGCCACCGGCGAGTGCCTGGAGGATGCCAGCGTGCGCCTGCCGGTGTGGGCGGTGCAGGTGAGCGAAGGTCGGGTCTGCGTGCTGGCCTGACGCCGGAAAGGCCGGGCCGCACCGGAGATGGCTAGCCCTGCAGCAGTACAACCACGAACGCCGCATATGTCGCCAGCAGCGCCAGGCCGCGGCGGCGGCCCAGGATGCCATCGCCTACCGGATAGACCAGCACGGTGGCGACGAGGCCGAAGAGCAGCGAGGCTTTCACAGCACTGACCGGCACGTTGATGGGATGGATCAGCACGGCCACCGGCACAATGAACAGCCCGTTGAAGATATTGCTGCCGAGCAGGGTGCCCAGGCTTACGTCGGCATGCCCGCGCAGTCGGGCCACCAGGGCCGTGACCAGCTCCGGCGTGGAGGTGCCGGCCGCCACCACGAGTGCGCCGACCAGGAAGGGGTCCATGCCGAGCGTGGTGGCGAGGCCGCTGGCGCCGGTGACGATGAGGTAGCCGGCGCCCACCAGGAGGGCCAGCCCGGCGCCTGCGCAGAGCACGATCACGGCCCCGTGGGGCACGGCCTCGGCGGCTTCCACGTCGCGATGGCGCAGGGCCGCCTGGGCGGATGCGCGCAGCCACAGCAGGAACAGGCCCAGCATCAGCACGGCGTCGAACCTGGACAGCAGGCCGTCCAGCAGCAGGATGGCCATGACCCCGGGGACTACCAGCGCGGTCGGGAAATCCCGGCGCAGGCTGTCGCGGCTGCTGCGCATTTCCGCGATCAGCAGCACGATGCCCAGGATGAGGGCGATGTTGACGACATTGCTGCCCAGGGCGTCGCCCAGCGCGATGGCGGGATGGCCGGCGCTGGCGGCATTGATCGCGACGGACAGCTCGGGGCTGGAGGTGGCGAAGGCCGCCACCGTGGCGGCCACGATGGCGGGAGCGATGCGCGCCCACTGCGCCATGCCGACGATGCCGCGCACAAACAGCTCGCCGCCGATGGCGGCGCAGAGTACGCCGATGAAAAGGTAAAGGGCATCGGACATGGCGGTTCTCAGCCCAACCAGATCAGGGCCGCCACCGAAATGGTGGCGATACAGACCAGGTTGAGCAGGAAGCCGGCGCGCATCATCTGCGCCTGCGGCACCAGGCCGGTGCCGAACACCAGGGCGTTGGGCGGCGTGGCGACCGGCAGCATGAAGCCGCAGGAGGCCGCGGCTGCGATGGCTACCGCCATCGCCTCGGGCGACAGGCCGAGGCTGCCCGCCATGCCCAGGAATACCGGCACCATCAGCGCGGCCACCGCGGTGTTGCTGGCCAGTTCGCTCAGGAAGACGATGAAGGTCAGCACCATCGGCAACAGCAGCAGCAGCGGCGCGTCCTTCACCAGCCCCAGCACCCCATGCGCCAGGAAGACACTGGCACCGCTTTTTTCCATGACCAGGCCCAGCGCCAGGCCGCCGCCGAACAGCAGCAGGATCCCCCACTGGGTGCCGCGTTCGGCTTCCTCCCAGCTCAGCGTGCGCGTGGCCACCAGTGCCACAATGGCGGCGAGCGCGACCAGAGTGTCGCTGTCGGCCTTGATGCCCAGCCACTGCGCCAGGGGCGCGCCCCCGATCCAGCCGGCGGCCGTCAACAGGAAGATAAGCACGGTGAGCCGGCGCTCGCGGGTCCAGGTGAATTCTCTGGTGGTCTGCTGGATGACGCCCTCCAGGCGAGGACGCAGCACCAGTGTCAGCACCAGCACGAGCAGGGGCATCAGGATGAACACGAGCGGCAGACCATAGCTCAGCCACTCCGCGAAGCCGATGCCGGCCTGGGCGGCGGCGATGGCGTTGGGCGGGCTGCCGACCAGCGTGCCGAGGCCGCCGATGCTGGCCGCATAGGCGACCCCGAGCAGGAGATAGATACGGTCGCGCTGGACGGCCTCGGCATCGGCGTCCCCGTCCCGGCCGCTCATCAGCCCCAGCGCCAGCGGCAGCATCAGCGCGGCGGTGGCGGTATTGCTGATCCACATCGACAGGAAGGCGGTCAGCGCGAACAGCAGCCAGGCGGCCCGACGCGGGCGGCCGCCGGCACGGCGCAGCACCTGGTAGGCCAGCTCACGGTCGAGGCCGTGCCGTTGCAGCGCCGTGGCCAGCGCAAAGCCGCCCAGGAAAAGAAAGATGATGGGGTTGGCAAAGGCGGCCAGCGCCGACTTCGGCTCGAGCAGGCCGGTGAGCGAGGCCAGCAGCGGCACCAGCAATGCGGTGACGGTGATGTCGAGTGCCTGCGTCATCCACAGGCTGCCGATCAGCGTCAGCAGCGCAAGGCCAAGGCGCAGGTCCTGGGGGCCGGGCGCAGCACTCCAGGCGAGGGCGGACAGGAGGATGCACAGCAGCAGTCGAAGGGATGGATTCATCATTCTTACGCGTCTCCCGGCTACAGGCGCCGGCACTGTGGGCCTGTCGCTCCTGGCGCTCTGTCCCTGCTTATGGCCCGGGGCGACTATTTCGCCATCAGGCGCAGCAAATAGGCCGGCGCCAGTGCGCTGCCGCGTTGCCGGTCCAGGGCAGCCAGCACCAGATGGGCAAGGTCCATTGAGTGCAGCACGTCATGCGCCAGGATGGCGTAATTGCGCAGTTTCTCCGGAGACAAGTCATCAAGATGCATCCAGTCGCGAACATACAGGACATCAGACCACAAGATCTGCCGGATAGGGGCGCTGATGTTGCCGTTGACTACCAGGGGTTTGAATGCGCGGCCAGCGAGTCCGTTGAAGGCATGGAACTGGAAGCCCTGCTTGCGCAGGAACCGGTCCACGTCGGCGAACAGGGGTTGTCCTTTGTAGAGCTCCAGGAACTCCACCTCCGTATGGATGAGTAGCGAGTGGTGAAGGGCGCGCAGGGCATTCTGGAGGACGGCCAGTTCGCTGCCTTGTACATCGATCTTGATAAAATCAATGTCGTCGATCTCCGCAATGTCATCAATACGGAAAGTGCTGACCGGATGCTGTGCGACAGGGGTCGTCAACTCTGAAAGGTTCTGGAATTTCTCCAGAAGAGCGGTATTGGGTTCGAACAGGGAGCCGGTGAGGGACCAGTTGGTCTCGTGAAAGGTGGCTGCCTGGCCATCTCCCGCAAAATGCTGGAAAAACCGGTGGGGGGGGCCGTACTCGCGATTCAGGCGTTCGCATTCGACGGCATCGGGTTCGAAGCCGATGAGACGGGCCCGGCCGGCATCGATGAGCCCCTGATAGGAGGGCCGTTCGCCGAGCGCGGCACCGATATCGAGGATGCTGATCTGGAAATCCTCAGGGAAAAACTCCAGCAGGCTCCACATGGGACAAGTTCCTTTGGGTGGATGGGGCCGTTTCTCAGCGCGCTACCACGATGGGCAAGCCAAGGTCGTTTTCACGAATGATGCGGGACACCTGCTCGGCATCCTCGCGCGTGAAAAAAGGGCCGATCTGCACGCGGTTCACCGCCGGCGAGCCGCTGTTGGCGATGCCGATGGGGGCATAGACCAGGTCGATCAGGCGCGATTGCAGCGCGGCGGCATTGGCGGCCTCGCTGAAGGCGCCGACCTGCACAAAGAATCGCGCCGGTCCCGGCGCCGCTGCCGTGGCTGGGGCCGGCGCCGCCTTGCCCTTGCTCTTGCGGGGCAGGCTGGCCTGGTATTCGGCGGGGTCGATGGCCTCGAGGCGCATATAGCCGGTGCCGCTCTTGAGGATGTCGAGGCGCGCGGCGGCGGCATAGGACAGGTCCATGATGCGCTCGGAGTGGAACGGGCCGCGGTCATTGACCTTGACGATCACGCTGCGGCTGTTGGCCAGGTTGGTCACGCGCACATAACTCGGCAGGGGTAGGGTGCGGTGCGCCGCCGTCATCTTGTACATGTCATAGCGCTCGCCACTCGAAGTGCGCAGGCCGTGGAACTTCTTGCCATACCAGGAGGCCTTGCCGGTGGCGCGATAGCCCTTGGCGGAGGGCAGCAGCACATAGGTTTCGCCCAGCACTGTATAGGGGCTGCGGTTGCCGTATTTGGCGCGCGGCTCGGCCACCGGCTCGGCATCCGGCACTGCGCTCACGTCGGGCGGCGCCTCCGGATAGGCGTCCTTGATACGGTTGAATTCGTCCGTGCCGAAGGCCGGCATCTTGTCCGGGGGTGGCACCGGCTTTGTCTGCGGCGGCAGGCGGGTGATGGGATTGACGCGGGGCGCGGGGGCGCAGGCGACAAGGGTCAGGGTCAGCAGGGCCAGCAGGGGCCCCTGGAGCGTTCGTGCCATGACAGTGTCCCTCGCGGTTATTGTTATGACCGCCGGCGGCTCCGGAGGGAGGCCGCCGGCTGGCTGGCATGTCGCCAGCGCCTGCCTCAGGCCGCCGGCGCGGCGGCGGGTGTCACCGCTGGCGGCAGTGCGGGCGTGGCAGGCGCCGCCGGCAGCGTTGCGTCCGGCAAGGCCGGCTGTGCGGGTTGCGCCAGTGCCTGGGCATAGGCGACCTTCAGTTCCTCGCTGAGCTGCCAGGCGGCCATCGCATACAGCAGGCTACGATTGTATTTAGTGATCACATAGAAGTTTGTAAAGGCCAGCCAGAACTCGCCGCCGTTATCGCCCTGCAGGCGGATGGCGGAGGCCGGCGCCGACGCCAGGTAGGTGCCGGGTTCGCGCGGGACCAGGCCCTTGCGGGCGATCTGCTCCAGTGTGCTGTTGGTGCCGAGGTCCTTGTGCAGGATGCTGTCGTAGTCCTGGTTGATGATCTGCGCGCGCGCTACCACCGGTTCACCGGTTTTCCAGCCGTTGGCCTTGAAGTAGTTGGCAATCGAGCCAATGGCGTCCACCGGGTTGTCGATGAGGTCGCGGCGACCGTCGCCATCGAAGTCCACGGCCAGGTTGCGCCAGCTCGAGGGCATGAATTGCGGATAGCCCATGGCGCCGGCATAGGAGCCGTAGGTGCTGAGCGGGTCCAGCTTGTTTTCCTTGGCGAGCACGAGGAATTCGCGCAGCTCCTTGCGGAAGAAGGGGGCGCGCGGCGGGTAGTCGAAGCCCAGCGTCGCCAGCGCATCGACCACCCGGTTGCGGCCCTTGTTGGCGCCGTAGCGGGTTTCCACGCCAAGGATGGCGACGATCATTTCCCCCGGCACCCCATACGTCTGCTCGGCACGCGCGATCACGGCGGCATGCTGTTGCCAGAACGCCACGCCCTTCTGCACGCGCTCCTGCGTCATGAAGATGGGGCGGTAATCCCGCCACTCCTTCGTGCCTTCCGCCGGACGGGCAATGGCCTTCAGTACGCCCTCGTCACGCGCGACCTCGGCAAAGAGCGTGTCCAGCTCGCCTGGCGCATACACCTTGTCGCGCTCGAGCTGCTCGATGACACCGCGCAGCTCCTCGTAGGCCATGAAGTCGCCGCCGGCCTGCGCGGGTGTCGGCACGCACAGGCTGCTGATGAAAAAACAGAGCAGGGATTTCAACATGGGATTGCGTCCTTTCCGGACCGCCCGGCGTGCGAGCGGTCTTAACCGATGAGTTTCTTGTGGGTCTGGATCGACATCAGGATGCCGAAGCCGGACATCAGCGTGATGATGGCCGTGCCGCCGTAGCTCACGAAGGGGAGCGGAACCCCCACCACGGGCAGGATGCCGCTCACCATGCCCATGTTGACGAACACGTACACGAAAAACGAAAGCGTAATCGCTCCGGCCAGCAGGCGACTGTAGCTGTCCTGTGCGGTGCTGGCGATAAAGATGCCGCGGCCGATGATGACCAGGTACAGCACCATCAGCAGCAGCACGCCGACCAGCCCGAATTCCTCGGAGTAGGCGGCGATGATGAAGTCGGTGTGGCCTTCCGGCAGGAACTCGAGGTGCGACTGCGTGCCGTGCAGCCAGCCCTTGCCGAGGACGCCGCCGGAGCCGATCGCGGTCTTGGACTGCATGATGTTCCAGCCGGTGCCCAGCGGATCGGAGGAGGGGTCGATCAGCGTCAGGATGCGCTGGCGCTGGTAGTCGTGCAGGAAGGTCCAGGCGACGGGCGCAAAGGCGGCGACGATGGCCGCAAAGCCGCCGATCAGCCACCACGGCAGGCCGGCAAGAAAGAGCACGAACATGCCGCTGGCCGCCACCAGGATGGAGGTGCCGAGGTCGGGCTGTTCGGCGATCAGTATCCAGGGAATGCCGATCAGCAGCAGCGAGGCGCCGACCACACCGAGCGAGGGCGGCAGCACGCGGCCGGCGAGGAACCAGGCCAGCATCATCGGCATCGCCAGCTTGAGGAATTCGGAAGGCTGCACGCTGCCGATGCCGGGCAGGTCGAGCCAGCGCTGCGCACCCAGGCGTACTTCGCCAAAGAAGGCCACCGCCACCAGCGACGCCACACCCATGGCATAGAACCAGGGCGAGAGGGCCTGGTAGGTGCGCGGCGGTATCTGCGCCAGCACGAACATCGCCCCCAGGCCTATGCTGAAGCTCATCATCTGCTTGAGCGTCATGTCGAGGTGCTGGCCGGAAGCGGAATACAACTCGAAAAGCCCGAGCAGCGCCGTGATCACCAGCGCCACCAGCAGCACCGGATCCAGATGCAGGATCCGCCAGATATTGAACTTGCGCTTGAAGCCGGTGCCGTCGCGCGGCATGTGGCGGAGGAAACGGTCCTGGGTACTCACTCGTCGGTCTCCGTGGGCGCCACCGGCGCCGGCGGCGGGGGCAGGAGGCCCATGATCTCGTAGTCGAAGAGGGCCTTGGCGATGGGCGCCACGCTGGAGCCGTGCTTGCCGTTCTCGACCAGCACGGCGACCGCGATGCGCGGGTTCTCCGCCGGGGCAAAGCCGACAAACCAGGCGTGGTCCCAGAAGCGCTCGCCGACGGTCTTCTCGTCGTACTTCGCGCCCTGCTTGATGCCCTTCACCTGCGCCGTCCCGGTCTTGCCGGCCATTTCATAGCCCTTGATCTTGTAGCCGGTGGCGCGCGCCGTGCCGCCATCGCCGTGGACCACGTCGCGCATGGCGGTGCGCATGAGCGCCCAGTCCTCGGCACTGCCGCTGAAGGGCACCCGGTAGTCGGGCTGGTTGACCACCGCGAAGGGCCGTGTGCCGGTCGTGGTGCGCAGCAGGTGCGGACGGATGTGGTTGCCGCCGTTGGCGACGATGGCCGTGGCCATGGCCAGTTGCAGCGGTGTCGCCGTGAAGTAGCCCTGGCCGATGCCGACCGACATCATCTCGCCGCGATACCAGGGCGCCTTCAGGCGCTCGCGCTTCCAGGCCACCGAAGGCAGGGAGCCGCGCTTCTCGTCCACCAGGTCGATCCCGGTCTTCTCGCCGAAGCCGAAATGCTTCATCCAGTCGTGGTAGCGATCGACGCCCATGCGGTCGGACATTGTGTAGAAATAGGTATCGCAGGACTGCACGATGGCCCTGTGCATGTCGACCATGCCATGGCCGCCCTTCTTCCAGTCGCGGAACTGGTGCGAGTCGCCGGGCAGGGTGAAGAAGCCGCGGTCCGCTAGGCTCCATTGCCAGGTGGCCAGCCCGTAGTGCAGCACGCCCATGGCCGCCATGGGCTTGATGGTGGAGCCCGGCGGATAGATGCCCTGCAGCGCGCGGTTGTACAGCGGGCGGTCGAGGTGGTCGCGGTAGCCGGCGTAGATCTTGTAGGGAATGCCGGCCACGAAGTGGTTGGGATCAAAGCTCGGGTTGCTGACGAAGGCCAGCACGCCGCCGGTGGTCGGGTCGATGGCGACCACGGCGCCGCGCCGCCCGGCGAGCTGGTCGTGCGCGATCTTCTGCAGCTGGTAGTCGAGATGCAGGTTGAGGTCGTTGCCGCGCACCGGCGGCGTGCGCTTGAGCACGCGGATGAGCTTGCCATGGGCATTGGTTTCGACGTGCTGGTAGCCGGCCTTGCCGTGCAGCAGCGCCTCGTAGTATTTCTCGATGCCGATCTTGCCGATCAGGTTGGTGCCGGCATATTCCACCGGGTCCAGCGTTGCTTCCTCCTTCTCGGAAATGCGCGACACGTAGCCGATGGCGTGGGCGAAAAGGTCACCGTGCGGATAGAAGCGCGAAAGCTCCACGTTGATGGTGACGCCCTGCAGTTCGTGCTTCATTTCCGAATAGCGAGCGATGTCGTCGTGCGAGAGGCGCAGCTTGACCGGGACTTCCTCGAACTTGCGCGTCACCTTGAGGCGATTGCGGAAGCGCGTGATGTCGTCGGGCGTGAGCTGCAGCACCGGCACCAGGCGCTGCAGGGTGGCCTCGATGTCCGGTACCTGCTGGCGGTTCACGGTGAGCGTGAAGGTGGGCTGGTTGTCGGCGAGCAGGGTGCCCTTGCGGTCGTAGATGAAGCCACGCGGGGGGGAGATAGCCTCCAGATGGACGCGGTTGTTCTCCGACAACGTGGAATACGTGTCGAACTCGTTCACCTGCAGGTGAAAGTAACGCGCGAAGAGCAACACGAACATGAGCAGCACGAAGACCGAGGCCACGGTGGCGCGGCGCCGGAACAGGGCTGCTTCCTGCTGGTTGTCTTTCAGCGTGAAGGGATTTTTGTCGAATCGGGACATAACTAATAAAAACCGCTCAAGCCGGCGATTGTCCGTAAGGCCACTGGTAAAAGCTATATCGTTTTGTGTTGTGGCTTGGTGACGAGAGGCCCCGGTGGCGCCCCGGTGACAGCCACCCCAGGCGGCGAAGGTGCGGCGGGGATGGCGCCAGCGCCCCGGTCAACGATGGTAGGGGTGGCCCTTGAGCAGGCTCCAGGCCCGGTAGAACTGCTCGGCGACGACGATGCGCACCAGCGGATGCGGCAGGGTCAGCCGCGAAAGCGACCACTTCTCGTCGGCCCGCGCCAGCGCGGCGCGGCTCAGGCCCTCCGGGCCGCCCACCAGCAGGGCTGCCGGCCGGCCGTCGACCTGCCAGTCCTTGAGAGTATCGGCGAGGTCGTCCGTGGAAAGCGTGCGGCCCAGCACATCCAGGGCGATCACGCGCTCCTGGGGGCGCAGGGCGGCGAGGAGGGCCTCGCCCTCCTGGTCCTTGAGACGGGCGAGGTCGGCGCCCTTGGAGCGCTTGCCGGCCGTGATCTCGACCAGCTCCAGGCTGATGTCGCCGGAAAGTCGCTTGGCGTACTCGGCAAACCCTTCCTCAACCCAGCCGGGCATGCGGGTACCGACCGCCAGCAGGCGCAGGCGCATGCGCGGGGCGACTCAGGAACGGGCCGCGACGGCCGCCGGGGCCGGGGTCCAGAGACGCTCGAGATCATAGAAGGCGCGGGTGGCGGGAAGCATCACGTGCACGATGACGCCGGCCAGGTCGATCAGGATCCATTCGGAGTCGCGCTCGCCTTCCTGGCCCAGCGGGCGGAAGCCGGCCGCCTTGATCTTCTCGACGACATTGTCGGCCAGGGATTTCACATGGCGGGAAGAGGTGCCGGAAGCGATCACCATGACGTCGGCCAGGCTGGTCATGGCGCGGACATCCAGGGAGACGACATCCTTGGCTTTGAGGTCCGAGAGGGCGTCGAGGGCGGTATCGAGGAGCTGCTGGGTCACGGCATCGTATTCTTTCATTGGGGGTCTGCTTCTCCGCAGTAAACATGGTGATGGTCAATATAGTCCCGCACAGCGGGGGCGAGCCAGCCACTTGTAGGCCGGCCGGCGCGAACGGCGGCCCGGACATGCCGGCTGGCGATGTCATGCGGGGCGGTGGCGGCCAGGAACACGGTCCCGGACGGAGCCGCGGCGAGGCGGGCCGGATCCCGCGCCAGGCGGGGCGTGAGCCAGGCGAGGAGGGCGGGGTCGGCGGCACTGCCGGCGCCGGGGGCCGTCTCCCCGGCGGGCGCCAGGCCGGCTGGCCAGGCGCTGCCGGGGCGGCCGATCACGAGCAGGTGGGCGAAGTCGGTCAGGGACTGCCAGTCCTTCCAGCGCGGCAGCTCCAGGAAGCTGTCCAGGCCCAGGATAAAGACCAGGGCCTCGTCCGGGCCGAGCTCGGCGCGCACCTGGCGCAGGGTGTCGATGGTATAGGAGGGCGCGGGGCGGTCCAGCTCGCGGGCGTCGATGACCAGGCCGGGCTGCCCCGAGAGGGCCCGCTCCAGCATCGCCAGCCGGTGGCGGTCGGCCGTCGCCGCGCCCTTGAGGGGCGAGCGGGCCGCCGGCAGGAAGCGGATCTCGCGAAAGCCGAAATGCTCGCGCAGCTCCGCCGCCGTGGCCACATGGCCCTGGTGCACCGGATCGAAGGAGCCGCCGTAGAGCCCTATCACTGACGGATGTGCCCGTCGCCCAGCACCACCCATTTCTGCGAGGTCAGGCCCTCCAGGCCCACCGGGCCGCGAGCATGGATCTTGTTGGTGGAAATGCCGATTTCCGCGCCCAGGCCGTACTCGAAGCCGTCGGCGAAGCGGGTGGAGGCATTCACCATGACCGAGCTGGAGTCGACCTCGTTGAGGAAGCGTCGCGCCTTGGTCACGTTCTCGGTGAGGATGCTGTCGGTGTGGTGCGAGCCGTAGCGGTTGATGTGGGCAATGGCCTCGTCCAGTCCGTCGACGACCTTGATGGCCAGTACCGGTGCCAGGTATTCCTCGGACCAGTCGGCTTCCGTGGCGGCCACGGCGTCGGGCAGGAAGGCGCGTGTCTTCTCGCAGCCGCGCAGTTCCACGCCTTTCTCACGGTAGAGCGGCGCCAGCGCCTTGAGCGCGGCCTCGGCCACGGGCGCATCGAGCAGCAGCGATTCCATGGCGTTGCAGACGCCATAGCGGTGGGTCTTGGCATTGAGGGCCACGGGCACGGCCTTGGCGAGATCCGCCTCGCGCTCGATGAAGACGTGGCAGTTGCCGTCCAGGTGGTAGATCACGGGCACGCGCGCCTCGGTCGAGATGCGCTCGATCAGGCCCTTGCCGCCGCGGGGCACGATGACGTCGACGAATTCGGGCATGGTGATGAGGGCGGAGACTGCGGCGCGGTCGGTGGTCGCCACCACCTGCACGGCCTCGCGCGGCATGCCCGCCTTCTCCAGGCCGGCCTGGATGCAGGCGGCGATGGCCTGGTTGGAGTGGATGGCCTCGGAGCCGCCGCGCAGGATGGTGGCGTTGCCGGACTTCAGGCAGAGCGCGGCCGCTTCCAGCGTCACGTTGGGGCGCGATTCGTAGATGATGCCGATGACGCCGAGGGGCACGCGCATCTTGCCGACCTGGATGCCGGAGGGGCGGTAGACGAGGTCGGTGATGGCGCCCACCGGGTCGGCCAGGTCCATGACCTGGCGCAGGCCTTCGAGCATGCCGGCGAAGGTCTTCTCGTTGATGGTGAGGCGGTCCAGCATGGCGGCATCGAGGCCGTTGGCACGGCCGGCTTCCACATCCCGGGCGTTGGCGGCCATGACCTCTGCCTGCGCGGCGGCCAGGGCGTCATGGACAGCCTGGAGGGCGGCGTTTTTCTCCCGGGTGCTGGCGCGGGCGGTGGTGCGCGAGGCGGCGCGGGCGGCGCGACCCAGGGTCTGCAGGTAGGCGGTGACGTCAAGCGGGCTGTTCACAAGGACCTCGGTGGTAATCCAGGCGGCGAAGTATAGCGGGAACGGGCCTTCGCCCCCACCGTTGCCAGAAGGTCCCTGGGCCGGCCGCCGGCCATCAGTCGGACCGGGCGAACCGCCCGTCAAGTCAGTCCTTTCGGGCTAGGGGCCTGGCCTGAAAGGCCCCTTGGGCAGGCTGCGACAGCGGTGATAGCATCGACCCCCCGGGCAATAAGAAAGCGCCGCACACGCAGGTGGCGCCCCCTTCGGGGTAAGACCAAGAAAAACAGGACCGCCGGATGGCGGCCACCCAGGACGAAAACAGGAAGAAGCCATCATGGCCGCAGGCTACGAGCCCTATACCCGTTCCTCGCTGAAACAGGCCCCCCGCCAGGACTTCATCGGCAAGTGGCGGGTCGACTACCTGGCCTTCAGCCAGCCCGAAAACGCGCACAAGACCCCGCTGATCGTGCTGGGCGGCGCTTTCCAGAATTTCAATTCCTACAAGTACTGCGTGGAGCAGATCCTCAACGAGGTGCCCGTCATCCTCGTCGACCTGCCCTCGCTCGGGAACAACGACCAGCTCGCGCCCGACCTGGGCATGGAAGACCTCGCCGACCTCCTGTTCCAGTGGACCCAGCATGCCGGCCTCGAGAAGGTCTCGCTGATGGGCCTGTCGCTGGGCTCCGTGGTGGCCTCCACCTACGCCTACAAGCGGCCCGCGCATATCCACAAGCTCATCGTCACCGGCATCGTGGTACGCCCGCGCAAGTCCTGGCGCATGCTGCTCGAGGAATCGGTGAAGGTACTGGATGAAAACCGCCTCGACGAATTCGGCCAGGCCGTGGTGCTCTACCTGGTCAATCACGCGCGCCTGAAGGAAACGGAAATCAGCGACATCACGCGCAAGCTCTTCCATCGCCAGATGCGTGGCTTCCACGAGAACGAGCAGGCCCGTTACCGTATCAATGCGCGCCGCCTGCTCGAGGTGGAGTCCATCCTCGGCTATCCCACCTGCGACACCCTGGTGGCGACGGGCGAGTTCGACAGCTTCACGCTGCCCTATGAAAACGCCCACTTCGCCGCGCGCTGCCCCAACGCCACCTTCGCGCTCATCAAGGGCGCCGATCACGTGGCGCAGCTGGAGAAGCGTGACGAATCGGTGGGCATGTTCTCGGCTTTCCTGCGCGGCGACGACCTGCGCACCCTGCCGGGCATCGAGGTGCTGAACCGGCACCAGTGCGAGTCCCTGGAGCGTCGTGGCGAGCCGCGCTACGTGCCGGTGAATCCGCATGCCCGCGTGATCAGCTTTTCCCAGCTCGACGGTTCGCTGTCCATCGACATGAAGGTGCGCATGCGCGACCTTAATTTCTTTGGCTGCGTGCTCGAGTTCGACCACACCGATTCGCCCCTGGAGAAGCACGCCCGCGACCTCGTGCTCTGCCCCGAGGGAACGGCACTGCGCATCGAGATGCTGGTGTTCGAGCAGGACGGCAAGCACATGCGCTGCCTGTTCAAGCACGGCAGCTTCGAGCTGGCCGAAGAGCTCAAGGGGCTGCTCGACGACGAGCGTTTTTTCCGGAGACCCGCTGAACAGGATGTGACCGGCGGGCAGCAGAAGATCCGGACGATCTACAGCTGACGACACCGCCCCCTCGAGGGGCGGTTCTTTTTGGGGGCCGGGTCGGGGTAGCATGGCCGCCGGGCCCGCCGCGCCGCGGGGGCCGGCGCCCGCCCGTTTGGCCGGCAGCAGGCAGGATCAGGATGGACCGCGGTTACCAGTACGATTTTTCCGTCAACAGCCACGCCATGTTCGACGTGCAGGGGCGAACCCGCAAGGCGGAGACCATGGTCCGCGTCATCGCCGACTTCGCCGGCGATCGCCTGGGCGACATGGTCCTGCTCAACGTCGGCGGCTCCGCCGGCATCATCGACGACCACCTGGCGCAGCACTTCGGTCGCGTCGTCGGCATCGACATCGACGAAAACGCCATCCGCTTCGCGCAGGATCGCTACTCCCGTCCCAATCTCGAGCTCCGCCTGGGCGACGCCCTGCAGCTGGACTTTCCCGAGGCCAGCTTCGACGTGGTGGTGTGTTCGCAGGTCTACGAGCACGTGCCCGACGCGGCGCGCATGATGGCCGAGATCCATCGCGTGCTGAAGCCGGGCGGCCTCTGCTATTTCGCCGCCGGCAACCGCCTCATGTGGAACGAGCCGCACTACAACCTGCCGCTGCTGTCGGTGCTGCCGCGCGCGCTGGCGCACCGCTATGTGCGCTGGGCCGGCAAGGCCAGCCATTACCACGAGCTGCATTTCACCTGCTGGGGACTGCGCCGCCTGGTATCCCGTTTCACCCTGCACGACTACACCCGGCCACTGGCGCGGGATCCGGCCCGCTTCGGCGTGGACTACATGATTCCGCCTTCCGGCCTCAAGCACATCGTGATCAATCTGATCGCCACCTATGCCTACTGGTTGATGCCGGGCTATATCTGGCTGCTGGAGAAGCCCCGGGCCTGAGACGCGGCTGGCCGTCTGCACGGCGGGGTTGAACCGCGTCGTGGCAGATGCCCGGCCAGGCCGGCCCTGTGGTGCCTTGCCGGAGCGAGGGGTGTTGTGTCGATGGCAGCCTCTCGTCAGGGCGGGGCAGCACGGGGCCTGGTGCCGCCTCCGCGTGTGACCTTCGGCACAAAATCAGCAACGCCGGTGAGACCCGGGCCGACTGCGTCGCCTGACGATTTTGCCTTGGCCCTTGGCCGTCGCTTATGCTCGGGTCTCAAGGAGACCTGACATGAAGTCCATTCCCATCACCACCTACTCCTCCGACATGCTGGATAACCTGCTTTCGGGCATCCCCTTCTACAAGGACATGATCTTCAATGACCCTGACCAGATGGAGATCCTCAAGCGCCATTCCAGCATCTACGAGCCGGCACCCGGCGAGGTGGTGATCGAGAAGGATGCGCGCGACAACATCTTCTACTTCCTGCTCTCGGGCCAGCTCATCGTCTACCCGGACGGCAAGAAGTCGCGCAAGGCGGTGAACTACCTGTCCGCCGGCCAGGCCCTGGGCGTGCTGGCGCTGCTCTGCAAGTCGCCGCGCACGGCCACCCTCGTCGCCGATCCCAAGTCGGGCCGTTGCCAGCTGATCGGCACGGATTTCGCGCCTTTTGGCGAGCTCACCGATTTCAGCCAGATCCACCTCGGCACCAAGCTCGCGCTTTGGCGCATGGTCACCCACAACACGCGCTGGAAGCTCAACGTCTACCGCATGCAGACGCCCGACCACCCGCTGGCGCAGGCGCTGGGCAAGGTGGAGACTTTCAGCGGGGAAAAGGGGTCGCTCGAGGAGTTGCAGAGCCTGGATCGCCAGATCCAGGCGCTGACCGGGCTCATGGCAAAGTGGAACGAGGTGCTGGCCGCCGGCTAGTCCCCGTCCGGTGAGCCGGGCTGGCGGATCTTCCGGCACCGGATCGCGCGGTGCCAACTCCCGGTTACCCCCAGCCGCTTGGTGCCTGAGTCCTGCTGTTGCCGCGCTGAAAAGGGCCGCCCCGAAGGGCGGCCTTTTTATTGGCGGAACGGCATGGCCATTCGCTCTGCGCAAGGGCCGCCGGGGCGAAACAGGGGCCGCGGCGCTAGCCGCCGGTGCTGGCGCGCACCACGCGCACGATGGCGCCGCCGCGGGCGGCCGGTGCGGCGGTCTGCTCCCGGTCAGGATCGAACACGGTGGCGCGGTCGAAGCCCAGGGTCTCGAAGTGCGCGCGCATGTCGGCATCGCTGGCGAAGTGCATGCTGAAGCTGCTGCGCGAGGCGACCTTGAGCGAGCGGTTGGCGGCGAGGATGGCGCCGGCGAAGCGGTGCCCGTGGACTTCGGGATAGATGTCGGTGAGGTAGGTGCCGGCGGGAAAGGCGCGAAGGGTCGCCGCCAGGCGTTGCCAGACGGCGCTGATGACGGGCAGCTCGAAATAATTCACGAGACCCTCGGTGATCACCACCAGCGGCTGTTGCGCATCGAATTCGCGCGCGATGACCTGCTCCAGGCTGTCGGCTGTGTCGCGCTCCAGGATGTTGCAGGTGACAAGGCGGTGGCGCGCGTCCAGCGAACCGGCATCAGCGAGCAGCACGCGTTTGCGCGCCACCATGCCGGGCAGGTCGGCTTCGACATAGACGAGTCCCGGGTGGCGGCGGGTAAAGCGGTGCCCGCGCGGCGACAGGCCGCAGGCAACCTCCAGGATTTGCAGGCCGGGATGGGCGGCGATCAGGGTCTCGAGCTCGCGGTCAATCAGGAAGTGGCGCTGCAGCAGCGTGGTCTTGATGTCGCTGCCGATCAGGCAGCGCGCCAGGCGTTCGAACGGCCGCAGCAGGGCAAAGTAGAGTCGGCCCTGGCCGGTGGCGAAATGGGCGTCGGAGAGACCGTAGTGGTGCCAGACGTAGCCGGTGTAATGCGCGGTGAAGGAAATGCTGGAGGTGTCGGTGCGGGAGGTCATGTCGGCACTCGGGGGCAAAGTGCCTGCGATAATGCCGGGCGGGACGGTCTCAGACAACCGCGGCCAGGGGGCGAGGGGCGCCGGGGGTCCGGAAACAGGAAGGCCCCGAATCGGTGGGCTGATTGCGGGGCCTGCGGTTGTAGCTGCCTTTGCCTTTTTTCGCGGTTTCCTGGCGTTGCCGGAACAGCGGGGAGAAGACCAGCGCCTTGGCGCTTGCGGTTTTGCGTCGGTTTTTCATGGAGTCCTCTGGATGCCCGGGAAGCGGGCGGCGCGGCAATAGTGGGACAAGGTGGCCCGCCTGAACAGGGGTAAGGGGTAACAGGTGATAAACGGTCCCCGCAGGGGAGGGGCGGCCTGGGGTGTTGGCGGCAGGTGCCGGCTATGGCCGGGCGGCGGTGGCGGCGGGCCTTGGTTCAGGTGAGCGCCCGGCCAGGCTCGGCGAGCCGGAGGCGACGATCGGACTCGGTGGCGGCGCGCCTAGCGCGGCGGCTGGGTGTTGCGCCAGTCGCGCAGCCGGCGCAGGCGCGCCGGCAGGTGCAGCAGGTTGAGCAGGCCGGCGGCGGTAAGGGCGATGAAGAGCGCCGGCTCCTGCAGCAGGCCGCTGCCGCCCTCGCGGGCATCGAGCCAGCCCCAGAGGCCAAGCGCCAGCGCGAGGTTGCCGATCAGGTCGATGACCATGTCGCGGCGGATTTGCGCGGACAGGGGCGGGCGTTCGGGCGGCGTGGTCATGACATGGAATCCGGCCGGGGGCGGTGAAGGAAAGCAGGGTCAGGCGAACAGCGGGCGCCCGGCCATGAGCAGGGCCAGGCGCAGCAGCACATCCCAGGCGCGCTCCTGGCTCTGGCCCTTGATGGCGAGGTCGGCGGCCTGGACTTCCTCGACCAGGCGCTGGGCCAGCGCCGGCGTGATGCGCTGCACCGCGCGCTGGAACAGCCCCTGGCGCTTTTGCCAGATGCCGCATTGCTGCAGCAGTGCGCCCATGGGCTGGCCGGCCTCGAGGCCTTCGCGCAGGGCGGCAAGGGTGCGCGCATCCTTGGCCAGCGCCCACAGCACGCTGGACTCGGAGTGGCCTTCGGCGCGCAGGCCGCTGAGCATGCGCGCGGCGCGGGCGGGGTCGCCACTCAGGGCGCTGTCGGCAAGATCAAAGACATTGAAGCGCGCACTGTCACCGACGGCGCTGCGCACGAGGTCGAGGCTGAGCACGCCGTCCGGCGCAAGCAGGCGCAACTTCTCGATTTCCTGGCGGGCGGCCAGCAGGTTGCCCTCGACGCGATCGCAGAGCAGGGTGAAGGCCTCGGGCTCCATCGTGAGGCCCTGCTGCTGCAGGCGGGCGCGCAGCCAGTCGGGCAGGGTGTGGGCATCGATCTGGGGCAGCTGCAGGGAGGCGCCGGCGTTTTCACAGGCCACGAACCACTTGGCTTTCTGTGCCGTGCCATCGAGTTTGGGCAACACCAGCAGGAGCAGGGTGTCGGGTGAGGGCGAGGCGGCGTAACGCTCGAGTGCGGCGGTGGCGCTGGCGTCGGGCTTGCCGCTGAAGCGGATCTCGATGAGCTTGCGGTCACCGAAGAGTGAAAGATTATTGGCGCTGGCCAGCAGTTCGTTCCAGTCGGAACCCCGCTCGGCATGGTAGAGCTCGCGCTCGCTGAAGCCCTGCGCGCGCGCAGCGCTACGCAGCAGGTCGCCGGCTTCCTGCTGCAACAGGATCTCGTCGCCATACAGCATGTAAATGGGCTGCAGGGGCTCGCGCACCTGGCGGGGGAGCTGGTCCCAGCGCAGCTTCATGGCTGTGCCGCGTCCGGGGCCGCCGGCGGGGCAGGGACCGGGTCGGGAGCGGCCGGCGACACCGTAAGCGCGGCCAGCTGACGCACGATCTGCTGCGCAGCGTCCGCGCGCAGCTCCTGCATCAGTGTTTCCTCTTCGGTGTTCTTGCCGACGACATTGGCGGTGCTGTACTGGTAGGCGCGGCGCAGGATCAGCGTCTGCAAGGGCCCGATGGTGCGGCCGTCACTGCTGTTGATGCGAAACTCCACCGTGTAGACCAGGATGTATTCGGCGGCACGGGCGCGACTGTCCACGCTCGAGGTCTGGCGGTTGAGTGTTTCAGTGGCCACTTCGAGCTGGATGTCACCGCCGTTGGCGCCGATGTTCTTGCGCTCCAGGGCCAGGCGCAGCTCGGTGCCGAGGCTGCGCGTACCGGGTGGCAGCTGGAGGCTGACATCGGTCAGGAAGGCCGGCACATGATAGTTGCCGCGCAGCTGGAAGCCACAGGCGGACAGCGCCAGCAGCAGCGGGAAGACCAGGATGACCCCGGGCCCGTGGCGCCGGCGCGGGGTGGTCGCGTTGTCGTGCGCTTGCATGCGGTTGTCCTGGCTCAGGCCACTATGTTGACGAGCTTGCCCTTCACGACGATGACCTTGCGTGCCGGCCGGCCTTCCATGAAGCGCTGCGCATCGGCATTGGCGAGCGCGGCGGCCTCGATGGCGGCGTTGTCGGCCTCCGCGGGCACGGTGATCTTGCCGCGCAGCTTGCCGTTCACCTGGATCATCAATTCGATGCTGTCGCGCTTGAGCGCGGCCTCGTCGTGCAGGGGCCAGCCGGCGTCCAGCAGGGGCGTGACCGGCGTGCCCAGCAGCTTGGCGAAGGCGGCGCCCAGGTCCTGCCAGAGCGCGTGGCAGATGTGCGGCGTCACCGGCGACAACAGCTTGACCAGTATCTGCAGGGCTTCCGCCTCCAGCACCAGGCCGGCCTCGCCGTTTTCCGCGAAGACATCGTCATCCATCAGGTTGAGCAGCTTCATGCCGGCGGAGACCACGGTGTTGAACTGGTTGCGCTCGTAGTCGGCATTGGCCTGCTTCAGCACGCTGTGCAGCTCGAAGCGGACCGCCTTGAGGGTGTCGCTGCGGTCCTGGCCGGGAGTGCTGGCCGGCACCGCCGCCAGGGCGACGCGGCGCTGGAAGCGGAACGCGGTTTTCCAGAGGCGGCGCAGAAAGCGGCTGGCGCCCTCGACACCGGTGTCGATCCATTCCAGCGAGGCATCGGGCGGCGCCGCGAACATCATGAACAGGCGCGAGGTGTCGGCGCCGTATTCGTTGATCAGGGTCTGCGGATCGACGCCGTTGTTCTTGGACTTGGACATCTTTTCCATGCCGCCGATCCGCACCGGCAGGCCATCGGCCTTGAGCGTGGCGGCGGTCATGCGGCCCTTGTCGTCGCGCACGATGTCGACGTCGGCGGGGTTGATCCAGTCCTTGCCGCCGTTGGCTTCCTCGCGATAGAAGGTGTCGGCCACGACCATGCCCTGCGTGAGCAGCTTCCTGAAAGGCTCGTCGCCCTGCACCAGGCCTTCGTCACGCATCAGCTTGTGGAAAAAGCGCGCGTAGAGAAGGTGCAGGATGGCGTGTTCGATGCCGCCCACGTACTGGTCCACCGGCAGCCAGTATTTCGCGGCTTCCTTTTCGACCATGCCGTCCATGCTCTGCGGCGAGGCGTAGCGGGCGTAGTACCAGGACGATTCCACGAAGGTATCCATGGTGTCGGTTTCGCGTTTTGCGGCGCCGCCGCAGCTCGGGCACTTGCACTCGTAGAAGCTCGGCATGCGCGCCAGCGGCGAGCCGGCGCCATCCGGCACCACGTCTTCCGGCAGCACCACGGGCAGGTCTTTTTCCGGCACCGGCACGTCGCCGCAGGCGGCACAATGAATGATGGGAATCGGGCAGCCCCAGTAGCGCTGGCGCGAGATGCCCCAGTCGCGCAGGCGGAACTGTGTCTTGCGCGCGCCGTGCTGCGCCGTTTCGAGATCGGCGACGATGGCATCGAAGGCGGCGGTGAAATCGCGGCCGTCGTACTGGCCGGAGTTCACGGTGACGAGGGAGCCGTCCTTCGCCGCGTACCATTCCTGCCACTGTGTCGTGCTGAAGGTGTCTTTGCCCTGCGCGGGCCGGTAGACCTGCACGATGGGCAGCGCATACTTGTTGGCGAATTCGAAATCGCGCTCGTCATGCGCCGGCACGGCCATCACGGCGCCCTCGCCGTAGCCCCAGAGCACATAGTTGGCGACGAACACCGGCAGCTTATGGCCATTCAGCGGATGCACCACGAACTGGCCGGTGGCCATGCCCTTCTTTTCCATGGTCGCCATGTCGGCCTCGGCCACGGAACCGGCCTTGCATTCGGCGATGAAGGCGGCAAGCGCGGGATTCTGTGCCGCGGCGCGGGTGGCGAGCGGATGCTCGGCGGCCACGGCCACATAGGTGGCGCCCATCAGTGTGTCCGGACGCGTGGAATAGACCTTGAGCTGGCCGCCGGTGCCGATCGACACCTCGTCATAATCGAAGACGATGTCGGCGCCAAAGCTCTTGCCGATCCAGTTGCGCTGCATGGTGCGCACCTGCTCCGGCCAGCCGTCGAGCTGGTCGAGGTCGGCAAGCAGCTCTTCCGCATATTTCGTGATTGCGAAGTAGTACATGGGGATTTCGCGTTTTTCCACGAGCGCGCCGGAGCGCCAGCCGCGGCCGTCGATGACCTGCTCGTTGGCGAGCACGGTCTGGTCGACCGGATCCCAGTTCACCACGCCGGACTTCTTGTAGATCACGCCTTTCTGGAACAGGCGCGTGAACAGCCACTGCTCCCAGCGGTAGTAATCCGGCTTGCAGGTGGTGACTTCGCGCGTCCAGTCGATGGCCAGGCCCAGCGATTTCAGCTGGGTCTTCATGTAGTCGATGTTGGAATAGGTCCAGGCCGCCGGCGCCACCTGGTTCTTCATCGCGGCGTTTTCGGCGGGAAGGCCGAAGGCGTCCCAGCCCATGGGCTGCAGCACGTTCTTGCCCTGCATGCGCTGGTAGCGCGCGATCACGTCGCTGATGGTGTAGTTGCGCACATGGCCCATGTGCAGCTTGCCGGACGGATACGGGAACATGGCCAGGCAATAGAACTTTTCCTGACCTGCCTTCTCGGCGGCGGCAAAAGCCTGCGTGGCCTCCCATTCCTGCTGGGCGGCGAGTTCGATGTCTTGCGGGCGATACTGTTCGTGCATGGCGCGGGCAACCCGGAAAGGGAAATTTCGTGGAAAATCAAAGGCGCGTAGCATAGCGTAGGCGGCTATTCCAGACCATGACCTGAAGTCCCGGGCCGGACTTCGGCCGCGCCCGGCGGGCCATCCCTTCCACGGACGGGGCACGACATGACGCTTTACCTGCTGCTTCGCAGCCTGCTGGCGCCGCCGGCGCTGCAGATCCTGCTGGTCCTGGCCGGGCTCGGCCTGCTGCGCCGGCACCGGACGCTGGGCGCCAGCCTCATCACCGCCGGCCTGCTGACCCTCTACCTGATGGCCACCCCGCTCGGGGCCGGCTGGCTCGCGCGCGGCCTGGAGACGGCGCCGCCCCTGCCGGCCGACCCCCGCGCCTGGGGCGGCGCCCAGGCCATCGTGGTGCTGGGCGGGGGACGCGCACCGGCGCCGGAGTTTGGCGGCCAGGACATGCCCAACTACTGGACCGCCAGTCGCCTGCGCTACGGCGCCGCGCTCTATCGCCGCTCCGGACTGCCGCTGGCGGTCAGTGGCGGCGTGGTGGCGGGCGAGGCCGAGCCGGAGGCGGCGGTGATGGCGCGCAGCCTGCGCGAGGATCATGTGGTGAATGTGCGCTGGCAGGAGGGACGCAGCCGCACCACCTGGGAAAACGCCCGCCTTACGCGTCAGCTGCTGGCGCCCGCCGGCGTGGACCGGATCGTGCTGGTGACGCAGGGCCTGCACCTGCGGCGCGCCACGCTGGTGTTCGAGCAGGCCGGCTTCACGGTGGTGCCGGCGCCGCTGGACCTGGTGGGGCCCGGCGTGGCGCGGCGGCCGCTGGCCCTGCGCCTGGCGCCGTCGTTGCCGCATTTCATGGTGTCGGCGCAGGCCCTGCATGAGTACGGCGGCCTGGTTTTCTATCGCCTGCGCCTGTGGCTGGAGCCGTCCTGAGGCACTAGCCCAGCTCGCGGCGCAGGCACTCGGGCACGGTGGGCGCCGCAAAGGCAAACCCCGCCGCCAGCAGCCGCTCAGGGATCACCTGTTGGCCGCCCAGCAGCAAGGTACTCATTTCCCCCAGCGACAGGCGCAAGGCCAGGGCCGGCACCGGCACCAGGGCTGGTCGGTGCAGATGGGCGGCCAGCAGGCGGGTGAACTCTGCATTGGTGAGCGACGCTGGCGCGGTGGCGTTGAACACGCCCGCCAGCGACGGAGTCACCAGCAGGTGGCGGATGAGCGCCACCAGGTCTTCCCGGCCGATCCAGGACAGCCATTGCCGGCCGTTGCCCACGCGCCCGCCAAGCCCGGCCCGGAAGACCGGCAGCAGGCGCTTCAGCATGCCGCCCCCCGCGCCCAGCACCACGCCGATGCGCAGCAGGCAAAGGCGCGTCCCCTGCGCTTCCACGCCGCGGGCAGCGTTCTCCCAGGCGTCGCAGAGTTCGTGCGTGTAGCCGGGTCGGGACGCTGACGTTTCCGTGAGTGGTGCATCGCCCTGGTCGCCGTACCAGCCCACCGCCGATCCCGAGATCATCACCGCCGGTGGCGAGGGACGTCGTGCCAGCCATTGCACGAGCTGGTCGGTCAGGGTGACGCGGCTCGCGAAGAGCAGCTGCTTGCGGGCGGTGGTCCAGGGACGGTCGGCGATGCCTTCGCCGGCCAGGTTGATCACGGCGTCAACAGGCGCGTCCGGTGCGATCTCCGACAAGTGCGACACCAGCTGCACGCGTGTGTTCAGGCGCGAACGGTGGCGCTGCGGCTGACGCGTAAGCAGGGTCAGCCGGTGGCCGTCGGCCAGCAGGGCGGGAACCAGGGCGGCGCCGATGAAGCCGGTGCCGCCGGTGACGAGGATGTGCATGGCTGTCTCCGGGGGACAGCGACCGGCAGGAAAGCGGCGCGTCCCGGGTTTCAGCCTAGCGCGCCCTTCGCGTTGGCGGGTAGTGGACAGAGGCGCACAGCGTGTCACCGGCGCGCAGGGTGGCCGGCGCTCTGACAGCGCGGCGCTGTCCGGCTAGACTATCGGCCCCTTGTTCCAGTGCCACGCCCATGATCCGTGCTGTCCCCCTCAACCTCATCACCGGCTTTCTTGGCGCCGGCAAGACCACGGCCATCCGTCACCTGCTCGCGCACCGCCGCGACGGCGAACGCTGGGCGGTGCTGGTCAACGAGTTCGGCCAGGTCGGCATCGACCAGGCTGTGCTGGGCGGCGAGGGCATCGCCATCAAGGAGGTGCCGGGCGGCTGCCTGTGCTGCGCCAACCAGCTGCCCTTGCAGGTGGCGCTGTCGCAGTTGCTCACCCGGGCGCGGCCCGACCGCGTGCTGATCGAGCCCACCGGCCTCGGGCATCCGGCGCGGGTGCTGGAGACCTTGCGCGAGGCGCATTGGCGCGACGCCCTGGATGTGCGGGCCACGCTCACGCTGGTCGATGCGCGCGAACTCGCCGATGCGCGCGTGCTGGCGCACGAGACGTTCAATGCCCAGGTCGAGGCCGCCGATGTGCTGGTGTTCAGCAAGGACGATGTCCTGGCCGATGCCGATCGTACGCGCGCCCGCGACTTCGCGGCAGGCCTGCTGCCGCCAAAGGCGCATGTCTTTTTCATGGCCAGCGGCGAGCTGGCGCGCGAATGGCTGGACTTGCCGGACCGGGCCGTGCCGGTGAAACGCTCGCTGTTGCATGTGCCACCAGGTGCGACGGGAGTGATGGCCGGTGCGCCGGGAGGACCGGATGCTGGTGCAGGAAGGGCGGGGGGGCGCGCTGCCGCGGAAATCGAGCCGCCTTTCCATTACAGCGAAAACCTGCCCGAGGCCGCGATTGCCGGCTGGGTGTTTCCGCGCGAGTGGGTGTTCGGTCACAACGCCTTGCTGGACGTCCTGTTCGGCATCCGCGAGGCCATGCGGGTGAAAGGCGTGTTCCACACTGACCAGGGCTGGATTTTTTTCAATGCCACGCGTCACGAGACCGCGGTCAACAGCGAGCCTTCCCGCAGCGACAGCCGTCTGGAGGTGATTGCCCGGGTCGCCCGTGACTGGCCGGCGCTGGAGGCTGCCTTGCTGGCCGCGCGCCAGCCGGGGTAGCGGCTCAGGCGGCGTCGCCCGCCTTGCGGCGACGGCCGATAACCAGCAGCACCGCGCAGGCGAGCAGGGCCGGCAGGCTGCCCATCACCATGAAGGGCGTGCTGCCGCGATAGCCGCGCACCGTCGCGCGCAGCACCAGGCGCTCGAACTGCGGCGCCTGCTCGCGCACGCGGCCGTGCTTGTCGATGATGGCGGAGACGCCGTTGTTGGTGGCGCGGATCACTTCGCGGCCGTTTTCCAGGGCGCGCATGCGCACCATCTGGAAATGCTGGTGCGGGCCCATGGACGTGCCGAACCAGCCGTCGTTGGAGATGGTGACCAGCACGTCGCTGGCGCTGGCAATGCGGCGGACCAGGTCGGGGTAGGCGATCTCGTAGCAGATCATGGGCCCGAGCGAGAGCTTCTGCACGGTGAGCGGCGCCTGCTGCGGCGGGCCTTCGCTAAAGCTGGTCATGGGCATGTCGAACAGCGGCAGCGTGCCGCGCAGCCAGCTTTCCAGCGGAATGAATTCGCCAAAGGGCACCAGGCGCTGCTTGAAGTACACGCCACTGCCTTCGCCGCTGGCGAGGATGGCGTTGTAGATGCGGAAGTCGCGCCTCGCCTCGTCCACTTCCAGCCAGGGAATGCCGGTCACGAAAGCGGAGTGGCCGGCCAGGGCGTTGTCGTCCATCTCCGTCATGGCGTCGATGGCCTCGTGATAGAACATCGGCACGGCCGCCTCCGGCCAGATCACGAGATCGCGCCCCCATTCGGTCTTCGAGAGCTGGCGGTAGATGTCGACGGTCTTGTCGCGCCATTCCAGCTGCCATTTTGATTCCTGCGGGATGTTGCCCTGCACGATGCTGACGCTGAGACCTTCGCCGGTCGGGCTGGTCCACTCGACATGCTGGAGCGCGGCGCCGCCCATCCACAGGGCGATGGCGACCGGTAGCGCCGGCGAGCGCAGGCCACCCGGCTGTGCCAGGGCGCGCACCAGGACGAGCGCGCTGAACACGGCGATCAGGCTGATGCCGAACACGCCGAAGAGCGGCGCATAGCCGGCCAGTGGCGTATCGACAAAGGCGTAGCCGGTGAACAGCCAGGGAAAGCCGGTGAGAAACCACGTGCGCAGCCATTCGCCCAGCACCCAGAGCGCGGGCAGCGTCAGCAATGAGGCGCGCGCCAGGTTGAAGCGCGCGTACAGCCAACCCATCAGGGCGAAGAACAGCGCCATGAAGGCGGCAAGCCCCGCCACCATGGGCGTGGCCAGCCAGGGCGGCGTGTAGCCGTAGTCATGGATGGAAACGTAGAGCCAATAGGTGCCGAAGCCCCAGAGGCCAAAGCCGTAGCACCAGGCCAGGAAGGCCGTGCGCCGGATGCCGTGGCCGCGCAGCAGTTCGCCGGCCAGGCCGATGCTGACCAGCGCCAGGGGCCACAGGTCGAAGGGCGAGAACGCGAAGGGCGTGAGCACGCCCAGCGCGATCATCGCCAGGGGCAGGTGCCGGTGGGCGCGGAGTTGTTCGAGCAGGGCGTGGAAGCGGCGCATGGTGTCCAGGTCTGTGCGGGGACAGGGGTGAGGCCTGCCCCGGGGCGTCAGGGGCAGGGTTTACTTTCGCGGTTCGACCTTGATCTGGCGAATGGCGCGGGAGTCGGCGGCCAGTACGGTGAACTTGAGGTTGCCGAGGGTGATCTCCTCGTCGCGTTCGGGCAGCCGCTCGAAGGCATTCATGAGGATGCCGCCGATGGTGTCGAAGTCGTCGTTGCTGAAATCGCTGCCGAAGTGCTCATTGAAGTCGGCGATGGGCGTGATGGCCTTGACGCTGAATTCGCGCGGGCTCATCTCGCGGATCAGGGCGTCCTCATCCACCTCGAAGTCATGCTCGTCGTCGATCTCGCCGACGATCTGCTCGAGCGCGTCCTCCAGCGTCACCACGCCGGCGATGCCGCCGTATTCGTTGACCACGATGGCCATGTGGTTGCGCTTGGAGCGGAACTCCTTGAGCAGGCGGTCGAGGTGGGTCGACTCCGGCACGAAGAATACCGGGCGCAGGTAGTCCTTGAGTTCGAAGCGCTCGGCGCGTTCCGGAACGATGAGCTTGAGCAGGTCCTTGGCGAAGAGGATGCCGACGACCTCGTCGGAGTTGTCCGCGTCCAGCACCGGGAAGCGCGAATGCGCCGACTCGATGAGGATGGGCAGGAACTCGCGGGGCTCCATGTCGGAGCGCACCGCCACCATTTGCGCGCGCGGGATCATGATCTCGCGCACCTGGCGTTCGGACACCTGCAGGGTGGCCTCGATGATGCGCAGCGCATCCGGATCGAGCAGGCCACGTTCGCCGGCGTGCTGGATGAGCTCGGCGAGATCCTCGCGGTTCTGCGGCTCCCCGCTCAGGGCGTGGGTCAGGCGGCTCAGCCAGGACCGGGGTTGCTCGCCGCTAGGTCGACCTTCGCTCATGATCTGTCGCATCTCTCGTTGTTGTGTGGGGTTGCGGGCTTTTGCCCGGCATCATTCATAGGGATTGGCAATGCCCAGCGCGTTCAGGGCGCGGACTTCCATGGCTTCCATTTCTTCCGCCGCCGCGTCCTCGACATGGTCGAGGCCCAGCAGGTGCAGCACACCATGCACGGTGAGGTGCGCCCAGTGCTCCCGCACCGCCTTGCCCTGCTCCGCCGCTTCCTGTGCCACTACCGGCGCGCAGATCACGAGGTCGCCGAGCGGCAGGATGTCGAGCTCTTCCTGCAGGAATTCCGGCAGCTCATTGGGGAAGGACAGGACATTGGTGGGCTTGTCCTTGTCGCGGTAGTCCCGGTTGAGGGCCTGGCTCTCGTCGGCGTCGACGACGCGCACGGTGATTTCCACCGGCTCGGCATGGCCGGCCTCGGCGAGGGCGGCGTCGGCCCAGCGCGTGAACTCGTCGACGCCGGGCAGGTCGGCCGCTGGCAAGGCGATCTGCAGGTCAATCAGGGTGGTGCTGGCAGGTTGCATGCCGTCAGGCCTCTTCGCCAGTGTCGGGGCGGGGGTCCGCATCGGCGCCGGATCTGCCGCGGGCGGGGCGGCCGGCCGGCTTGTGCAGGGGCTCGTAGGCCTCATAGGCCTCGACGATGGCCTGCACCAGGCGGTGGCGCACCACGTCGCGCGAGGTGAAGCGGGTGATGTGGATGCCGCGCACTTCATGCAGCACGCCCAAGGCGTGGGCAAGGCCGGACTCCTGGCCGCGCGGCAGGTCGACCTGGGTGATGTCGCCGGTGATCACCGCCTTGGAACCGAAGCCCAGGCGGGTCAGGAACATCTTCATCTGCTCGGGCGTGGTGTTCTGGCCCTCGTCGAGGATGATGAAGGCGTTGTTGAGGGTGCGGCCGCGCATATAGGCGAGCGGCGCAATCTCGATGACCTGTTTCTCGATGAGCTTGGCGACACGCTCGAAGCCCAGCATTTCATAAAGGGCATCGTAGAGCGGGCGCAGGTAGGGATTGATCTTCTCGGTGAGGTCGCCGGGCAGGAAACCGAGTTTTTCCCCGGCCTCCACTGCCGGGCGCACCAGCATGATGCGGCGGATCTCGTCTTTTTCGAGCAGGTGCACGGCGGCGGCGACGGCCAGGTAGGTCTTGCCGGTGCCGGCGGGACCGACGCCAAAGCTGATGTCGTTGGCGAGGAGCGCCTCGACGTAGCGCTTCTGGTTCTCGCCACGGGCGCGGATGGCGCCACGCTTGGTGAAAAGGGCGGTGTCGGCCTCGGGGCCGGCGCTCGGGGCGAGGGGGGCCGCCTCGTCATCGAGGGTGGTCAGCAGCATGTGCACGGCCTCGGCATCGAGGTGGTCGCGCTGGCCGGTTTCGGCATAGAGCGTCTCCAGCACGTTCACCGCGCTGTTGACCTGGCCGGCCGGGCCTTCGATGCGGAAATGGTTGCCGCGGCTGTGCACGGACACGCCGAGCCGCTGCTCGATGAGCTTAATGTGCTCGTGGAACTGCCCACTGAGCTCGCTGAGGCGGCGGGTGTCGTTGGGCTCCAGCGTGAGCTGGCGGCGGGAAACGGAACTGGTGTTCAAGCTGGGAGTGGCCGCTCAATCGGGGTGTCAGGATAGCGCAAAGGGGGGGAGCCGTCAGCCGTCGGGGCAAAAGCGGCCCGGCCTTTGGCACAAGTTGCAGGCTGACATGGCGTTTCCCATCCGGGATTCAAGGCCGGCCTGGACCGCGCCGGACGCCAGCAATGGCTCAAGGCCGGCGACCCTCCCGGGGCCGGGCCGCGTCCGGCGCGGCTTCCGGCACTTGAGTCTCGCTGCGGCGCCGGGCCTGCCGCGGCTGCCGGCGCGGCGACACCAGGTCCATGATCTGCTCCTGCAGGCGGGCGCTGACCAGCAGCACCAGCAGGGTCACGAGCAGGGCCAGCAGACACTCGAGGTAAAGGCCGGCACCCGCGCCCAGGCCCAGGATGGTGGCCACCCAGATCGAGGCGGCCGTGGTCAGGCCTTCCACGCGCCCACGCGCCTCGTCGCGCAGGATCACCCCGGCGCCCAGGAAGCCGACGCCGGTCATGGCGCCCTGCATGATGCGGCTCACCGACGTGGGGTCACCGCCACCGAGGTCGATCACCATCCAGGCGGCAAAGGCGGCGCCGATCGCCACCAGGGCATGCGTGCGCAGCCCGGCGGGCTTCTGCTTGAGGCCTCGATTGAGTCCCAGCACGGCGCCGCAAAGGGCGGCGACGCCCAGGCGCAGCAGGAGCTGCAGGTAGTGATCCATGCGGCTGTCCGGGAAAGGCGGGCTTCCTGCAGTGCAGGAAAGATTGGGGCGGCCGGCAAGTTCGCGTACCAATCCTGTACAGGAGGCTCGTGTCGTGATTAGTCAAGACCGTGCCGGTGCAGGCGCTAGAGTCAGGGGATTGACCGAGGGGCGCTGCCCCCGGCCCACGGCGACTCATTCCCTGCCCAACCTTCGGAGATCGCCCGTCCATGACTGCCCCGCGCCCAGCCCTGACCGGCATCACGCGCCTGCAGGCCGAGCGCCTGATCGAGGCCCTGTTTCCGGCCGGCGCCACCTTGCCGGCCGCCGATGTGCAGGCCCAGCTCGCCACGGTCGATGGCCTGCTCCAGGAGAACGCCTGGCTGCGCCGCGGCGTCACCGGCCTGCTCTGGTGGCTGGAGGGGCGCTACCTGCTCACCCACGGGCGCCCCTTTCACCGGGCTTCGCGCGAGCGGCGCAGCGCCTTCCTGCGGGCGCAGGCCGATGGTCTTGTGGGCGGCAGCCTGCTGCGCGCCCTGTCCCTGCCGTTTCGCACCGCCTACTTGCTGGACGAAATGAACCTGGCCCGCGTGCAGGGTGGTAATGCCGTTTGCCCGCCCGCCAGCATCGAGCCGCAGCGCTGGCGCCAGCAGGTCAGCGCCGCCGCCGACCTCAGCGGCGAGCAGGAGCTGGAGTGCGATGTGGTGGTCATCGGCACCGGCGCCGGCGGCGCGGCGGCCGCCTGGGAGCTGGCCAGCCGCGGCCTGGCGGTGGTCCTGCTGGAGGAGGGCCACTACCACGACCGCCGCGATTTCACGGGCCGCCTCACCGATGTCATTCCCAAGCTCTACCGCAGCCTCGGCGCCACCTGCGCCATCGGCAACAACCTGATCCCGATTCCCATCGGCCGCAGTGTCGGCGGCACCACCACCATCAACTCCGGCACCTGCCTGCGCACGCCGGATGCCACCCTGGCAGACTGGCGTAACGAGGGTCTGGCGGAGTTCACGCCCGAGCATATGCGGCCCTGGTTCGAGCAGGTCGAGCAAGCCATTTCCGTGCAGCCGGCCGAGTTGCGTTACGTGGGCGAGATTGCCGACGTGGTCAGCCGCGGCGCGAAGCGCATTGGCCTGACCCAGGCCCGGCCCCTGCAGCGCAACGCCGTGGGCTGCGATGGCCAGGGCCTTTGCCAGTTCGGCTGTCCCACCGATGCCAAGCAGTCCACCAATGTCAGCCTGGTGCCGCGCGCCCTGGAGAGCGGGGCCTTTCTGTTCACCGGCTTCAAGGCCGAGACCCTGCAGCGCGTGAGTGGGCAGGTGACGGGCGTGGTCGCCCGCGGCAAGGGGCAGGACGGCGCGCCCGTGACCCTGACCGTGAGGGCCCGCGCCACCGTGGTCGCCACTGGCTCCCTGCTCACGCCCAACTTCCTGCGCGCCAATGGCGTGCGCCACGACAAGCTCGGCGAGAACCTGTCCATCCATCCCTGTGGCGCGGTCATGGGCTGGTTTCCCGGGAGCAATTTCCGCAACGGCCAGATGATTCCGCAGGGCTTCGGTCTTTACGACCTCAAGGAGCAGGGCCTCATGTTCGAGGGCGGCACGCCGCCCTTCGCCGGCCATGGCATGCTCAATCCGTTGCAGGCGGAAGATTTCGTGCGCATGACCGAGCGCTACCAGGAAACCGCCTACTTTGCCTTCATGCTGAAGGACAGCACGCGCGGCTCGGTGCGCCCGGGGCCGCATGCGGACCTGCCACTGATCCGCTACTCGCTGAACAGCCCCGACTTCGAGCGCTTCAAGCGCGGCATCGACCTGCTGGCGCGCATGTTCCTGGCGGCGGGCGCGCGCGAGGTGATCATTCCCGGGCTGACGCGCATGACGGTCATCCGCGATCTCGATGAACTGGAAGCCTTCTGGCGGCGCAAGCCGCGGCCGCGGCACTTCCTGATGTCGGCCTACCACCCGCTCGGCACCGCGCGTATCGGCGCCACGGCGGAAAGTGGCGTCTGCGATGCGGAGCATCAAGTGTGGGGCCATCCGGGGCTGTATGTCATGGATGGCGCCAGCGTGCCGTCCTCGCTGGGCGCCAATCCGCAGGTCACCATCATGGCCCTGGCGGCACGGGCCGCGAGCCGGCTGGCGGATCGCCTGCTGGCCTGAGCCAGCGAATATTCATGCCGCGGTGCGGCGTTTTGATGTCAATGAAAAGGGGAAAGGAAATGGGCATGGGCATGGTGATCGAGGAAACCATGAGTGGCTGGCTGCAACTTGATGACGAGAAAAGCCCGCGCGAATTCAGCTTCACCATCCGCGCCTTCACGGCGACGCCGCTGCGCCTGACCGCGCCGCGGCGGTTCCGGGGCGTTGCGAAGCTGGCGGGCGTCGAGCTGCCGGTGACGGGCACGCTGACCATCCAGCTGACGGGCCCGGCCTATGTACTGGATTTCGTGCACCCGGAGCTGGGCGAGATGCATGCCGCGGGCCAGAAGACCTATGACCTGCGCAATCTGGTGACCTCCATGACGACCTGTCCGCTCACCGTGTTCCGTGACGGCGTCATTGCCGGCCACGCCGAAGTGGCCTATCGCGATTCGATGCTGGCCTTCCCCTTCAAGGCGGTGAAGCTGGCCAGTGCCGAAAAAGCCTTTGGCCGCTTCTGAGCAGGAGATTCGCATGCACGCGCTATCGCACTGGCAGGGGGTTCGCTACCGGACCGGACAGGACAAGGGCCATTACGAGTCCTGGTTCCTGCGCGCCAACCACCCGTCGCGCAAGGAAGGCTTCTGGCTGCGCTACACCATCTTTGCGCCTGCGGGGCAGCCACAAAAAGCCATAGGCGAGCTCTGGGCCATCCACTTTGACGGCGAGTCCGGACGTATCCGCGCCGGCAAGGCGGAGTTGCCGATCAGCGCCTGTTTTTTCTCGAAGGAGGGCCTGGGCGTACAGATCGGCGCCGCCACCTTCAAGAGCGGCGAGGCCCAGGGCGAGGTGCAGACGCCTCATGCCCTGCGCTGGAACCTGCGCTATGAGGACGGCGGTACGCCGCTCGTGTTCCTGCCGGAACATCTCTACACCTCGCCTTTTCCCAAGGCCAAGGCGGTGACGCCGCGCCCGCTGGTGCGCTTTGCCGGCACCCTGGAAGTGGATGGAGAAACCGTGGTCATCGACAACTGGGTCGGCAGCGAAAACCATAACTGGGGTGGCAAGCACACGGATACCTACGCCTGGGGCCAGGTGGCCGGCTTTGACAACGCGCCCGATGCCTTCCTGGAGGCGATCACGGCAAAGCTTAAGGTGGGGCCGTTGTGGACGCCGCCGCTGACCATCCTGGTCTTGCGCGTGGGACAGGAGGAGTACCGGCTCAACGGGCTGGCGCGTTCCTTCGGGGCGAATGGCAGCTGGCGCTATTTCGACTGGCAATTCGATTCGACGCTGCGCGATGTGCGCATCCACGGTCGCATCCACGCGCAGGCGCAGGATTTTGTCGGGCTCACCTATTACAACCCGCCCGGCGGCAGCCACACCTGCCTCAACTCCAAGATCGCCGCCTGCGAGCTCACGCTGGAGCGCAAGGGGAGGGAGCCGCTGCAGTTGCGCACGGCGCACCGTGCCGCGTTTGAAATCCTCACCGACGATACTGCGCACGGGATTCCAGTGGTGACCTGACCGCCTTGAGCCATGAAAAAAGCCCGCGATGCGGGCTTTTTTCATGGTGGGCAGGTGCTGATGGATGTGGGCGCATCCTTTCCATGGCGCGGTGATGGCGGCGAATGAGCGCTGCGCCGGGTGAGCCGGGCAGTACGTTGACGGGCCAGGTGGGACGGGCGGCCGGAGCCTGGCCGGGAACTCGAGGCCAGAGTGGCCTCGTCTCAGGCTTCCACCCAAAGCGGCGCGCCGGCGCGCACGGCATTGATGCTGGTCATCTCCAGGATGTCGACCTCGGCGAATTTTCCGACCAGGCTCGTGTCCGGCCAGGGGAAATGCACCAGGCGCGTATTCTCGCAGATGCCGATCAGGTGGCCGGGCTCGCGCTCGGAGACGCGGTCGACCAGCACGCGCTGGCGCGTACCCGGCATGGCGCGGGTCTTGCGCGCCGTGTGCTCGGTGAGGCGGTCCTTGAGGATCTGCAGGCGCTGCTTCTTGATCTCGTCCGGCGTGTCATCCGGCATTTCCGCCGCCGGCGTGCCTGGGCGTTTCGAGTAGATGAAGCTGTAGGAATGGTCGAAATCCACCTCCGCGATCAGGTTCATCGTCTCTTCGAAGTCGCTGTCGGATTCGCCGGGGAAGCCGATGATGAAGTCCGAGGAGATATGGATGTCGGGACGCACCGCCTTCAGCTTGCGGATGCGTTCGAGGTAGTCGGCGGCGGTGTGGTTGCGCTTCATGCCGGCGAGCACGCGGTTGGCCCCGGACTGCACCGGCAGGTGCAGGTGCGACACCAGCTGCGGCGTGTCGGCGTAGACGGCGATGAGGTCGTCGTTGAATTCCAGCGGATGCGAGGTGGTGTAGCGGATGCGGCCGATGCCGGGCACGGCGGCCACATGGCGCAGCAGTTCGGCAAAGCTGCAGATGCGGCCGTCGTGGAAGGCGCCGCGGTAGCCGTTGACGTTCTGGCCCAGCAGGGTGACTTCGCGCACGCCCTTGGAAGCGAGCACGGCCACCTCTGCAATCACATCATCGAAGGGGCGCGACACTTCCTCGCCGCGGGTGTAGGGCACCACGCAGAAGGTACAGTACTTGGAGCAGCCTTCCATGATCGAGACAAAGGCCTTGTGGCCTTCGACGCGGGGCTCGGGCAGGTAGTCGAACTTCTCGATCTCGGGGAAGCTGACGTCGACGAGGGTGATCTTGCCGCTCTTGCGCGCGTCCAGCATCTTGGGCAGGCGGTGCAGGGTTTGCGGGCCAAAGACGAGGTCGACGAAGGGTGCGCGCTTCTGGATGCCCGCGCCTTCCTGGGAGGCGACGCAGCCGCCCACGCCGATCACGATATCGGGACGGGCCTCTTTCAGCTTGCGCCAGCGGCCGAGCTCGGAGAACACCTTCTCCTGCGCCTTCTCGCGGATGGAGCAGGTGTTGAGCAGCAGCACGTCGGCTTCTGCCGGATCGGAGGTCAGCTCCAGGTCGTGCGACTCGCCCAGCAGGTCGGCCATGCGCGAGCTGTCGTACTCGTTCATCTGGCAACCCTGGGTTTCGATATAGAGCTTCTTGGCCATGGTGGGGCACGGGTGTTTGCGAAGGCCGGCGATTATAGCGGCGCCCCCGGCCGGGTAACAGCGACCCGGACGCACGGTCTTTCCCCCTACAAAGCCGAGGTTTTCCCCGGGCCGCGAGCGCTATATGCTCCGCCCCTTGTCAGTGGAGAGCCGCAGTTTGAAGAAGCTCATTGCCGTCCTGTTCTGCCTGCTGGCCGCCTCCGTGGCCCGGGCGGACAACAAGGACGATTTCACGGCCGCCCGCGAGGCCCTCGGCAAGGGCGACCTCAAGGAGGTCGCGACCCGCGCCGAGGCCCTGTCGCGGGACCCGCTGGGCATCTATCCGCGCTACTGGCTGCTGTCGCGGCAGCTGTCCCAGGTCGGTCCCGAGCAGCTCCTGCCCTTCCTCAACTATTACCAGGGCAGCTGGCTGGCCGAGAAGCTGCGCGGCGAGTGGCTGGTCGTGCTCGGCCGCAATGGCGACTGGCCGCGGTTTCGCGAGCAGTACCGCCTGCTGGTCGATGCGCCCTCCACCGAGCTCCTGTGCTACCACCTCCAGGGCCGCCTGGCGCAGGGCGACAAGACCACGCTGCCGAATGCACGGGCCCTGCTGTGGTTCACCGCCAAGGACCTGCCGCCTCCTTGCGACCCGGTCCTGGAGCAGTTGCTGTCGACCGGGACGGTCACCACCGATGATATCTGGGCCCGTCTGCGCCTGGCCTTCGAGAACAACGCCCAGGGCCTCGCCCGCAGCCTGGCCGCGCGGCTGGGCAGTGAGCTGGGCGCCAAGCCCCTCGAGACGGCGGTTTCCAGTCCCACTGCCTGGCTCAAGTCTCCCGCCGGGGGCGATGGCCGCTTGCGGCAGGAACTCGCGGTACTCGCCATCGCCCGCCTGGCGCGCTCCAATGTCGATGCCGCCCATGCCGCCCTCCAGGAGTGGTTGCCGCGGCTGGGGCCCGATGTCGAGTCCTATGCCTGGCGGCGCCTGGCCACGACGGCCGCCTTCCGTCTCGACCCGCGCGCCGAGGACTGGTTCAGGAAGAGTGGCAAGCTCGAGTGGAGCGAATATTCCCTGGAGTGGCGTACGCGCCTCGCCATCCGGCACCAGGACTGGGATATCGTCGCCAGCAGCATCCGGCTCATGGCGCCGGAGCAGCAGAAGGAGCGCGCCTGGCAGTACTGGCTGGCGCGCGCCCTCGAAGCGCGGGATAACAAGGCCGAGGCGCAACGCCTGATTGCCGGCCTCAGCCTGGACGACGATTACTACGGTCTGCTGGCGCGTGAGCGGCTGGGGCCGGTGGCGGGCCCGACGCGGGTGCTCTACAAGGTCATCGACGAGGATTTCCGGCGCGTGGCCGCCCATGCCGGGCTGCAGCGCGGACTGCTGCTCAACGAGATCGGCCTGCGCTTCGAGGCCGTCCGGGAGTGGAACTGGGCCTTGCGTGGCGCGGACGACCGGCTGTTGCTGGCCGCCGCCGAGGTGGCGCGCGACGCGGGCTGGTATGACCGCGCCATCTATGCCGCCGAGCGCACCAAAACGCTGCACAACTACGAGCTGCGCTACCTGGCGCCCTACCGTGACATCGTGAAGGACTACTCCGAGCAGACCGGCCTCGACGAGGCTTGGGTGTTCGGCCTCATGCGCCAGGAAAGCCGCTTTGTTTCCGTCGCCCGTTCCGGCGTAGGCGCGGGCGGGCTCATGCAGCTGATGCCGGGCACGGCGCGCTGGGTGGCCGGCAAGGTCGGCCTGCCCTATGAGCCGGGCATGGTCAACGATGCCGGTGTCAATGTCCGCCTCGGCACCTACTACCTGCGCCATGTGCTGGACAACCTGTCCAGCCAGCCGGTGCTGGCCACGGCGGGGTACAATGCGGGGCCGAGCCGGGCGCGTGAATGGCAGCATCCCGAGCTCAACCTGGAAGCGCCGCTCTATATCGAAAGCATTCCGTTTGCCGAAACCCGTGACTACGTGAAGAAGGTCATGACCAACGCCGTGCATTACGGCATGACCCTGGGGCAGGCGCGGGTGCCGCTGGCGACGCGTCTCGGCAGCATCCCGCCGCGCAACCCGAAGCCGATCGAGGGGCCCTGAGCCCGGGCAGAGAAAAAAATGAAAACACTGCTGCAAAAACGTGTGGTCCTGCCCGTTGCCGGCATTGTCGTACTGGTCATTGCTGTTTTGCTGGTCCTGGAGTGGCAGGCGCGCCAGCGCGCGCTCGAACTGCTGCCGGTGAATTCCCGCATGGGGGGCGATTTCGTGTTGCCGTCCAGCCGGGGCGCACCCCTGGATACACGCAGCCTGCGCGGCAAGGTGGTGCTGCTGAATTTCGGCTTCACCTCCTGTCCCGATGTCTGTCCGCTGGTGCTGGCGCGGCTGCGCCAGGTGGTGAAGACGCTGGGCGCGGATGCGGAAGGCGTGCAGGTGGTGTTCGTGTCCTTTGACCCGGCCCGCGACAAGCTGCCGGGTATCAAGAGCTACGTGGAGCACTTCCATCCGGATTTCATTGGAGTCACCGGCAACGATGCCGAGATCGCCACGGTCGCGGCGCGCTACGGCGTGGTTTACCTCAAGGAGGACAGCGGCTCCGCGGCCGGCTACGGCTTTGCCCACAGTGATTACATTTACCTGATCGACAGCAATGGCCATGTGCGCAAGCTCTACGATACGCGCGTGCGTACCGATGAGATCGCCGGCGATGTACGTTTGTTGCAGGCTGCCGATCGCAGCTTGTTCCGCTGACCTGCTGCCCCATTGCCCCGGAGGAGTCACTGGATGAATGTACCCCTGATGCCGTTGCTGCTCCTCCTGCCGGGGATGGTCGTGGCAGGGCCTGCCGCGACCGTGCCGGTGCCATCCGCCCCTGCGATGAAAATAGCCCCGGCCACGGTGGCCGGCGGCCCTCGCGTGAGCGAGGCCTGGATCGCCGAGGCGCCTCCTGCGGCACGCCACAACGCCGCCTATCTCGTCCTGCGCAACGGCTCGCGCGCCGACACCCTGGTCGCGGTGGAGACCCCGGTGGCCGAAGTCGCCGAGATCCATGAGATGCGCCAGGAAAAGGGCCTCACGCGCATGCGCCGCGAGGCCACCATGGAGCTGGCTCCGGATGCCGAGCTGCGCCTGCAGCCGGGGGGGCGCCATATCATGCTCATCAACATGAAGCGCGCCCTCAAGCCGGGCGAACGGGTGCCGCTGACGCTGCGCTTTCGCAAGGCTGGCCTGATCGTCATCGATGCTGAGGTGAGGCCGTTGGCTGTGGATGTCGAGGCGGCGGATCCGCACGCGCACCACCACGGGCATTGAGCCCGGGCCAGGTCCCGGGTACCGAGCGGTCCCACATGGCCCCCGGCCCCGTTTTCTTCATCCTGGGCCTGGCAGGGGGCGGCGTTCCTTCTGGCTGGGTTCTGCCATGTGCCTGGCAGCCCTTGTCCCCTTCCTGCCGGCCCCGGGGTACGCTTTTTTTAAAACAGGGATGCTGCTAGCGTCCCGTTTCTTCTAGACGGCCTGTTCGCGCGCGACCCTTCCCAACGAGGTAGTTCGCGGGCCGGGCCGCTCTTGCAGCGTGGCCGTCGCCACCGCTGCTCGACCCTCCGGAGCACTTCCATGCCTTGCACCAGGATTTCCCTTGCCCTTCCTTTGACCCTTGCGCTGGCTCTCGCGCTGGCGGCCTGCGGAGGCGACCCGCAATCCGGCAAAGGCGGCCCCGCAGGTGGTGGCATGCCGCCGCCTGAAGTGTCGGTGGTGACGGTACGCCCCGGAGAGCTGGCCCTGACCAGTGAGCTGCCCGGCCGTCTCGAGGCCGTGCGCTCCGCCGAGGTGCGGGCGCGGGTGGCAGGCGTGGTGCTCAAGCGCGTGTTTGCCGAGGGCAGCGAGGTGAAGGAGGGCGACGTGCTCTTCCAGATCGATCCTCGCCCTTTCCAGGCCGCCTATGACAATGCCGCCGCTGCCGTGGCCCGTGCCGAGGCGCAGCGTGACCAGACCCGTGCCCAGGCCGAGCGCGCCGAGGCCCTCGTCGGCAAAAAGCTCATCAGCCAGCAGGATCATGACCTTGCCCGGGCCAACGCCCGCCAGGCAGAAGCCGATGTGACCGCTGCCCGCGCCACCCAGCAGCTGCACAAGTTGAACCTGGCGCTCGCGACCGTGCGCGCGCCCATTTCCGGCCGCATCGGCCGCGCCCTGGTGACCGAGGGCGCGCTGGTGGGGCAGGGCGAGACCACGCCGCTGGCGCAGATACAGCAGCTCGATCCCGTGTATGTGAACTTCACTCAGTCCAGCGTGGAATTGCTCAAGCTGCGCCAGGCGCTGCAAAGCGGCAAGGTCAAGCGCGCGGGCAGCGAGGCCGCGGTCACGCTTCTGCTGGAGGATGGCAGCGAGTATCCAAAGAAGGGCCAGTTGCTGTTCTCCGACCTGGCCGTCGATCCCGCCACCGGTAGCGTCAGCCTGCGCGCCCGCTTCCCCAATCCGGGCCGCGATTTGCTGCCCGGCATGTATGTACGCGTGCGCCTGGCCCAGGCTGTAGCCGATAACGCCATCACGGTGCCGCAGCGCTCCTTGCAGCGCGGCCCGCAAGGTGCCTTCGTCATGGTGGTGAAGGAGGGCAAGGTTGCGGTGCAGCCGGTGCAGGTGGGCGCGGCACAGGGTGACCAGTGGATCGTGGAAAGCGGTCTTGCCGGTGGCGAGCAGGTGATCGTGGAGGGCCTGCAGAAGGCCCCGCCCGGCACGCCCGTGAAGACGGTGCCCTTCGGCGCTGCCCCGGCCACTGCGCCGGCGGCACCGGCCAAGTAAGGAGAGTCCCCCATGGCCCGTTTCTTTGTCGATCGCCCGGTTTTCGCCTGGGTGGTTGCGCTCATCATCGCGCTGGCGGGGCTGCTCTCCATCCGCAGCCTGCCGATCTCGCAATATCCCACCATCGCGCCGCCCTCGATCGCGGTGACAGCGACCTATCCGGGCGCCTCTGCGCGCACGCTGGAAGACTCGGTCACCGCCATCATCGAGCAGGAGATGAATGGCGCCGAAGGCCTGCTCAACATGTACTCCACCTCGGAGTCGTCGGGCACAGCCACCATCACGCTGACCTTCCAGCCGGGCACCGACATTGATCTGGCCAGCGTGGAAGTGCAGAACCGCCTCAAGCGCGTGGAGTCGCGCCTGCCGGCGGAGGTGCGCGCCCAGGGCGTGCGCGTGGACCGCGCCGCGCGCAATTTCCTGATGTTTGTCATCCTCAAGTCCACCGATGGCTCGCTCGATCGCACCGATCTCGCCAGCTATGCCGCCGCCAGCATCCTTGATCCGCTGCGTCGCGTGGACGGTGTTGGCGACGTGCAGCTTTTCGGCGCCGAATACGCGATGCGCATCTGGCTCGACCCGGCCCGCCTCACCGGCCTCAACCTGACCCCGCTCGATGTCACCACCGCCATCCGCGACCAGAACGTGCAGGTGGCCGGCGGCGAGCTGGGCGCCTTGCCGGCGATCAAGGGCCAGCAGCTGAACGCCACCATCGTGGTGCCGGCCTCTCGCCTCAGCACGCCCGAGCAGTTCAATAACATCATCCTGCGCGCCAATCCGGATGGCTCCGTGGTACGCCTGGGCGATGTGGCCAAAGTAGAGCTCGGCGCCTCGGATTATTCGGTGGAGGCGCGCCTCAACGGCAATGCCGTCGCCGGACTTGGCATCAAGCTGACGCCGACTGCCAACGCGTTGGCCACCGCTGACGGCGTCAAGCAGCGCATGGCCGAGCTCGCGCCCTATTTCCCCAAGGGCGTGGGCTATGAAGTGCCCTACGACACCTCCAAGTTCATCAAGATATCCATCGAGGAAGTGCTGAAGACGTTGGTGGAGGCCATCATCCTGGTCTTCCTGGTGATGTACCTCTTCCTGCAGAACCTGCGCGCCACGCTGATCCCCACCATCGTGGTGCCGGTGGCGCTGCTCGGGACGCTGGCAGCCATGCTTGCCTTCGGCTTCTCGATCAACGTGCTCACCATGTTCGGCATGGTGCTGGCCATCGGCATTCTCGTCGACGATGCCATCGTGGTGGTGGAAAACGTCGAGCGCATCATGGCCGAGGAAGGACTGTCGCCACGCGAGGCGACACGCAAGGCCATGGGCCAGATTACCGGCGCCATCATCGGCATCACCCTGGTGCTCATCGCCGTGTTCATTCCCATGGCCTTCTTTGCCGGCTCGGTGGGCAATATCTACCGGCAGTTCTCGCTGTCGCTGGTGGCCTCGATGGTGTTCTCGGCCATTCTCGCCCTGTCACTGACGCCGGCCCTGTGCGCCACGCTGCTGAAGCCGCTGGTGCCCGGAGAGCATCATGAGAAGCGCGGCTTCTTTGGATGGTTCAATCGCGGTTTTGCACGTACCTCGCGCAGCTACCAGGGCCTGGTCGAGCGCATCATCGGCCGCGCCGGGCGCTACATGCTGATCTACGGCGTCATCGTCGTCATCGTGGGGCTGCTCTTCGCGCGCCTGCCCTCGTCCTTCCTGCCGGAAGAGGACCAGGGCTATTTCCTCAATGTCATCATGCTGCCCTCCGGCGCCACTCAGGAGCGCACGCTGAACGTGCTCGAGCAGCTCGAGGGCTACTACACGCAAAAAGATCCGAACATCGACAAGGTGGTCACGGTCGCCGGCTTCAGCTTTTTTGGGCGCGGCCAGAATGGCGGCATCGCCTTCACCACGCTCAAGCCCTGGGACGAGCGCACCGAGCCAGAGTCCGCCGTGGGTGCCGTGATCGGTCGTGCCTTCGGCTTCTTCATGGGGGTAAAGGACGCCATCATCTTCCCGCTGAACCCGCCGCCGATTCCCGAGCTCGGCAATTCCTCGGGCTTCGATTTCCGCCTGCAGGATCGCAGCGGGCAGGGCCATGAAAAGCTGATCGAGGCGCGCAACATGCTCCTTGGCATGGCCGCGCAGAGCCAGCTCATCACCGGTCTGCGACCGGAAGGTCAGGAAGATGCGGCGCAGTTGCAGGTGGACGTGGATCGCGAGAAGGCGCGGGCCCTGGGTGTTGCCATCGGCGACATCAACAGCACCCTCGGCATCGCCTTTGGCTCGACCTACGTGAATGACTTCGTGCGCGATGGCCGCGTGCAGAAGGTCATCGTGCAGGCCGGTGCTGCCGACCGCATGCTGCCGGGTGATGTGATGGAGCTGCGCGTGCGCAACGCCAGCGGCAGCATGGTGCCTTTTTCCACCTTTGCCGTGGCGAAGTGGGGCATGGGCTCGCCACGACTCGAGCGCTACAACGGATTCCCCTCGGTCAAGCTCGCCGGCGCCGCCGCGCCCGGCAAGAGCACGGGCGAGGCCATGGCCGAGATGGAAGCCATGTTCGGCAAGCTGCCCCCGGGCTTTGGCTATGAGTGGTCGGGGCAATCTTATGAGGAGCGCCTGTCCGGCTCGCAGGCGCCCATGCTGTATGCGCTCTCCATCCTGACGGTGTTCCTGGTGCTGGCGGCGCTGTACGAGTCGTGGTCGATTCCCTTTGCGGTGATCCTGGTGGTGCCGCTCGGCATCCTCGGCGCCGTGCTCGGGGTGACCCTGCGCGGCATGCCGGACGATGTGTATTTCAAGGTGGGCCTGATTGCGATCGTGGGCCTGTCGGCCAAGAACGCCATCCTCATCATCGAGTTCGCCAAGGATCTTCAGGCCCAGGGCAAGAGCGTCAAGGACTCCATCCTGGAGGCGGTGCACCTGCGCTTCCGGCCCATCCTGATGACGTCCTTCGCCTTTATCCTGGGCGTGGTGCCCCTGGCCTTCGCCACCGGCGCCGGCTCGGCCAGCCAGCGCGCCATTGGCACCGGCGTCATGGGGGGCATGATCACGGCCACGGTGCTGGCGGTATTCCTGGTGCCCGTTTTCTATGTGGTGGTGCGTCGCTTCTTCCCGGGTAGCGAGCGCCAGCGCAGGCTGCAGGGGCATGAGCTTGAAAGTGACGTTGCCGCGCCGGGAGTTGATCGGAAGTGACCGGCACTGGTGAATAAAAAAGCCCGGCAATGCCGGGTTTTTTTATTCAGGATGATTGGAGGAAAATCTGTTGGCGTTGGCGTTGGCGTTGGCGTTGGCGTTGGCGTTGGCGTTGGCGTTGGCGTTGGCGTTGGCGTTGCCAAGGGTGCTGTCGCGCGGCTCCGCCCTCGATAGTGGCGATCGCTCAGTTCAGCACGCGGTAGCCACGACCGCTCATGCAGTTGCGCAGCACGCGGTCACGCTCGGAATAGCCGGCGCCGGCTTGCGAGGCGCCCCCGACTACGGCGCCGCCACCGGCCATGCGCGCAGCGCTGCGGCTGTCGCCGAAGATGCCGCCGAGCGCGCCACCGAGCATGGCGCCGCCAAGTGCGCCGCGCGCGGCCGAGCCGCCGGGGCGGGCCTGGTCGGCCAGCGCCACGCATTCGTTGAGGTCCTGCTGGTAAACTGCGGGATCGATGCCTTTTGTATCGACGATTACGCGTTGTGCGGGGTTGCTCTGGCAGCCGGCCAGTGTCAGCGTTGCCAGCATGGCCCACAGGTAGACCCGCATGAAGATTCTCCGTCATCCGCGCCTGGCGCTGGTGATCAGCGCCGGCAAAAGTCCGGCCCGCGCGCCGGCTGCCAACAGCCTAGCGGCCCGCTCCAGCCCTTTGCTGCTTCTGCTGTATTGTCTTTGTTGTTCCTTTGCCCAGGCGCGCGATAACGAATGCCCGCCGCCGCCTCGTACAGTGCAGCCGGTGCCGGCTCCGGCCGCCGGTGAAGTGACCGTGGCGACGCAAAATCTCAAGCGGCTCTTCGATGATGTCGACGATGGCATCGGCAAGGTCGTGCCCACGGCGGAGTATCACCAGCGTCTCGGACAGCTCGCCCGACAGGTCGACGAAGTGCTGCGCCGGCCGGCGGTGCTTGCAGTGCAGGAGGTCGAGCACGAGAAGGCGCTGGCCGACCTCGCCGGCGCCCTGCGCGCGCGCACCGGGATCAGCTGGCGCCCGGTCGCGCCCGAGGGCCAGGACAGCGGCGGCATCGATGTCGGCTTCCTGGTGCGCGCCGACTGGCAGGTGCTGGCCATCGAGCCCCTGCTGGCGCGGCAGAAGCTTGATCGCCATCCGCTGTTTGACCGGCCGCCCTTGCGCCTGCTGTTGCGCTCGCCGCAGGGGCGTGAGATCGAGGTCATCAATGTGCATCTCAAGTCGCTCTATGGCAGCGATCGTGACGAGCGCGCGGCCCGTCGCATTGCGCGCAAGCGCCAGCAGCAGGCCGAGGCGCTGGCGGCCTGGCTGCGGGCAGCTTTGGTAGCAAAGCCGCCACGCCGCATGCTGGTCCTCGGCGACTTCAATGCCACTCCCGAGGTGCTGGGCGGTGTGGACGTGCTCGGCATCCTGCAGCAGGCCGGCCTGCACAGCCTGCTTGAGCGGCTGCCCGAGGAAGAGCGTTATACCTTTGTCTATCGCTGCCGGCCCGAAGCCCTGGATCATGTGCTGTCCAGTCCCGCGCTGTTGCCCGCCGTGGCGCGCCTGGCCGTGAGCCGGGGTAACGCGGGCGCCCGCCTGCGCCGGGATATGCCGCCCGACAGCGCCCTGGCCAGCTCCGATCATGACGGCCTCGTCGTCTACCTCCGGCCCTGACCGCCGCGCGCCGTCGGCCGGGCGCGCCGGCCGTTCGGCTTTGCCGCCCGGTCTGCTAAGGTGCGCAAACAGGCTCGGGCAGGGATGACGGCCGGCCTGCCGTCCACCACACGACGATACCCATGAAACGGCTTTCACGCGATTTCGGCATTCTTACCCCCTTCGTGGCGGCCCTGGTCATCCTTGCCGGCAGCGCGCTGCTTTACGTGCAGGAGGCGCGTCGCCTCGATGCGATTCTTCTGGAGCAGTCCCGCGTCCTGCATGTCCGTACGGAGCTGCAGTCGGTGCGCCGCGTCCTGCTCGCGGCCGCGGCCCCCGACTGGGCTGAAGCCCGGCGCCACCTCGATGCCCTGGCCGACCTTCATGCCCGGGATCCCGAGGCCCTGGCCCAGGTCGAGGCCGTGCGTGCCCAGGGTGAGGCGGCACGGGCCGCTCCTGCCGTTCTGCCTGCCGCCGCCACGCCGGCTCCTTACCCGGCTTCTTTCCGCGAGGCGCCTGTGGCGCCCGCTCCCGGTGCCGCGCTGGACTCCGGCCTGGCGGTAGTCCCCGGGGCACCGGCCCCCCGCCTCGACACACTGCTGGCCATGACCGAGAGCGCCGAAGGCCGTGTCGCCAGCGATCTTTCCCGCGCCCGCGCCAGTCACTGGCAGCGCCTGTGGTTGCTGCTCGGGCTGGGCGGCGTATTGCTCGCCTATGCCGGCGTGATGCTGCTACGCGCCGTGCGTGCGCGTTCCCTGCTCGGCGAGCGCCTGCAATACGAGGCCATGCATGACAGCCTCACCAGCCTCCCCAACCGCCGTTACTTCATGCAATGGACGGAACGCGCGCTCGCCCAGGCGCGGCGCGAGCGCACCCAGCTGGCGCTGCTCTATGTCGATCTCGACGGCTTCCGCAACGTCAACGACCAGCAGGGCCAGGAAGTCGGCGACCGCCTGCTGCGCGTGGCGGCGCGCCGCTTCCGCGACCGTGTCCGTGAGTCCGATGTGCTGGCCCGCCTGGGCAGCGACGAGTTCGTCATCCTCACGCCCATCACCACCGAGCCGGCCAGTGTGGGCGCGTTGGCCGAGCGCCTCATCGCCTCCCTGGCGTCGCCCTTGCTGCCACAGTTCGGCGATCGCTATCCGGTCGGCGCCAGCATCGGCATCGCCATCTACCCGCGCGATGCAGCCACCCCCGACGCCCTGCTGCTGGCGGCCGAGGCGGCGATGCGCGCAGCCAAGCAGGCCGGCCGCAACCGTTACCAGTTCGCGCTGGCCGGTGCCGGGACCCCGTCGCCGACCTGACCGCCACACCGGATACCGTTCCATGAGCAAGGAAAAACTGCGCGGCCACGAGCCGCACCTGCGCACCGAGAAGCCCCGCGACCGCTTGCTGGCGCGTCCGACGCGGCGCTATCCGGTATCCGACCACTGCAATGGCGACAAGTTCCACAACCTGCACCATCCCGAGCGCGCGCTGACGCAAGTCTTCACCTGGCTGCGCACACGGCAGCCGTCGCGCTGGCCGGGCTGGGAGGACAATCCGGTGTTCCCGGCGCCGCCCGCGCGCCTGTCCACGCAGCTGCGCGACTGGCGTGCGACGTTCATCAACCACGCCACCGTGCTGCTGCAGATCGGCCCTTACAATCTCCTCACCGATCCGGTGTGGTCGGAGCGCGTCAGCCCCTTCCAGAATCTCGGCCCGCGCCGCGTGCGTGCCGCCGGCGTGGCCCTGAAGGACCTGCCGCGCATCGACATCGTCCTGCTCAGCCACAACCACTACGATCACCTCGATCTCGCCACCCTCAAGTTCCTCGAGCGCCGCGACCACCCGCATATCGTTACCGGCCTTGGCAATGCGCCGCTGCTGCACGCCAACGGCATGCGCCATGTCACCGAGCTCGACTGGTGGGGCAGCGTCGAGCACAAGGACCTCACTCTCCACTTCACGCCGGCCCAGCATTTTTCCGGGCGCGGCATCCGCGATCGCGACATGACGCTCTGGGGCGGGCTCTGGGTCGACACCCCGGCCGGCGGCTGCTTCTTTGCCGGCGACACCGGCTACGGCCCGCACTTTGCCGATATCCGGGCCCGCCTCGGCGCGCCGCGGCTGGCCTTGCTGCCCATCGGCGCCTACGAGCCGTACTGGTTCATGGGGCCGGTGCACATGAATCCCGATGACGCCGTGCGCGCCCATCTCGACCTTGATGCCCGGGCCTCGCTGGCCATCCACTTCAATACCTTCCAGCTGACCGACGAATCGATCGGGCAGCCGGTCATTGACCTCGGCGAGGCGCTGGCAAGGCGGGGCATGGATCCGTCGGCTTTTCTCGTGCTGAAGGAAGGAGAGGGGCGCGCCGTCTGAGGCGATCCCGGACAGCAGGCCTGTCCACTTCATTTCAAACAGCGGGCATGCCACCCTCGGGCGCTTGAACCCACCCACGGAGGCTCCATGCCCGGCAAGCTTTTCACTCCCCTCGCGGTCGGCGCGCTGACGCTGCCCAATCGCGTCATCATGGCGCCGCTGACGCGCATGCGCGCCACCTTCCCCGATGACGTGCCCAACGACCTCATGGCGACCTATTACGTGCAGCGCGCCAGCGCCGGACTGGTCATCAGTGAGGCCACACAGGTCTCGCCGCAGGGCAAGGGGTATATGGACACGCCCGGCATCTACAGCGCCGCGCAGGTGGCGGGCTGGAAGCACATCACCGGGGCAGTTCATGACGCGGGAGGGCGCATGTGCGCCCAGCTCTGGCATGTGGGTCGGGTTTCGCATTCCTCGCTGCAGCCCGATGGCGGCCTGCCGGTCTCGGCCTCGGCATTGCCATACAAGAACCGCACCAGCGTGCGCGGCGAAGGCGGCAAGCCACAGCGCGCCGATTGCCCCACGCCCCGCGCCCTTGAGCTCTCCGAAATCCCGGGTCTGATCGACGATTACCGCCATGCCACCGCCTGCGCGCGGGCGGCTGGCTTTGACATGGTCGAGCTGCATGCCGCGCACGGCTACCTGCTTCATCAGTTCCAGTCGACGGAAAGCAACCACCGCACGGATGCCTATGGCGGCTCGCTGGAAAATCGCGCGCGCCTGACCCTGGAAGCGCTGGATGCGACGATTGCCGCCTGGGATGCGGCCCATGTGGGCATCCGCATTTCCCCCCTCGGCATCTTCAATGGCCTCGATGACCGCGAGGGCCTCGAGATGGGCCTCTATCTCGCCGGGCAATTCGCGGAGCGCGGCATCGCCTATCTGCACCTGTCCGAGCCGGACTGGGCCGGCGGGCCGGCGCTCACCCTCGAGTTCCGCCGCGCGCTGCGCGAAATATTTCCCGGCGTGATCATCGGCGCCGGCAATTACACAATAGAAAAAGCCGAGGACCTGCTCGGGCAGGGCCTGATTGATGCCGCCGCCTTTGGCCGCGCCTTTATCGCCAACCCCGACCTGCCGCGCCGGCTGGAAACCGGTGCGCCGCTCAATGCACCGGTGCTGGCGACTTTCTATGGCGGTGGCGCCGAGGGCTATACGGACTATCCTGCGCTGGCCTGAGTCGTGGCGACCTGGGCCCGGTGTCGGGCGCCCCTTTACGTTTCCCCGGTCGCCAGCCAGTGCCGGACCTGCGCAATCACCCAGTCCGGATCGTCGAGGGTCAGGTCATGGCCCGCGGCGGGGTGGGTGACCAGCGGCCAGCGCCAGCAGTCGGCGATGCGCGTGGTGCAGACCGGGTCCACCACATGGTCGCCCAGGCTTTGCAGCAGCAGCACATGCTCGTGCGGACGCGCGTCCGGCGCGCGCCAGGTGGCGGCGGCGAACAGCTGGCGCAGGGCATTCATGCGCGAGGTGGGCTGGGCCTCGGCATAGGCGGCCCAGCGTTGCGCCAGCGCTTCCTTGTCAGGATAGAGATTGCTGGTGAGCTCGATGAACAGGCGCTCGCGCTCCAGCTGAGGGATGAAAAGCAGGCTGCGCAGGATGTCGGGCCAGGCATCGCGGCGCAGGCGCTCGCTGAAGCGGCTCAGCCCGCGGATCGAGGTGTTCATCAGGACGGCGCGCTCGATTTCCTCCGGATGACGCTGCATCCACTCGATACCCACCATCGCGCCCATGGACACTGCCAGCAGGCGTACCGGGCCGTGGTGGCCGCGGCCCTCCAGGTCTTCGCGCACCGCATCCACCATCTCCGTGATGCTGGTGCGGCTTTCGTGGTCGTGCAAGTCACCATTGCCGGGCAAGTCCGGCAGCAGCAATTGCGCGTCGGGGAAGGCGGCCTGGAAGCGCGCGGGAAAGTCTTCCCAGTGGCGGTGCTGGCGCACGATGCCGCGGAGGAAGACCCAGGTGGTCTTGCTCATGGACGAGTCCTTGCCGAAGGCAGCGCCTGCGCTGGCAGGCATCTACGGCGCACTATTTGGTTGTATATGTATATACACCATCCCAACCGGCGGGGGGCGGCACGGCGCGGAACTGTGCGATGCGCTCCGCATAAAGCCGGTACAACGGGCGCTCCTCACCCAGGCGCAGCGAGGCCAGCAGGCGGTCGGCCTCGTCCCACTGCTGGTGGCAGTAGGCGGCGAGCACCGCCTCCCATTGCGTCAGGGTGGCACGCGTGCCGTCGTCAAGCGCATCCGCCGGCCCCACCGGCTCGAAGATGCGCACAGGCTCGAGCTTGCCCTTC
>JAJFBF010000084.1 GCA_020697295.1 Moraxellaceae bacterium | reverse complement strand
TTCGCGTGCCCCGGCTGCGCCATTGGCTGGTGGCCGACGGCTCCGCCTCAATTCCGCCGTTGGGGGTGTCGGCTTCGCCTCACCACCGACGTAAAGGGCGTTTAGGGGCCTGGAAAGACTAAAGCACTCCTGTAGACAGGGTGGTTGGCTTTGAGAAGGCATTTATGGCTTTTAGCCTTTCGCACTTCAGACCCATCGCCATCCGCCAACGCGACGCCTCAACCCTTCTTCAGCTTCGAAGCCAGCTTCTGGTCCATGCGCCGAAAAAACGGCCGAGTCAGTTCGATGACCGGCCCCGGCAACGCACTCAGCAGCACACTGCCAAGTGCGCCCACCGGACTCGATACCCGCGCCGGCCGCTTGTCCACCGCCTCCACGATCCAGCCGGCCGCCTGCTCCGCATTCATCATCCGCATGTTCTTGTAGATGGCCGTCTTGCCCGACATCTCCGTGCGCACCATCGGGAAATACACCGTGGTCACTGCAATGCCGCGATCCCCCAGCTCCACCGCCAGCGAGCGCGAGAACGACTCCAGCGCCGACTTGCTGGCGAGATAGGCGGAAAACAGCGGAATCGGCACCTGCGTCGACATGGTGGAAATGTTCACCACCTGCCCGCTGCCCTGCTCCAGGAAGCGCGGGATCAGCTTGAGCGTGAGATTCACCGCCGCGACAAAATTGATCTGCATCGTGCGCTCATAGTCGTGCAGGCGATCCAGCGCCTCCAGGATGGGTCGCCGAATGGAGCGCGCGGCATTGTTGACCAGCACGTCGATGCGCGGGTGCTCGTCAAGGAGGCGGGTCACGCAGGCGTCCAGCTCGGCCGCATTAGTGAGGTCGCAAGGATAGATGAAGGCGCGCCCGCCCACGGTGGCGATGTCACGCTGCACCTGCCGCAGCTCGTCCTCGCGCCGCGCCACCAGGAGCAGGGTGGCGCCGGCCCGCGCCAGTTGCAGTGCTGCCTGCGCGCCAATGCCGCTGGAGCTGCCGGTGATAAGGATGGTCTTGCCTGCAATGCTCATGAAAAGGTCCGGTAAGGGGGGCGGGATCAAGTCTGCCATTACGAAGGAACGGATGGGCAAAAATTCAATGGCCGGGCACCGCTGCACGGGCAGCAGAAAATAAAAAAGGGCCATAAGGCCCTCTTTTAAGTGCCGGACAGATCGACTAGATGCGGGTGGAGAGCAGCGCGCCCTTGAGCACCGACCACTTGCGGTAGTTGCTGAGGGCGTCCTTGAGATCGACCTCCTGGTCCTGCAGCCAGAACGAGATCCGCTTCTCCAGAACGTACTGGATGCGCAGGTGCAGGGGCTGCAAGATGAAATTATCCGGCGGAAAGCAGTCGCGGCCGGCGGGCTGCTGGACGCATACCCTGTCGAAGATCAGTTGCATGGCAGGCGTCCTTTACTTGCTCAGTACTTCATCGCGCGTGCTGGCGACGATGCCGAGCGCCTCGCTGACCAGATCCGCCGGCACCTCCAGCCCTTCCAGCGTGGCCTTGAGGTGGCCGGCCACGGCGTCGAAGTGGGCATCGTTGAGTCCGCGGCTCTCCACCAGGTGGCGGTGAGCGGCGCGCAAGTCGCGGCCCTTGTATTCGTTCGGGCCGTTGAAGGCGGTGGCCATGAAGGCGATCTGCTTTTTGATCTGCTTGTCCATGTCGATGCCGCTGAAGAAGTCGACCAGCAACTCATCCGCCATGATCTTCTCGTAGAAGATGTCTACGGCGGCCATGATGGCTTCCATTCCACCAAGTCGTTCAAAAAGGGAAGCACTCATGAAGGGCTCTCTTGTATTTTCGTTATGGGGTCTGGCCAGCGCAGTCCGGGTGAGAGGAATCCTGCCGGATGCTGACCCGACTAGAGTAGCGTCGCCGGGAGGGATGGACACTGGACAATTTCTGCCACATGACCAGCGGTGGCTGGTGCAGACGGCTGTCGGACTGAAGTCCGACCTGCCGGCAGCTGTACGGAGAAATGAGAGGGCCTGGAGCGGAGCAGGACAATAAAAAAGGGCCAACCGGCCCTTTTTTATTGCAGGGAGGTCAGGCCTTGATGTGATAGCCGGTCTTGAAAATCCAGCGTATCCCGAGCAGGCACACGCCCAGGAAGGCGGTGATCATGCCCGCGCTCAACACGACGTTGACGTCGGAAATGCCGTAGAAGCTCCAGCGGAAGGCGCTGATCAGGTAGACCACCGGATTGAACAGCGACAGCGTCTGCCACAGCGGCGGCAGCATGTTGATGGAGTAGAAGGCGCCACCGAGGAAGGTCAGCGGCGTGATCACCATCAGCGGCACCACCTGCAGTTTCTGGAAGTCGTCGGCCCAGATGCCGATGATAAAGCCGAGCATGCTGAAGGTGATCGAGGTCAGCGCCAGGAAGAACAGCATCCAGAAGGGATGCGCGATCTCGTAGTCCACGAAGAAGCGTGCCGTGAGCAGGATCAGCAAGCCCAGCATCACCGACTTGCTGGCCGCGGCGCCGACATAGCCGATGACCGCTTCCACGTACGAGACCGGCGCCGAGAGCAGCTCGTAGATGGTGCCCGACCATTTCGGCAGGTAAATGCCGAAGGAGGCGTTTGAGATGCTCTCGCCGAGCAGCGCCAGCATAACGAGGCCCGGGATGATGAAGGCGCCGTAGCTGATGCCGTCAATGGAGCCCATGCGGCTGCCGATGGCGGCGCCGAAGACGATGAAGTAGAGCGAGGTGGACAGCACCGGCGAAGCGATGCTCTGGATGAGGGTGCGGAAGGTGCGCGACATCTCGAAGATATAGATGGCGCGGATGGCGTGCAGGTTCAGTGTCATGGCCGTGCCCTCACCAGACTGACGAAGATGTCTTCCAGCGAGCTCTGGCTGGATTGCAGTTCCTTGAAGTCGATGCCGGCTTCATCGAGGCGGCGCAGCAGCACGGCGATGCCGGTGTCCTCGCTACGGCTGTCGAAGGAATAGGTGAGCGTGTTGCCGTCATTGGAGAGCGCCAGCGCATAGTCGCCCAGGCTCGCCGGCAGGGCCGCCAGAGGGGCCTTCAATTGCAGCGTGAGCTGCTTCTTGCCCATCTTCTCCATCAGCGTCTGCTTCTCTTCCACCAGGATGAGCTCGCCCTTGCTGATCACGCCGACGCGGTCGGCCATTTCCTCGGCCTCCTCGATGTAATGCGTGGTCAGGATGATGGTGACGCCGGCCTCGCGCAGGCGCCGCACCATCTGCCACATGTCGTGGCGCAGTTCCACGTCGACGCCGGCGGTGGGTTCGTCGAGGAAGAGGATGGTGGGTTCGTGCGAAAGCGCCTTGGCGATCATGACGCGGCGCTTCATGCCGCCGGAAAGCGTCATGATCTTGGCGTCGCGTTTTTCCCAAAGCGAGAGGTCACGCAGGACTTTTTCGATGAGGCCGGGATTCGGCGCCTTGCCGAAGAGGCCACGGCTGAGGCTTACCGTCGCCCACACGGTTTCGAAGGAGTCGGTGTGCAGCTCTTGCGGGACGAGGCCGATCTTCTGCCGCGCGGCGCGGAAATCCGTGACGATGTCATGGCCGTCGGCGGTCACACGGCCGCTGCTGGCATTGACGAGGCCGCAGATGATGGAGATCAGCGTGGTCTTGCCGGCGCCGTTGGGGCCGAGCAGTGCCAGGATCTCGCCGCGGCGGATCTCGAGGTTGATGTTGTTGAGGGCCTGATGACCGGAGGCATAAGTCTTGGTCAGGCCCTGGATGGAAATGATGGACACGCGCTTCCCCACTGGCCGGAAAAGCCCCGAGTGTAGCGATTGCCCCCACCCGCCGGTAGGTCGGGCTTCAGTCGGGGGCGCCCAGCCCGTTCGGTTGGCAGGTCGGGCTTCAGCCTGACAGCGCTCCCTTACCGCAACGGGCTGAAGCCCGACCTACGACCGCAGGGAGTCCCCTTTTGGGGACAGCCCGACTTGCAGGGTCGAAGGAAGAGAGAGGGGCTCAGGCCAGCGCCGGATACAGCGTCCGGGCGAACTTCACCGTCACCGCCGCGAGATCCTCGCCGGCATCCTCCTGTAAAAAGTGCCCGCCCTGCGCGATGGTGGTATGCGGCTGTCCCTTGGCGCCGGGGATGAGCGCCGGGAATACCTCGGCCATGGCCGACATCACCGGGTCCTTGTCGCTGAAGGCGCAGAGGAAGGGCTTTTGCCATTGCAGCAGCTGTGTCCAGGCGGCCTTGTTGTTCTTGCGGTCGCTCGGCACCAGGCGCGGGAAGACGCGGGCGCCGGCCATGTATTCCTGGGTCGGGAAAGGCGCGTCATAGGCGGCCTTCACCTCGGGGGCCAGCTTGCGCGCCGTGCCCATGGTCACCACGAAGCCGGCGCGCCAGGACGGGTGCAGCTGGGAAAACAGGAACCAGCTGCCAAAGCCGATCGTGGTGCGCAGCTTGCGCACCGGGCCGAAGGCGTCCCTGAGGTCCGCATGCCGGATCGGAAAGCCCGGCAGCATGGTGTTGGCGGCGAGGATGCCGGCAAAGAGCTCGGGCTGCATGGCGGCCAGACGCAGGCCGATGAGGCCGCCCCAGTCCTGGCAGACCAGCGTCATGTTGCGCACGCCGAGCTGGTTGAGCAGCGCGCCCACCCAGCGCACATGGCTGGGGAAGGAATAGTCCGACTGCTGCACCGGCTTGTCGGAGCGACCGAAGCCGATGAGGTCGGGCGCGATCACGCGATAGCCCGCGGCCACCACGATCGGGATCATCTTGCGGTAGAGATAGCACCAGGTCGGTTCGCCATGGAGCATGAGCACGACGGGCGCCTCGCGGGGACCTTCATCCAGGTAATGCATGCGCAGTTCGCCGCCCTCGTTGTCGGGGACCATGGCGTAGTGCGGGAGGAAGCTGAAACCGGGCAGGTTCTGGAAGCGTTCGTCGGGGGTGCGCAAGCTTTGCATGGGCCGATCCTGTGGCGGGTGGGGAAGCGTCGAGGCTACTCCGAATGGCCGTTTAATTGACCGGGCGGGCGCGACCGTCCGGCGGCCGCCCACCGGTAGCCAGCGGGCCGCCGCCGGAACCCCTTCAACCGCGTCGCGCCCGACGCGGACTCAGGAACCGTTGCCGCCAGGGTGTTTTCCTATTCGTCGCGGTGGCCGGGCCGGCGAGAGAGGCCTGGCGAGGCAGGGGCCGATAGCTCCCGGGCATGGCGTGGCAGGCGCGGGCTGGAGCGGACTCAGCTTGTCGCGGAGTCCTCTGTCGCATGCGCCGCCGAGGGCGATTTGTCACGGATCAGCAGCGCCCCCAGGACGGCCGCAAGAATGGCAAAGAGGCCGCCGACGAGGAAGGCCAGGTGATAGCCGCCCGTGAGGGCGGCAAGGGTGTCGGCGCCGGCGACCCGCAAAGCATCCGAGCGCGCCGCGGCGAGACTGGCCAGGATCGCCAGGCCCAGTGCGCCGCCCATCATGAAGGCCGTGTTGACGACGCCGGAAGCCAGTCCCGAGTCTTCAGTCGAAACGTCGTTCATGGCGGCCAGCAGCATCGGATTGAAGGCGATGCCGCCGCCCAGGCCGAGCAGCACCATGCCCGGAAAGACATGCCACCAGAAATTGCCCTGCACCGGCGCCAGCGTGAACAGCAGCAGGCCGACGGCGCCGAGGGCGAGGCCGACCGCCAGCGGCAGCCGCAAGCCAAAGCGCATCACCAGCTTTGCCGACAGGCCCAGCGAGAACACCGCCATGATCAAGTCGGCCGGCAGGAAGGCGAGACCCACCTGCAGGGGCGTGTACTGCAGCACGATCTGCAGGTAGAGCGCGGAAATGAAAAACCAGGCGAACATCGCCGCCGCCCACAGCACGGCCACGACATTCGCGGTGGCGACATTGCGCAGGCGGAACAGCGAGAGCGGCATCAGCGGCTGCGGCACGCGCGCCTCGATGCGTAGAAAAAGCGCCATCAGCGCCGCCGCCAGCGCCAGCAGGCCCAGTGTCTGCGTCGAGCGCCAGCCGGCCTCGTTGCCGTTGACGATGGCGAAGACGGCGAGCATGAGCGCGGAGGTCACCGTGACGGCGCCGGCAATATCGAGTTTCTCGCCGGGTGCGGGGCCTTCGCCCGCCGGTAGCAGGCGCAGTGAAAACGCGTACACGGCAATGCCGATGGGCAGGTTGACCAGGAAGATCCAGTGCCAGCCCAGGCTGGTGAGCAGGCCGCCGAGCAGCACGCCGATGCTGCCGCCGGCCGCGCAGACAAAACCATAGATGCCCATGGCCCTGGCGCGCTCCTCGGGCTCGGTGAACAAATCCATGATCAGCGACAGCGCCACCGCGGTGACCACGGCGCCGCCCAGCCCCTGCACGGCGCGCGCCGTCACCAGCAGGGTCCGGGTGCCGGACAGCCCGCAGGCCACCGAGGCCAGCGTGAACAGCACCAGCCCGATCAGGAAGAGCTTGCGATGCCCGTAGAGGTCGCCCAGGCGTCCGCCCAGCAGCAGGAAGCCGCCAAAGGTCAGCAGGTAGGCGTTCACCACCCACACCAGGCCGGTATCGCTGAACTGCAGGTCTTCGCGGATGGAGGGCAGGGCCACGTTCACGATGGTGGTGTCGAGCACGATCATGAGCACGCCGCAGCAAAGCACATACAGCGCGAACCAGCGTTGCTCGGGGGCGGCAGGATGGGACACAACGGACTCCTGATTCGGGGCGGCGGCCAGGGCAGGGGCGCCCGGCCGGCGCGGGAAGGGGGGCGACAGCTTAACCGGTCCGCCGCCGGAATTGTCCCCGCGCACCGGGAAGGCGTGACGCGGCGGCGGCGTGCCCTTGATTTCCGGGTGTGCCACAGCCATTAATCGGGAACGCTTCTCCCGGACGCCTTTCATGCCCAGCACCGCGCTCAACCAGACCTGCCAGTGCACCACCTTGCGCGCCGACGCCCTGCAGCAGGCCTGGCGCGAGCGGGTCGGCGCCGAGCTGCCCTTTGCCGGCTATTTTGCGCCCTATGGTGTCTTCCTCAGCGCGGCGCAAACCCGCGCCCTGCATTCGACCGTGCGCCTGCTGCATGAAGTATCCCGGCTACCGGCCGTGGCCGATGCCATTGCCGCCGGGCAGGGGGGCGGCCTGCCGCGGACCGGCACCCATGGCGTGCTCATGGGCTATGACTTCCATTTTGACGGCGACACGCCCCGCCTCATCGAGATCAACACCAACGCCGGCGGCGCGCTGCTCAACGCGCTGCTGCTCAAGCACCAGGAGTCCTGCTGTTCATTTGTGCCGGACGAGACGCTGGATGGCGAGGACAGCACCGGCCGTGCCTTCCTGGACATGTTCCGCCGCGAATGGGTCGCCGCCGGCCGCGCCGGTGAGCCCCGGCGCATCGCCATCGTCGATGACGCGCCGCGCGAGCAGTTCCTCTACCCGGAATTCCTGCTGTTCAAATCACTGTTCGAAAGCGCCGGCTGGAGCGCCGTGATTGCCGATCCGCGCGAATTCGAGCGCATCGATGGCCGCCTCTGCCTGCAGGGCGAGCCGGTGGATTTCATCTATAACCGCCTCACCGACTTTGCCTTGCAGGAGCCCGCGCATGCCGCGCTGCGCGAGGCCTGGCGGGGCGGCGAGGTCGTGCTCTCGCCCGATCCCTGGCACCACGCCCTGCAGGCCGACAAGCGCAACCTGGTGCAGCTGTCCGATCCGGTTTGGCTGGCGGCGCAGGGCCTGGCGCCCGGTCTCGTCGCGCAGCTGGCCGCCATCGTGCCGCCCACGCAGGCGGTCACTGCCGCCAATGCCGAGGCGCTCTGGGCCGCGCGCAAGCGGTATTTCTTCAAGCCGGCGCGCGGCTACGGCAGCAAGGCGGCCTATCGTGGCGACAAGCTCACGAAATCCACCTGGGCCGATATCGTCGCCACTCATGACTACGTCGCCCAGGCCTTCGCGCCGCCCGGCTCGCGTCGCGTCAACGTGGACGGCGTGCTGCAGGACATGAAGTTCGATATCCGTTGCTATGCCTACGCGGGCGAAGTGCTGCTGATGGCCGCGCGCGTCTACCAGGGCCAGACCACCAATATGCGCACGCCCGGCGGCGGCTTTGCCGCCGTGTTCGCGCCGTCGCCCGAACCCGAGCCGTCGCCCGAACCCGAGCCGTCGCCTGAACCCGAGCCGTCACCTGAACCCGAGCCGTCACCTGAGCCCGGGCAATAAGCACCAGGCCCGGTAGGCCGGGCTTCAGCCCGACTGAACGCCGAACGCCCTGCCGCCATTACCTCACGGCGCCGTCGCGTGCTTCACATTCATGGTGATGTCGGCACGGAACACCAGCGTGCCTTCGGTATCGTGCACCAGCACCGGCACCTCGACATTTCCCGGCCGGCTCCAGTCAATGGCGCCGCCATCCGAAGTCGCGACAAGGTCCGTCTTCGCCTTGGCGATGTACTGCACCTTCATCCCGGCCGGAATCCAGCGCGCCCCGGCGGGCACGGAGACATCGGTCATGAGGCCGCCGGCCAGTTCGGCCATATTGCACATGGCGATGGCATGCACGGTGTGCAGGTGGTTTTCCACGGCGCGGCGCTTGCGCATGAAGACCTTCACCAGCCCCGGCTCGACCTGGGTGATGTGCGGACGAATGCTCCGGAAATAGGGCGCGGCCTGGCAGACGCCGAAAGTGAACAGGCGGGTGCCACCCGGCAGGGACTTGAGGCGGTTGAACGTGGCCAGGGCATTCATGGCGATACTCTCCGTCAGAACTGGACTAGAATCAGGTTCTAGAATAATGTTCTAGTCATGTCTGAAAGGTCAAGCACAAGGCGCCACGCCATTCTCCAGGCCGCCCTCGGCTGCTTCGCGCAGCACGGGGTGGAGGCCACCACCATCGAGATGATCCGGGCCGCCTCGGGCGCCAGCACGGGCAGTCTCTATCACCATTTTGGCAACAAGGAGCGCATCGCCGCCGAGGTCTATCTCGAGGGCCTGCGCCGCTTCCGGGCGCTGCAGGGCGAGTATCTGGCGGAGGCGCAGACGCTGGAAGAAGGCATCCGCGCCATCGTGCACGCGCAGGTGGACTGGATCGCCGCCGAGCCGGACTGGGCCGGCTATCTGTTCAACCATCGTGGCGTACTGGCGCAGGAAGGGCGGGAGTCGGCCTACCGGGAGGAGTTGCAGGGGGCACAGGGGCCGGTGTCAGCCTGGTTCCTGGCGCGACTGCCGGCGGGGCAGCGCCTGCGCTGGCCGGCGGAGGCCTATGTGGCGCTCCTGGTCGGCCCCGTGCACGACTATGCCCGGCACTGGCTGGCCGGGCGCCGCGAGACGTCGCTGGTGGTGCTGCGCGAATTCTTTGCCGAGGCCGCCTGTCGCGCCGTGGGCCTGACCGGGCCGGACTGAGCGTCTACCAGTTACCCGAGGCGCCACCGCCGCCAAAGCCGCCGCCACCGCCACCGAAGCCACCCCCTCCGAATCCATCACCGCCAAACCCGCCGCGACCGAAGCCGCCCCCCGGAATGAAGCCGCCCCGGCCCGAGGCATTGGCGGCGAACAGCGCGAAGACCGCGGCCATCACCGCCGCGCCGACCGCCAGGCCCAGCAGCATCGCCACCGCGAAGGCCACGCCGCCACCGGCCACGGTGCCCATCAGGCGGCCGAGTACCGCACGCGCCAGGAAGCCCGCGATGACGCCGGCAATGATGGCAACGATAAAGCCGTTTCCGCCTTGCTGGCCCTGGCCGCCGGCCCGTGCCGCCGGCATCGGCAGTCCCTCGCCATTGATGAGTTTGATGACGGCGTCGACGCCGGCGTGGATGCCGCCGGCAAAGTCGCCCTGCTGGAAGCGGGGGCGAATGATGTCCTGCAGGACCTGCTTGGAGCGGGCGTCGGGAATGGGACCTTCCAGGCCGTAGCCCACCTGCAGGTGGGTCTTGCGGTCATTGACCGCGACCACCAGCAGCACGCCGTCGTCGACCCCCTTGCGGCCGAGCTTCCAGGCATCGGCGACGCGGAAGCTGTAGCTGAAGATGTCCTCGGGCGCCGTGGTCGGCACGATGAGCACCGCGACCTGGCTGCCTTTTTCCTGCGAGAAGGCCAGCAAGCGGGCGTTGAGGGCCTGCGCATCGGCCGGGCTCAGCAGCTGCGCCAGGTCGGTCACGGGCGCGCGCAGCTCCGGCACCGGCAGGGGATCGCCCTCGGCAGCCAGGGCCAGCCCGGACAACCAGAACAGCGGCAGGAACAGCAGGGCGGTGAGCAGGCGCATCGGCGTTCTCGCAGGGGCCGCGGCCGCGGCGGCGTTCAGGAGGGCTGCGCCGGCGGGCAGTGCCCGGCCGGCGCGGCGGAAATAACGGGGCGAAGCGCCCCGCCCAGGCAGCTTGGGGTCTGTTTCTGTAGGTCGGGATTTATCCCGACGGACAAGAGACAAACACCCTCGCTGAAACAGGCGGTTACTGTGCAGGAGCCGGCGTCGGGGCGGCAGGAGCCGGTTGGGCCGGGGCCGGCGCACCAAAGTCCACAGCGGGTGCGCGGCTGATCTCGGCCTCGTTGCTCACCGAGAAATTGGGGCGCGTCTTGAGGCCGAAGACCATGGCCGTCAGGTTGCTGGGGAAGGAGCGCACCGTGGTGTTGTAGGCCTGTACCGACTGGATGTAGCGGTTGCGCGCCACCGTGATGCGGTTCTCCGTGCCTTCGAGCTGCGCCTGCAGGTCGCGGAAATTCTGGTCGGCCTTCAGTTGCGGATAATTCTCGGCGACCACCAGCAGGCGCGACAGCGCCGAGCTCATCTCGCCCTGGGCCTGCTGGAATTTCTGGAAGGCGGCCGGGTCGTTGATGACCGAGCTGTCGGCCTTGACGTTGCCGATGCTGGCGCGGGCCTCGGTGACCTTGATCAGCACGTCGCGCTCGTGGGAGGCGTAGCCCTTCACCACATTGACGAGGTTGGGCACGAGGTCGGCGCGGCGCTGGTACTGGTTGAGCACCTCGGACCAGGCGGAGTTCACGGCCTCGTCCTGGGCCTGCATGGTGTTGTAGCCACAGCCGGACAGCAGCAGGGCGGAGAGGAGGGCGAACAGGGCGGCAATCTGGCGCATGAGGGCGGCGTCCTTGTTGGAGGTGACTGCACACAAGATAGGGCTCGCGCCACGAATTACAAGCGTCCGGCGGCGGATCGGCTCCGCTCGCTCAGGCCTCCGGCGCGTCCCGTTCGACCGCGAGGCGGGTCAGCAGGTCGGAGGCCCGCTCTCCCACGGAGAGGTTGGCGGGTGCGCAAAAGGCGGCCGCGCGCACCTGCAGGGGCGGCGCGTCCGGCTGGCGGGTGTCCTCCGCCAGCGCCGCCACCCGTTCCAGCAACCGCGCCACCCCCGCCATGCCCGTGTCCGGCAGCAGCAGCCAGAAACACAAGTCGGCCGGCCGGCTGACCAGGTCGGTGTCGCGCAGCAGGGCGCCGAGACGGGCCGCGAACGCTTCCAGCAATTGCGCAAGGCCGACATTGCCCAGGTGGGCGGCGAGCGTGTCTGGCACCTCCAGGCGCAGGCCGAGCAGGCAGAAGGCGTGGGCGCTGCCGTCCCGCCGGGCCAGGCCGAGCTGCCAGTCGAGCAGGCCGGCAAAGGTGTCGGCATCCATCCGGTGGGGGCGGGCCAGGCGGTTTTCCGGCAGCGCCAGGGCGCCTTCGCGCGCGCCCTGGTGGCCGCGGTCGCTGAGGCCGTATTCGTGGACCGGCGCCACCGGCAGCCGCTCCGGCGTGTCCTCGTGGTCGCAGGCCAGGCAGCGCGCCAGCACCAGGGCCTCCATGAACATGTGCTCGCAGGCCAGGCAATGCATTTGCTCCATGGGCCGGTTGTAGTCGGCGCCGATATGGCGCAGGCGCGTCAGGCATTGCGGGCAGACCAGTTGTTCATCGCGCTGGAAGCGCACTTCCGGCGCGACATGGGCGCAGGTGAAGCAGTGTACGAAGCGCGTGCGCACGATCCCGAGCGCGTGGCACTGCGGACAGACATCCACATAGTTGAGGTGGGTGGAATGGCAGTGGCCGCAGCGGCGCAGGCGGTCGACCAGGCGCAGGGGAGCCAGCCAGCCCGGGGCCAGCAGGCCGGCGATCAGGCCGGCGGCGTCGCCGTCATCGGCGAAGGCCTCGGCCAGCGGATAGCGATAGGTGGCGGCGTGGCGCCAGTCGCGCAGCGGGCGCAGGCAGGTGCCGGGCCGGAGGTAAAGATAGCGCGCCAGGCGCAGGGCCGGCGCCGGGGCGGCGCCTGGCAGCAGCAGGGGCGAGGGCGCCCAGGCGGCGGCGAGGACGGCGGCGCTGCCGGCATCGTCGGCGCGGCCGTCGGCGAGGGCGGCCACGGCCAGGGGCGGGGCCGCGCGGGTGAACACCGGCAGGTGGGCGGCACCGGCATGGCGGCGCAGGCCGGGCAGCAGCTCGAGCAGGGCGTCGGGGGCGGCGTCCAGCCACAGGCCGGTGACCTCCTCCAGGGAGTCGGGCAGTTGCGTGACAGCGGCAAACGACGGCATCGCCGCCGAACCCGGGGCATAGAGCAGTACCGGCATGATCGCTCCCTGCGAGGCATGGGCCGGAAAGGCGCGGGCGGTGGCCAGATGGTGGCCGGCCCTGCGGCCGGGACCAGGCGTGATCTGCCGCGACCGGGGCGGATGCCCGGCGGGCGTCTGGCTGCCGGTCAGGGCCTGGCATGCCGGCGCGACCTCTTCATTAAAGCCCCACCCGGTCCCGCCTGCCGTACCGTCCGCGTAACCGCTCCCGGGGCGGTGCGGCTCAGTGGCGGGATCCGGCGCCGCTGCCGGACCGCGGTCACGGCCCGGGTATAAGGGACGGCGCCGGCATGGGCAGAAGGACTGGCGCCTGTCCCGGCACACGGTATAGTCACGCCATCACGACAGGGCCACCACAGACATGAACAAGCCCATAGCCAAGGCCCCCTTTTCCTTTCGCATCGACCTGCGCTGGTGCCTGGACGAGTTGCTCAAGGACGGGCGCATCAGCGCGCGCGACGCCAACCTCGTCGGCACCACCGCGCGCGCCCGCGACCAGCTCAACTGGCATCCGCTGCAGGTGCTCGCCCAGTTCAACTTTGCTGACACCGGCAAGGGCGACAAGACCGGCCTGCTCAATCTCGACGTGCTCACCGAGTGGCTGGGGCAGAAGGCCGGGCAGCCAGTATTCCATATCGACCCGATCAAGATCCGCGCCGGCGACGTGACCCAGGTCATGTCCTACAAGTTTGCCGAACGCCACGGCATCCTCGCGGTCGCCGCCAGCAAGGACGAAGTCACCGTCGCCTCGGCCCAGCCCTTCCACAACGACTGGGTCG